>JAFAYM010000082.1 GCA_019240395.1 Acidisphaera sp. | reverse complement strand
CCAGGCCGGCGGGCTCGACCGGCTGGTGACCATGACCAGGCTGCCCGAGAGCCTCGGCGCACCGGCCGGCCTGCAGGTGCTGGACTGGGTCGCCCTCACCGCCGGCGATCGGCCGTTCGAGGACGTCGCCGAGGAGGCGGAGAGCATCTCCGGCGAGGCCCTGGCCTGCCTGATCTATACCTCGGGCACCGGCGGCAGTCCGAAAGGCGTCATGCTGCCGCACCGCGCCATCCTGTCGAACTGCCGCGGCGCCTTCGAGCTGGTCCGACCCCTGCACCTGCGCGACGAGACCTATCTCTCCTTCCTGCCGCTCTCACACAGCTACGAGCACACGGTCGGCCAGTATTTCCTTCCGAGCGTCGGCACCGAGATCGTCTTCGCCCGCGGCGTCGAGCACCTCGCCGCGGACATGCAGCACATCCGCCCGACCATCATGGCGGTGGTGCCGCGGGTGCTCGAGGTGATCCGCGCCCGCATCCTCGCCCAGACCGGGCGGGCGCCGGCCTGGCAGCAGGCGCTGTTCCGCCAGGCGCTGGCCATCGGCGAGCGCCGGGCCGCCGGGCGCATGACCCCCGCGGACCGCCTGCTCGACCCGCTGCTGGAGCGGCTGGTGCGCCGGCGCGTGATGGCCCGCTTCGGCGGACGCTTCCGCGCCGCCATGTCAGGCGGCGCCCGGCTCGAGCCCGATACCGGCCGCTTCTTCGCCGGCCTCGGCCTGACCATCATGCAGGGCTATGGCCAGACCGAAGCCGGCCCGGTGATCTCCGCCAACCCGCCCGACGCCATCCGCCTGGAGACCGTCGGCCGCGCCCTTGCCGGCGTGGACCTGCGCATTGCCGGGGACGGCGAGATCCTGGTGCGCGGCGACCTCGTCATGCTCGGCTACTGGAACCAGCAGGAGGCCACCGCCGAGGCGGTGCGCGAGGGCTGGCTGCACACCGGCGACATCGGCCTGCTCGATGCCGATGGCTATCTCACCATCACCGACCGCAAGAAGGACATGATCGTGCTCTCGGGCGGCGAGAACGTCTCGCCGGCCCGCATCGAAGGCCTGCTGATGGGCGAGCCCGAGATCGCCCAGGCTGTGGTCGCCGGCGACGGCCGTCCCAGCCTCGCCGCCCTCCTCGTGCCGGCCGAGGGGATGGACGAGACCGCGGCGGGGCGGGCGGTGAGCCGGGTGAACCAGCGCCTGTCGGTCACCGAGCGCATCCGCCGCCACGCCGCCGTGCCGCCGTTCACCGTCGAGAACGGCCTGCTGACACCCACCATGAAAATCCGCCGCGCCCTGGTGCTGCGCCAGTACGGGGCGGTTCTGGCGGAGTTATGAAAGGGCTCACATGCCGAGCGCGCGCTTGTAGAGGTCGAGCAGCGTCTCCTGCTCCTCGACCTCGGCGGGTTCCTTTTTCCGCAGGGTGATCAGCGCCTTGAGCACCTTCACGTCGAAGCCGGCGCTCTTGCCCTCGAGATAGATGTCCTTGATGTCGCTCGACAGGGCGCGGCGCTCCTCCTCCAGGCGCTCGATCCGTTCGACAAGGCTGCGCAGCCGGTCCGCCGCGATCCCGCCGGTCTTGGCCTCCGTCCTCTCGTCGGGCGCGGCCCTGCCCCCCTTGGCAGTGCCCGCCTTGCCATTCTCAGCCTTCTGCGCTGCGTCCAGGGCCATGATGCCTCCGCGTGACCGGGCGGCACCGAAACCGACCCGGCGGAGATCGTCAACCCTACGGGTGCGCCAGGCGGTGCGGCGAGTGGACGAGGTCCGCGCCGGTGTCGGCGAAGCGCGCCGCCACGGCGAGGCCGGCCGTCGTCGGCACCAGGGGCTCGGGGAAGCGGAACACGAAGGCGCAGGGTCCGAGCGCACCGAGGTCGTCGCGCGGCAGCTCGGCCCGCACCCGGCCGACGCGGGCGCCCTCCACCACGATCTCGATTTCGGCGGGCGCGGTGCCGGCGGCGTCCCGCGCCCAGCCCCGTGCATGCGTCAGGGTCACCTCGTCGAGCGTGCCCGAACGCAGCATCGCCTTCGCCCGCCCTGCACGTGCCGGCGGGTCGCCGCAGAACCCGGCGATCCGGTCGCAGAGAGCGTCGATGTTGACCGTCCAGCTCCGGTGCACCGGCCTCCCGTCGGACGGGTCCACCTTGCCCTCGAAGATCGCGTAGCGCAGGCCGCAGGACGCGAACAGGCAGGTATGCGCGTGAATCCAGTGCGGCTCGGACTCGATGTCGATGACGCGCGTTCCCGGGCGGCAGAACGCGACGTTGAACATGCCGGCACCGGCCGGCCCGACCACCAGCTCGGCCGCGGAAAACACCTCGATCTGCTGGTGTGCGGAGAGGCGTTCGGGCTCGACGATACGGAAGCCCTGCGCCCGCAGCCGCTCGACCAGCGCGGCTTCGTTCAGCATGGCGCGGCTCGAGGCGCCGCCCTTCGAATGGCTCAGCCGCGAGACGTAGATGCGCGCCCCATGATCGCGGCTGCCATAGCGGTCGCGCAGCTCGGTGAACAGCGCCCGCGTCTCGTCGTCGAGATAGGCCTGGTCGTTGCGCAGGCAGGGGCGGATCGCATGGTCGATGGTGTAGATGGTGCGCGTGTCGTGCAGCACCAGCGCCTCCCGCTGCGCGCCGAGAAGCGCGAGATACTGCTGCTGCGTGGCCGCATGGGCGTGCACGAGCAGCGGCAGGTGGCCGAGGCCGTAACGTCGCACGGCGTGCAGCTTGGGCAGCACCCGGAACAGGAAGGAGCCGAAATTGTACGGCTCGTCGGAGCACAATACGACCACGCTGCCCGGCAGGTGCCGTTGCGCTCGCGCCCCCGCATTGAAGTGGAACAGGCCGGGCTGGCCGGTCGGGCGCAGACCGGTTTCCTCGTTGGAGAAATCGTCCTCACGGGCCAGGCGGTCCAGGGCGCGGGCGCGCGTCTCGGGTTCGAGGCCCGCATCCTGAAAGCATAGCGCGTCGCGCGACAGCGTCATGCGATAGCCGACCAGGCGCGAGGCCCAGGACGAGGTCAGGAAGGCCGGCGGATAGGTCACCAATCCATCGGCAAAGCCGGCGAACAGGCCGGCGCCATCGGGATCATCGTGGTACTCCGGCGCCGGCCGCGGGAAGCGGCGCGGCGCGTCCGCGCCTTCCAGCAGCACGCCGTCGGCCGCACCGGTCCGCAGATCGTCCAGCGTGATCCGCGGCAGATCGAGCGGATCGGTGAAGGCGTAGCGCTGCGGGTCGACAGCCATTCGCGCGCCGTTCAGGTCTCGCGGGCAGCCGCGGCAAAGGCGGATTTCTGCTCCGGCGTCGCTTCCTTCTGGTAGCGCGTCTGCCACTCCTTGTACGGCATGCCGTAGACGATCTCGCGGGCATCGGGGTCGGAGATCGTCACGCCCTGTTCCTGCGCCGCCTCGCGATACCAGCGCGACAGGCAGTTGCGGCAGAACCCGGCCAGATTCATCAGGTCGATGTTCTGCACGTCCGTGCGTTCGCGCAGATGCTGCACCAGCCTCCGGAAGGCGGCGGCCTCCAGCTCGGTTCGGGTGTTTTCTTCCATCGCGGCATCTCCTCTGCTCAGGGGCTAGATGGCGTGCACCCCGCGAGTTCGCCATACTTGGGAGAAAGCAAGGTCAGGGGCTCTGCCCCTGGACCCCGCTGGGGCCCATCGGCCCCAGGCCCCTTCACAAAGAAGGAGACAAGGATGGGGTGGGAGGATGGGCGGGCCCGCACAGTGTTGCGGGCCATCTTCGATGCCGCCGTGGCGGCGGCCGATCCGCGCCATGTCCTGGCCGGCTACCTGCCGGAAAAGCCGGCCGGCCGCTGCATCGTCGTCGGCGCCGGCAAGGCATCCGCCCTGATGGCCGCCGCATTGGAAGAAGCCTGGCCCGACATCGAACTCGGCGGGTTGGTGGTCACCCGCTACGGCCATGCCACGCCGACGCGGCGCATCGAGATCATGGAGGCGTCCCACCCGGTCCCCGACGCCAACAGCGAGACCGCCGCCCGCCGCATGCTCGCGCTGGTGCAGGGGCTCGGCCCGGGCGACCTCGTGCTGGCGCTGATCTCCGGCGGCGGCTCGGCCCTGCTGGCCCTGCCGGCGGCTGGCCTCACGCTCGCCGACAAGCAGGCGGTCAACCGCGGGCTGCTCGCCTCCGGCGCCACCATCACCGAGATGAACGCCGTCCGCAAACACCTCTCCGGCATCAAGGGTGGCCGCCTCGCCGCCGCCGCGGCCCCAGCCCGCGTCGTCACGCTGGCCATCAGCGACGTCCCCGGCGACGATCCCGCGGTCATCGCCAGCGGCCCGACGGTGCCCGATCCCACCACCCTGGCCGAGGCACGGGAGCTGATGGCGCGCTACCGCCTCGACACGACGCCCCTCGCGCACGGCACGGAGACCCCCAAGCCCGGCAGCCTCGATCACGCCGAGTTCCGCCTGATCGCCACACCCACCATGGCCCTGCAGGCGGCGGCCGAGGCGGCACGGGCGCACGGCCTGGCGCCGCTGATCCTTGGCGACGCGCTCGAGGGCGAGAGCCGCGAAATGGGCACCGTCATGGCCGGCATCGCCCGCTCGACACGCGCCCATGGCCACCCGCTGGCGCCGCCCGCCCTGCTGCTCTCCGGCGGCGAGACGACGGTGACGATCGGCAGCGGGTCCGCCGGACGGGGCGGCCGCAACACCGAGTTCCTGCTCGGCCTGGCGGTCGCCCTGCAGGGCGCGCCCGGCATCTGGGCGGTGGCCGGCGACACCGACGGCATCGACGGCACCGAGGACGCCGCCGGCGCGCTGGTCACCCCCGACACCCTGGCCCGCGCCCGCGAGGCCGGTATCGACCCGCGAGGCCTGCTCGACGCCCATGACAGCTACCGCCTGTTCGCGGCGATCGGCGACCTGGTACGCACCGGACCGACCCTGACCAACGTCAACGACGTGCGTGCCATTCTCGTGTCGTAAGGAAAACCGATGCCCCGCATTGCCCTGCGACGCCGGCGCCGCACCAAGATCGTCGCCACCCTCGGCCCGGCGAGTTCCACGCCCGAGGTGCTGGCACGGCTGTTCCACGCCGGTGCGGATGTGTTCCGCCTGAACTTCTCGCACGGCAGCCACGAGGACCATGCCGGCCGCGTCGCCATGATCCGCGAATTGGAGGCGCAGACCGGACGGCCCATCGGCATCCTCGCCGACGTGCAGGGACCCAAGCTGCGGGTCGGCCGCTTCGGCGGCGGGCGCGTGCATCTGCAGACGGGCCAGGCCTTCCGCCTCGACCTCAACCCGACACCCGGCGACGCAAGGCGCGTGCAGCTGCCGCATCCCGAGATCCTGCAGGCTGCCTCGATCGGCACGACGCTGCTGCTCGATGACGGCAAGCTGCGGCTGCGCGTGGCACGCAAGCGCGACGACCATCTGGAGACCGAGATCGTCGTCGGCGGGCCGCTCAGCGACCGCAAGGGCGTCAATGTGCCGGACATGGTTCTGCCGATCCCGGCGCTGACCGTGAAGGACCGCGAGGACCTCGCCTTCGCGATCGACCACGGCGTGGATTTCATCGGCCTCTCCTTCGTGCAGCGCCCTGAGGACGTCGCCGAAGCCAAGGCGCTCACCGGCGGCCGCGCCTGGATCATGACGAAGCTCGAGAAGCCGCAAGCGCTGGAGAATCTCGATGCCATCATGGCGCTGTCGGACGCGGTGATGGTGGCGCGCGGCGATCTCGGCGTGGAGCTGCCGCCCGAGGAGGTGCCGCTGGCGCAGAAGCGCATCGTCCGTGCCGCCCGCCTGCGCGGCGTGCCGGTGGTCGTGGCGACGCAGATGCTGGAGAGCATGATCAGCGCCCCCGCTCCGACTCGCGCCGAAGCCTCCGACGTGGCGACGGCGGTGTTCGACGGCGCCGATGCGGTGATGCTCTCGGCCGAGACCGCAGCGGGGCAGTTTCCCTTCGAGGCGGTGAACATCATGGACCGCATCGTCGCGCGGGTGGAGCAGGACCCGGGCTGGCGCGAGATCATCGAGGCGAGCCGCCCGGCGCCGGAGCATTCGTCTGCGGACGCGATCGCCGCGGCGGCGCGTCAGGTGGCGCATACTATCGGCGCCAAGGCGATCGTCGCCTCGACGTCGTCGGGCAGCACGGCGCTGCGGGTGGCGCGCGAGCGGCCGGAATGTCCGGTGCTCGGCACTACGCCGGATGCGGCGACGGCGCGCCGCCTGGCGGTCGCTTGGGGCGTGCATGCGGTGATCGCCGCCGTGACCCACAGCATGTCGGAGACGGTGAACAAGGCGATGCGCACGGCGTTTCACGAAGGCTTCGCCGATCACGGCGACGAGGTGGTGGTGATCGCCGGCATCCCCTTCGGCCAGGCCGGCACCACGAATGCGCTGCGCGTCGCGCACGTGCGCTAAGTCATGGAGCGGAGCCCCTCGCCTTCCCTCCCGAAATATCCTTTACTTGACCGATGACCCAGGCACTGCATACCCAGCAATATCGCCCGGATGCCCCGGTCCCGCTTGACGGTATCCGCATCGTCGACATTTCGCGGTTGGTGGCCGGCAACATGGTGACGCATGTGCTGGCCGATCACGGCGCCGAGGTGATCAAGATCGAAGACCCGCGCCGCGGCGACGATCTGCGCAACTGGCTGGTCGACGGCATCCCGACGTACTGGAAAGTCTACGCGCGCAACAAGAAGAGCCTGGCGCTGAACTATCGCACCGAGGCCGGGCTGGACGTGCTGCACCGACTGATCGCGACCGCGCAGATGCTGGTAGAGAATTTCGTGCCTGGCAAGCTGGAGCGCATCGGCTTGGCGCCGGAGATGCTGCTCGAGATCAATCCGCGGCTGGTCATCGTGCGCATATCCGGCTGGGGACAGACCGGTCCGTTCAAGGACAAGCCGGGGTTCGGCAGCCTGGTGGAGGCGATGTGCGGCTACGCCTCGATGAATGGTTTTCCCGACCGCCCGCCGGTGCTGCCGCCGCTGGCCCTGGCCGACATGGTCACCGGCCTGTATGGCGCCTCGGCGGCGATGATCGCGCTCCGGCATGTCGAGGTGAGCGGCGGGCGCGGCCAGGTGGTCGATCTTTCGCTGTTCGAGCCGATGCTGTCGATCCTCGGGCCGGAAGCCGCCAATCACGCGCTCACCGGGCGCGTGACGCCGCGGCACGGCAGCCGCTCCGCGACCACGGCGCCGCGCAACGTCTATCGCTGCAGGGACGGCAAGTATGTCGCGCTGTCGGCCTCGATGCAGTCGATGGCGGAGCGGCTGTTCCAGGTGATGGGGCGCGCCGACCTGCTGGAAGACGAGCGGTTCCGCACCAACACGGCGCGGGTCCGCCACATCGACGTGGTGGATGGCGTGGTCGCCGAGTTCATGGGGGCGCGCACGCAGGCGGAGATCCTCGATCTGTTCGGCCGGACGGGCGTGACCGTCGGACCGGTCTGCGACGCTGCGGACCTGGTGGTGCATCCCTATGTCGTGGAACGCGAGGCCCTGATCACCGTGCCGGATGCGGACATGGGCGAGCTGCCGATGCACAACGTGACGCCGCGCATGAGCGAGACCGGCGGGGCGCTGCGCAGTCCGGCCCCGACGCTCGGCGAGCACAGCGCGGCGATCCTGGCGAGCCTCGGCATCGACCCGTCGGGCATCGAGCAGCTGCGCCGGGATGGCGCGATCCTCTGATGAGCGATGTCGCATCCGGTGCATCCGCCACCCGAGCGCTGCCGCGCTCCCTGCTGTTCGCCCCGGCCACCAGCGCGCGCAAGCTGGAGAAGGCGTTCGACAGCGCCGCCGATGGTGTGATCGTCGATCTCGAGGACTCGGTCGCGGTCAGCGAAAAGGCCGCAGCGCGCGCCGCGGCGGTGCAGGCGCTGCAGACGCCCCGCCGCCTGCCCGCGTATGTCCGCATCAACGCCACGTCGACCCCGTTCTGCTTCGATGATCTCCTGGCGGTGGGCGGCATGGCGCTCGACGGCATCCTGCTGCCGAAGGCGGAGAGCGCGCAGCAGATCGAGATGGTGGACTGGCTGCTGTCGCAGATCGAGGCGCAGCACCAGCGCCCGACCGGCAGTGTCGCGATCATTCCGCTGCTGGAAACCGCGCAGGGCATCGCCGCCGCCGCATCGATCGCGCGCGCCTCGCGGCGGCTGCGCATGCTCGGGTTCGGCGCGGTCGACCTGGCGCTGGACCTCGACATCGACATTGACGACGAGACCGGCGCCATGGCGCAGGCGCGTTTCGCCCTGGCGCTGGCCTCGCGCTGCGCCGGCCTGCCGGGGCCGTTCGACACGGCGTTTCCCGACATCCACGACCTCGACCGGCTGCGCGCCTCGGCCCGCCGCGCCCGCGCCATGGGTTATCGCGGCAAGGCCTGCATCCATCCCGCGCAGATCGAGACGGTGAACGAGGTGTTCACGCCGACCACGCAGGAGCTCGAGCGGGCGCGGCGCATCGTCACCGCGTTCGATGCGGCGGAGGCCGCGGGGGCAGCGGCGGTTTCGGTCGACGGCGTGATGATCGACTATCCCGTCGTCGAGAAAGCGCGCCGGGTGCTACTGATGCAGCGCGACGCCTGACGACGCCGAAGGCCCAAAGCCTCTGGTCCTACCGCGCCTTGCGGACCAGCAGCAGGGCGAACAGGAACATGCAGGCGGCCAGCAGGAACGGTGCGCCCGGCAGGCCCGCTCCGGCGAAGCGGGCGAACAGTGTGGCGGCGACCAGGGGCGAGGCGATGGCGGTCAGCCCCTGCATGCCCGCCAGGGCGCCCTGCATGGCGCCCTGGCGGTCGGGTCCGGCGCGGGCGGACAGCAGCGCGTTGACCGCCGGATTGGCCATCGAGCCGCAGCCCTGCAGCACTACGGCAGCGTAGATCATACAGCCGGACCGGGTGAAGGCGAACATCAGATAGGCGCCGAGGCTGAACAGCTGGCCGAGCATGGCGGTGCGGCGCTCGCCGAGCCGGCCGACCACGCGGCGGACCAGCAGACCCTGCACGACGGCCTGGGTGACGCCGATCGCCGCCATCGCCGAGCCGTTCAGCCCGGGTCCCCAGCCGAGGCGCAGGCCGGTGAACAGCACGAACACGCTCTGCAGCGAGCCGAGGGCGAACCACATGCAGCACCAGGCGAGCCCGAGGCGCGCCGCCACCCCGTCGGCGGCGAGCGTGCCGAAGGAGCCGACCGGATTGGCGCGGCGCCAGGCGAAGGCGCGCCGGCGCTCGGGCGGCAGCGATTCCGGCAGCAGAAACAGGCCGTAGAGGGCGTTGCAGCCGGCGAGGCCGGCGGCCAGCAGAAAGGGCAGCCGCAGCCAGACCGCACCCGCCAGCCCGCCGATCGCCGGGCCGAGCACGAAGGCGGCGCCGAACACCGCGCCGACTTGGCCGAAGCGGCGGGCGCGTTCCTCCGGCGGGGTGACGTCGGCGATATAGGCATTGGCGGCCGAGAAATTGGCCGCGGTGGCGCCGGCGAGGAACCGACCCAGGAAGAGCCAGGGGAGCGAGGGCGCCCAGGTAAGCAGAAGATAGTTCGCCGCAACCCCGGTGATGGAGATCAGGATCACCGTGCGGCGGCCGTAGCTGTCGCTCAGCCCGCCGAGCACAGGGGCCAGCAGGAACTGTGCCGCGGCGAAGGTGGCGACAAGGGCGCCGACGTGCAGCGAGGCCGGACCGGCCGGTTCGCCCGAGAGCGCCTGCACGAGGTTTGGCACGATCGGGATGACGATGCCGAAGCCCAGGGCGTCGATCGCCACGACGACGAGGACGAGATTGACCGCGGGCCGGCCTGCGCGCATCGGCGGAGGCGATCCGGCGTTCCGTCTGAACTGCCTTAGACGAGGTCCCACAGAGCGCCACCCATTATCGTCACCCCCGCGAAAGCGGGGGTCCACGCCCGCACATGGATTCCCGCTTTCGCTGATATGACGGCCATGGGTCGGCGCGCCGAGAACTGGTATCAGCGACCCGTCAGGCGGCGCGCCGCAGCACAGACTTCCGAGGGCAGGTACGGCTTGGAGATGAACACGTCGCGTCCCGACCCGCCAGCGGCTTCCAGGGCGTCCGGCCGTCCTGTCACGTAGATCACCGGCAGGTCCGGGGCGCGCTTGCGCGCGGCGCGTGCCAAGCCGATGCCGTCGAGCGTTCCCGGCAACTGGATGTCGGTCAGCAGCAGCTCGATCCCGTCCTCCTCCTCCAGCAGGGCGAGCGCCTCGTCGCCGCTGGCTGCTTCGCTGACCTCGAAGCCTTCGTCGGTGAGCGCCTCGGCCAGGGTGAGCCGGATCAGGAACTCGTCCTCGACGATCAAAATCCGCGACCCCGACATGGCGATCCCTCACATCGAGCCCCGAGCCCCGGCGGGAAACCTGCCTCCGTTGTGAGGCGTTCGTCTGCAACGTCGCGGTGCGGCGGTGGTTCGTGCATCCCAGCGGACGGCAGCACAATGGCGGAAACGGCCGAGGCCGAGGCATCGAGGGACGTGCAGAGCCCGGCCCAGGCCAGTGCCGACCGGGTGCTTGCCGCTATCGCGATGACGCATATCCCTATGCTCATCACCGATCCGTCATTGCCGGACAACCCGATCGTGATGGCCAGCCCGGCCTTCTGCAAACTCACGGGATACACCCAGGACGAACTGGTGGGCCACAACTGCCGTCTGCTGCAGGGGGCGGGCACCGACCGGGAAACCGTGGCGCGCATGCACGAGGCCCTCGAGCAGCGCGTGGAAACATCGGTCGAGGTTCTCAACTACCGCAAGGACGGCACGGCGTTCTGGAACTCGCTCTACATCACCCCTGTATTCGCGCCCGATGGGCGGCTGACCCATTTCTTTTCCTCGCAGGCCGACATCACGGGCCGGCGAGATACCGAGCGGGCGCTGGTACAGGCGCAGCAGATGGCCGGGCTCGGCTGCGTCACCGGCGGGATCGCCCATGAGTTCAACAACCTGCTCACGGTGATCCACGGCAATCTCGAGCCGATGCTGGCCGAAGCCTCCGAGCAGCGCACGACCCGGCGGCTGCAGCGTGTTGCCGAGGCGGCGGACCGCGCCGCTTTCCTGACGCGCTCGATGGTCGCCTTCGCCCGGCGCCAGCGGCTGGAGGATGCGACCATCGACATTTCCGCCCTGCTGCTGTCGCTGCGCGCGGCCTTCGCCAGGCTGCTCGGGCCGGCGCACCGGCTGGTGTTCGATTTCGACCGCCAGCCCTGCCTGGTGCAGGCCGATGCGGCGCAGCTGCGCACCGCGCTGTCCAACGTGCTGATGAACGCGCGCGATGCGATGCCGGAAGGCGGGCGCATCAAACTTTCGATACGCGGCAAGCGCACGCGCGCCGGACGCCTCATCGAGGTGGCGATCACGGTCCAGGACACCGGCCGGGGCATGCCGCCGGAGGTTGTGGCGCGCGCGTTCGAGCCTTTCTTCACCACCAAGGAGCCGGGTACTGCGGCCGGTCTCGGCCTTTCCATGGCGTACGGCTTCGTCCGACAGAGCGGCGGGCGGCTGGAGCTGGAAAGCCGCGAGGGTGTCGGCACATCGGTGCGGATGGTGTTTCCGAATCGCGCACCGGCGTCGGACGCGCTGCCGCGGGCGCGCGCCGGAGAGACCGTGCTGGTGGTGGACGAGGATGACGATCTGCGCCAGCAATGCGTGGCGATGCTGCGCGACCTGGGCTACGCGGTCGCTGCGGCCGCCTCTCCCGCGGAAGCGCTGGGGCAGCTGCGCGACGGCCGGGAAGTAGACTTGGTGATTTCCGACCGGGAGATCCCAGGCATTGGCGCAGAGTTGCGCGTGTTGCGGGCCGGCGGCGTTCCGACGCCGGAGGGTGCCGAGGTGCTGGCGCGACCGTATGCCCTGCTGGCCTTGGCGCGGCAGGTGCGCGGCGGGCTCGACCACCCGCCCGCCCGATTGGCGGAGCCGCCTGGCGATTGAGCGCTCCTCGCCTGTACCTGCTCGATCTGGCGCTTCTGCCAGTGGCGGGGCTGGCGGTGGTGATCCAGCACGTGATCTGGCCGGGGTGGCGGGCGCTGTTGGCGGCGTTCGAGCGGACGCGGCCGGTGCAGTCGCTCCGCCGCGTGCTCGCGCGTTCCTCGCCGCTGCTGGCGCTGCCGCTGTTCCTGGTTCCGGAGATTGCCGGGCATGCCGGCACGGTGGTGGCGGCGGTGCTGCTGGCGCAGGGTCATCTCATGGCGGCGAGCCTGGTCTATGCGCTGTCGCGACTGCTCGCCCTGCTGATGCTGCTGGCGATCTGGGAGGCGTGTGCACCGGTGCTGCTGCGGCTGCGCTGGTTCGCCTGGACGCATGATCTCGTGCTGCGGCTGCGCCATCGGCTGCGGCTGCGGCTGGCTTGGCGCCGGCGACAGCTGCAGCGGGTGTTTCCGGCGCATCCCGGCAGCTGGGGCGAACTGCTTGCGATCCGCTTCCAGCTGCTGCGCATGCGGCTGCAATCCGCGCTTCTGAAGTAATGGGGTCTGGGGCCGAGGGGGCCCCAGCGGGGTTGAGGGGCAGAGCCCCTCACCTTCTTTACTTCTTTATCCCCCGCATGAACGCGGTGCGCGCCGTCGCTGCTGCCATCAGCAGCGCATGATCCGCCCCGCCGAGCGCGATCCGCACGCCCATGCCGATATAAGTCGCCGCCCATTGCTCATCGTAGACCCCGCCCATGCCCAGGAATTTTCCTGATTTTCGGCAAGCCTCGCCGACCTTGGCGTAGGCCTCCTGCACCCGCGGGTGGCCCATCTGTCCGGAAATGCCCATCTCTGCGCTGAGATCCGACGTGCCTATCATGAGCGCATCGATGCCGTCCACGGCAGCGATCTCGCCGGCCACGTCTACCGCTTGCGGCGTCTCGATCATGGCGCAGACCAGCACTTCGCGATTGATCTCGGCCTGCGCTTGCGCGACCGGCGGCGGGCTGAAGCCGTAGAGCGCGGGCGGCCCGCCCCAGCTGCGGTGGCCGACCGGCGGATAGCGGAAGGCGGCGACGATGCGGCGTGCCTGCTCGACGGTATCGACGTGCGGCACGACGATGCCCATGGCGCCGTTGTCGAGTGCGCGCGTGCCCTCGTCCAGCGCATCGCTGCAGACGCGCACGATCGGCGTGACGCCGGTGGGCAGCGCCGCGAGGCAGAGTTGCGTCGCCTCCTGCACGGAGAAGGCGCCGTGCTCGGTGTCGATGAACAGCCAGTCGAAGCCGGCGGCGCGCGCCAGCATCGGGGTTGCGGCGCTGCGAAGGTGGTGCACGCCGAAGCCGATCGCCAGCTCGCCCTCGCGCATCTTGCGCAGCGCGGTGTTCGGAGTGATGGCCATGCGCGTCCTCCCGATTTTCCGCGAGACGCTACACCAGGCGGCCGGCCCGTCAACGCGGGATTCGCCTATTGCGCTGCCTCGGCCGGCGTGGTGGCGACGTGACGAAGCAGCGTGTCGAGCCGGTCCGCCTCGGCCGCCGGCTTGTCCGTGCGCAACCGGGCGATGCGGGGGAAGCGCAGCGCGACGCCGGATTTGTGGCGCGTCGAGAGCTGCGCGGCATCGAAGGCGATTTCCAGCACCAGCGATTTCTCGACTTCCCGCACCGGGCCGAAACGGGCGGTGGTGTGGTTGCGGACCCAGCGATCCAGGAACGCGAGTTCCTGGTCGGTGATGCCGGAATAGGCCTTACCGACCGGCACCAGCTCCTCGTTTCCCGCACCGTCATCGCGCCAGAGGCCGAAGGTGTAGTCGGAATAATAGCTGCTGCGCTTGCCGTGGCCGCGCTGCGCGTACATCACCACGGCGTCGATGGTCAGCGGATCGCGCTTCCACTTCCACCACAACCCCTTGGGCCGCCCGGGCACGTAGGGGCTGTCGGCCCGCTTCAGCATCAGACCCTCGATCGCCGCCGCGCGCGCGCCCTCGCGGATGGTCGACAAGTCCGTCAGGGCATCGAAAGCGACGAGGTCGGAGAGATCCATCCGCGCGGGATGCACGCGCGCATACCATTGCTCCAGCCGCAGCCGCCGCTCATCGAAGGGCAGCGGGCGGAGATCCTCGGCGCCATCGAACAGGATGTCGTACAGCCGCACGCCGGCCGGGAAATCCTTCAGCATTCCGGCACCCGGCGTCTTGCGGTTCAGCCGCTGCTGCAGATCGGCGAACGGCGCGACGACGCCGTCGCGGATCACCAGCAGCTCGCCGTCCAGCACGCCCTCGAACTTCATCGCATCGAGGATTTCCGGGAACGCCGCGGAGACGTCGTCGGCGCCGCGCGAATAGATCCGCCGCCCGCCCTTGGTCGCCACGAGCTGCACGCGGATGCCGTCCCATTTCCACTCCGCGCGGAACGCCGCCACGTCCAGCCCGGCGAGATCCGAGGCCTCGAGCGGATGCGCCAGCATCGGCGGACGGAACACCGGCGCATCCTCCGGATCGGGTTTGTCGCCGCGCCCCTCGATCCAGGCGAACAGCGCGGCATAGGGCGGCGTCAGGCCGTGCCACACCTCCTCGATCTCGTCCGGCGCGATGCGGCCTTCCGCCATTTCCGACAGCGCGATCTTCGCCAGGCGCGCCGAGGCGCCGACGCGCAGCCCGCCGGTGATCAGCTTGAGCAGCGCGATCCGCACCGACGCGTCCGACGCATCGAGCCACGCCGCGACGATCCCCGGCAGGTCGGATTTCGGCGCGGCGTGCAGCGCCTCGACGACCTCGCTCATTGCCGGCGGCGTCGCGCCGCCGCCGCCGGGCCACATCAGCGCCACCGTCTCGGCCAAATCGCCGACATAATCGTACGACCAGCCGAACAGCACCGGATCGGTGCGCGCGGCGGCGAGGTCGCGGATCAGGCCGGGTTTCGCGGCGGCGAAGGAAAGCTCGCCGGTGACCGCGGCCAGGCCATAGCCGCGGTCCGGGTCGGGCTGGGTCGAGAAGTAGCGGCGCAGCAGCGCGATCTTGGCGTTGCGGCCGGGGGTGAACAGCAATCGTTCCAGCAGGTCGGCGAAAGCGATCATCGGTCTGTGGTCGCCACGTCGTCCTGCTCCTCGCCGTAGCCGACCAGACGCAGCGCGCGGCCGACGATCCCGCGCTGACCGACGGCATGGATGAGCGCTTCCTCGTTGCCGTGCGTCACCCACACTTCCGGGGCGCCGACCTCGTCGATCGTGTCGTTCAGCTCCTGCCAGTCGGCGTGGTCGGAAATCACCAGCGGCAGTTCCACGCCGCGGGATTTCGCGCGCTGGCGCACACGCATCCAGCCCGAGGCCAGCGACACGACGGGATCGGCCAGGCGCCGCGCCCAGCGCTCCGTGATGGCGCTCGGCGGCGCGAGCACGACGGCGCCCTTCAGGGACTCCCCGTCGGCGACCGTGGCCGGGCGGAGATCGCCGAGGGGAACGCCGAGCCGCTCGTATTCCCGGCAGGGTGCGGCGAGCGCGCCGTGCAGGAAGATGGGGGCATTCCAGCCGGCGCGACGCAGCAGCGCGATCAGGCGCTGGCACTTGCCGATGGAATAGCAGCCGATCACGTGCGTGCGCTCCGGGAACAGGGAGAGGCTCGCCAGCAGGCGGTCGATTTCGTGCGCGTCGGAGGGATGGCAGAACACCGGCAGGCCGAAGGTCGCCTCGGTGACGAACACGTCGCAGGGGATCGGCACGAATGCCGCGCAGGTCGGGTCGGGCCGGCGCTTGTAGTCGCCGCTCACCACCGCCCGGCTGCCGCGCCACTCCATCGCCACCTGCGCGCTGCCGAGCACGTGCCCCGCCGGCTGCAGCCAGACCCGCACCTCGCCGATGGTGATCGCCGCACCCCAGCCCAGCGCCTGCTGGCTTTCCCCGGCGCGGTCCTCGCCCATCCGCGCCCGCATCAGCGCCAGCGTCTCCGGGCTCGCCAGCACCGCCCCATGCCCCGGCCGCGCATGGTCGGAATGAGCATGGGTGACGACGGCCCGCTCCACCGGGCGCAGCGGGTCGACGTAGAACGCGCCGGGCCGGCAGAACAGCCCCTCCGGCCGAACACAGAGCCAGGACTCGGGATGCGGCGTCATGACCCGACGGCAGGTGGCGCCGACGCGGCCCGAACGGGATTCAGTGGCGCGCTTCGGGCGGCGGCACGGCCAGGTTCACGTTGACCGTCTTGGTCTCCGTGAAGCTGTCCAGCATGCCCTCCAGGGACATTTCGCGACCGATGCCGCTCTGCTTCACGCCGCCATAGCTTTGCCCCAGCATCTGCCCGCCGCCCTGGTTCACCTGAACCCAGCCGGCTTCCACCTCATGCGCCATGCGGAGCGCCTGGCCGATGTCGCGGCTCCAGACATAGGCGGCAAGGCCGTAATGGCTGTCATTGGCCATGCGGATCACCGCCGCCTCGTCTTCCCAAGGGATCGCCACCAGCACCGGGCCGAAAATCTCCTCCCGCGCCAGCCGCCACTCATTGGACGTGTCGGCGAAGATGGTCGGCCGCGCGTAGTAGCCCTTGGTGAGCGGCCCCTCGCTCGGCGGCAATCCGCCCATCACCAGCCTTGCCTCCTTGCGGTCCAGCCCGTCCTGCACGTAGCCGCAGACCTTGCTGAACTGCTTGGCATTAATGATCGAGCCGATGTCGGTGCTCTCCTCCAGCGGATCGCCGATCACCAGTCTGTCGGTCTGCGCCACCAGCCGTTCCAGGAAGGCGTCGAAGATCGACCGATGCAGGAACAGTCGCGACCCGGCCGTGCAGGACTGGCTCTGCCGGGTGAAGCGCATGGACGCGATGATGCCGTCGACCGCCCAGGCCTCGTTGGCGTCCGGGAACACGATGGACGGGCTCTTGCCGCCCAGCTCCAGCGAGACCGGCGCCAGCCGGTCGGAGGCGGCGCGCATGATCGACTTGCCCACCGCCGTCGACCCGGTGAAGCTCAGCTTGCGCACCGTGGGGTGCTCGGCCAGCGGCGCGCCGCATTCGGGACCGTAGCCGGTGATGACGTTCAGCACGCCCGGCGGCAGATGCTCCTGGCACACGCCGGCGATCAGCAGCACGGCCAGCGGCGCATCCTCCGCCGCTTTCAGCACGATCGTGTTGCCGGCGCACACCGCCGGCGCGATCTTGAGCGAGCCGAGCTGCGCCGGCGCGTTCCATGGCACGATCGCCCCCACCACGCCGATCGGCTCGCGCCGCGTGTAGCTGAGGATGTCCTTGCCGAGCGGCAGGGTGGTGCCCCGCAGCTCGCTCGCCAGCCCG
>JAFAYM010000013.1 GCA_019240395.1 Acidisphaera sp. | reverse complement strand
AACCGTCGAGATCAGCGGTTTCGGGTCCGGCCAGACCATCGACTTCCAGGGCCTGGTCGGCTCCAACGGCGAGACGCTGAGCAGCGCCGGCGCCGTCTACGACAACACCAACTCCGTCGGCGGGACGTCCACCGTCAACCTCTCGGGGGGCGGCAAGATCATCTTCGACAACTTCACCTCGTTCAACCCGTCGACCGAGTTCGCCTACACGACCAACAGCGGTCCGGTCCACGCCTGACGCCTTCCGACCAACGCCTTCGCCTCACCAGCCTGCCCTGGCGCCACCGCGCCAGGGCATCTTGCCTGATGCGCCGATAGCTTTCCGTGGGCGATGCGGCGATCAGTGGTCGGCGCTGGGCATCATCCTGCATGCCCGAGACCCGTGGGCTGAGTCCGCCCGACGGGTCTGGCCACCAGCGAAACGGACGACCCTCTATCGATCTGCACCCAAGCGATAGTTCATCTCCACCCCCGCCCCGCTCCCATCCGGAGCACGCCAAGCCGTGTATGCCGGCATCGGGTCGGGGTCGCTGGACAGATCGAGCCGCCAGCTCTGCTCCGGCATCCCCGGCAGCGCGAAATACACCCACCGCGAGCGCGTCTTCAGGCTGAGTGTCGCCCGGCCGAGGATCACCGGGCGATCGCCGAGATGACCGTGCCACGCCGGGCCAAGCATCACGTCCGTCTGCTGGCTGCCTTCCGACACGGCGATGCTCACGTCCTTCGCGTCCGCGGGCAGGGGCATGCCCGCGGGCAGCATGATTTGCAGGTCGAGCGTCATGTAGCCATGCGAGAGGTAAGGCGAGCGGATGAACTCGTACCAACCCCACCAGGCGACGCCCGCCACGAGAGCCAGGACGGCAGCGGCAAAGGGGCGAGAGACGCGAGAGCGCCCCGGCTCGATGGCAGCGTCGGGCGGCGGCGCGCTGACAGGCGTCGCGGGCATGCGGACGAGCCCCCTGCGCACGAAAAGCCATACGCCGAGTCCGAACCCAACCAGGCCACCGAACGGCCCGATGTTGAACATCGCACCCATGGCGATGCCGCCGTCACGGTCCGGCCCCGCGAGGCCGACCACCGTCATTGCCAGCGCTGCCCAGCCGGCGAGCAGGCCGAGCAGGCCGGAGAGAAAACCGAACAGGACGCGCATTGCGGGCCCGCCTCGCTGCACCGAAGCGGAACGATAGCGCCCGGCGGCGCCTCCGGCGCAACACTTCGTGCGCCCCCGCAGCGAGGCCAACAACCTGAGCGCCTGGATGGAGCGAACTGCGATCGAGCAGGCCGATGCCATCGTTGCCGTACCGTAGGGAACGCGCAATGGTGGATGGGAGTGCTGACGCTCCGCCGCGCAGCGGACGAGCCCAAGTGTGGATCGGCGCGTAATAGGTTTTTGCACACTGATTGACAGGTCCAACCCAAGCCAGTCGAGCAGTCCGGCCAACTCGTCCAGCGATGTTCCTCGGCGCGGCGCACGCCGATTATGTCGAGCTGTTCCTGTCCAATCTGACGCCGTCAGGACGGAATGGAATCAGATCGCGCCCTGTCAAACCAACCCGGTCAACTCACTACCCGCGCACAGGTCTCATTACAGTCCTGGCTTGAAGAGACTTACCTGCTCAGCAAGGATGTCCAGATACCGGTGACCAAGCTCGAGCGAGGGCTCGATGTCTTTGCTGCCTTCTTGGCTTACCTGCTCGCTGACCCACCATTCGTTGAACGTGCCGGCGAGAACGAAACGCGGGCCGAGCTCGCGGGCGCGCTTCCATTGGCTGACATAGGTTTGGCCGTGGTTCCTGCCGGGGCTGCCCGGACCGCGCCAGGCGGCGACGACCGTCATGCACTCGGGATGTCCCTGGAAGACTGCGTAGCTTGGCTCACCCCGGTCCTCCCACGACCAATATCCGTACCGACTGAGTTTGTCCGGACCGAGCAGGGCTGTCTGATCGGTCAGGAAGCCGGTGACGAAGCGGACGGTGAACCTGTCGTCCGTCCAAGGCGGCAAGCCTTGCGGCCAGGGCGAGGGCGTATCGGCGTACACCAGCAGGAGAGGCTTGCCGAGGTAGTTCTGCAGCAAGCGGGCGCGCTGCCGATCCTTCACGAACAGGTCATGCACCTCGTCGGCTTTGGCTCGAAGCTGGCCGTTCGAGACCGCGTCCTGGGCGCCGGGGTTGCCGATCATCACCACGGCTTTCGGGCTGCTCGGCCTGGCGCCCCAGACCTCGAAGAGCGTCAGCGTGGCCTGCTCGATGAAGCGCTGCGAGGCCGGTCCGACGCTGCGGCGCACATCCATTCCGAGATCGTTGGACCAGTCGATGACGACGAAATCGACGCCGGCGGACCCGAGCCAGTCGGCGTGCCTTGTCAGCACCAGCGGGTCGTTCGAGCTATAGAGGCCGAGTTCCGGCGTGCCCCAGGGCCGGTGTGCCTTGCCCCTCCACAAGCCAGCCTGGTGCCAAAGCGAGTAGGCGATCCCCACCGACCGCCGGTCGATCGGCACCGGCGCAAGCGCGCCCGCTTGTGACGCGTGGCCGGTCCGCAGGCTCGGCCCGGTCATCATCGACGCAAGCGCCCCCAGAAAAAGGTCGCGCCGTGTCCGGGTCGGATCACCCATACCTGCGATCAGGCTGCCTGCATGCCGGCGATTACGCACGGGCTGCCCGCGAGCTCGCGCTGCTCCGGCATGATGAAGAGCCGTACGATCGGGTTGTGATCCTGCGAAAGCAGCGAGCGCGGCACTTCGATCTGAAATCCGCAGCGTGCTTCGCCGTGCATTGCCTTCGCCACGTCATCCCTGACGATATCGGCCACGGTTTGCGAGATGATGCGTCCGGCATGCGCCAGAACCACGGTGCAGCAGCCCAGCAGCCTGTTCTGCTCGGGCGTGGCCACCGTGCGCAGTACCCAGCCCTGCACTCGGCCGCCGACGAAACTGTCGATGTGGCTGTAGATCGGCAGCTTCGGGTCAGGCGGCTCGGCGATCGCGGCCAAGGCGATTGCGTCACAGCCCTTGCGGCAGATCGACATCCGCAGCGCCATTCCGGTGTCGTCTTCGACCGTCAGGAGCTGGGGCGTTCTGCAGGATGACAGTCGTGGCGGCGGCACGAAATCGAAGCCGACCCGATCCGTCGGCTGCCCAGCCTTGCGGACGTCCGGTCGGGGCTGGTCGCAAACCGCTTCGTGCGCGACGGTGCCGTCAAGCAGGAAACGCAGGCTTATCGGTTGCAGCGGCGCTGCGATATCCATGGCCCATCCGCGGACCCGAGCGGCCGAACATTCATCGATGATCAGATGCACACTCCTCGGCTTCACCGCGACCGGCGGCGGCAGACGGAACTCAGCGAACGGCGCGCTTGTGCCGATTTCCTTGAAGCGTGCGCCGAGTTCCGGAAAGACCACGGGTGCAGGGCAGTCACGGAACTGCCGGTAGTAGGCCTCCGGGCCGTCAACGATGTAGGCGACCATGTGGGAGCCCAGGCCCCGATAGCTGCGTAGCCACTGATGGTCCGCCAGCTGCGCTTCGGACATCCGATTCCGCAGCTTCTGCCTGGCGAATTCCAGGACCTCCTCATAGGGTCGGTAATGGAAGTGGGCATAGACCAGATCGCACGCCACATAGACGCTGTTTCCGTCTCTTGTCTTGCCGGTGTGATAGCCTTGATCCATCAGCCGGAAGACGCCGCGGGGATAGACGGTCTTGGAGTAGGCCGCGGCACGGAAATGATCGGGACTGCCCAGCAGGTTCGACAGATTCAACGTGACATGCAGGATGTTCCTCTCGGAGCGAAGCCCGTCGAGGTGATCGTGAATAGGCCGCGGATCGGCGGTGTAGCCGCCCGGCGTACGCAGGACGACGAATTCGTCGCAGTCGAGCGGGATGTAGAAATCGTATTCGGCCTCGCGATCGAGCCTCTTGATGAGGTCGCCGAGTATGGTGGCCTTACGATGGTAATCCTCCGAGGTCGTGCAGCCTCGGTCGACATGTCCGCCCGCGGCCTCGAAGCGATCGAGCTCCGTCAGCACCTCCTTATCGCTGCTGCCGTTGTCGAAGACATAGATATTCTCGGCACCGAACAACGCGGCGTGGTAGCGGAGGAAGCGTTGCGTCAGCACGCGCTCGTTCTTCAGCATCACCAGGCATGCGACACGTGCCATCGGCGTGCGCGCGCCTAGCGCAGATCCGAGAAGATGCCGCCGCGAGGCGAGAATTGCGGGTGATAGAAGGGATCTGCAGAAATGATCCTGCCCCAGCGTTCCATCATGACGTGGTTTTCGTAGAAGAACCGCTGCGCCTTGCCGGGAGCCAAGTCATCGCCACGGCTGAGCGATTCATGGTGCTCGGCCATCAAGTCCGGCGTCCAGACGACCCGCCATCCGCGGCTGCCGACCTTCAGGCACAGATCGACGTCGTTGAAAGCTACCATGAGCTCCTGCTCGTCGAAGCCGCCGACGTCCAGGAACACCGGCCCCCGGCAGAGCATGCACGCGGCGGTAACCGCGGAATAGTGCTGGGCGCATCGGGCCCGGCTCAGATAGCCAGGGTGATCGGCCGGGATGCCGCGGAAGACGTGGTCGGCGACGCCGCCGACACCCAGGACGACGCCGGCGTGCTGCACGGTCCGATTGGGGTAGAGCAGCTTCGCACCGACGATTGCCGTGTCCGGGGAGGCCAGAGCCTCGTCCACCAACACGCGCAGCCAGTTCTCCTGTTCCATAAAGACGTCGTTATTGAGGAAGACGAAAAACTCGGCCGGGTTCTCCCGAGCCGCAATGTTGTTGAGCCTGGAAAAGTTGAACGCCTCGTCTACCCGTCGCACCACGACATGCGGAGTTTCCGCCAGCTCCCGGCAGAACTCTTCGGTTTCCGGCCTGACGGAGCCGTTGTCGACCAGCACGACCTTCCAGTTCGTCCAGCGCGTGTGTGCAAGCAGACACTCCACGCAGCGGCGAGTGGTCGCCACTTGGTCCTTGAACGGAACGATGATGGTAACGCTCGGCTCCTCGGCCAATCCCCAGGCGAGACTGTAGGTGGTGCTGTTCTCGACGGCCGTTACTTCGCTCGCGGTGAACCCGCGACGTCTGACGTGTTCGGCGACGGCGCGCCGCCCGGCTTCGACCGCGTAGGGCTTGGCGTCCCCGGAACTCGCGGTCGAGGACAGGCTCTTGCGCCAGTGATAGAGCACCTCCGGCACATGGGCGATTTCGCCGGGAGCACAGATTTCGGAGAGGCGCAACAGCAGATCGTGATCCTGGGCGCCGTCGAACTCCGGCCGCAGCAGACCGGCCCGCCTGAGCGTTGCAGTTTCGATGACCATCGCGTGACAGACATAGTTGATGGCGAGGAGGAGGCGATAGTTCCAGTCCGGCTTGAGGTTCGGCTCGCTGAACGCGCCAAATGTGTCGATCTTGTCCTCGTCGCCATAGATCAGCTTGGCGCCGGTCCGCAACGCTTCACGCATCAGCAACTCGATGGCCACGTCGACCAGCAGGTCGTCGTGGTCGAATAGCATCACATAGGTCCCTCGCGCCTTGCGGAGTCCCGCATTCGTCGCTCGGCTGATGCCGCCGTTCGCTCTGAACAGGCATTTGATACGGCTGTCGGAGGCGGCGTGGTGGAGCAGGCAGGCTTTGAGAGCACGATCCCGGCTGCCGTCATCGACGATGATCAGTTCCCAATTTTGGTAGGTCTGTGCGCGGACCGATTCGATCGCGGCATCGAGATGTGCCAGCCTGGTCCTGAAGGTCGGCATGATGACGGACACCAGCGGCGCATCCTCTGCGAGCGGCGGCTGGGTCTTCAACAGGGAGCGCATCCGGGTGAGTTGACGGCGGGCCCAGCCGTCATAGTTGTGCACCGTCGCTTCCGCCGTGGGCAGCATGCCCAATACCTGCCGCTGGATCTTGAACACCTGCGCGCAAAGGTCGCCGACGGTGTCGGCCAGCAGCCGCAACTCATCGGCGCTTTCGGCCTGAGCATGGCGTACGGGCAGCGGGCACCCCGCCAGTTCTTCACCCTCGGGAAGGGCGCGGAAGACGAACTCGAACTCCTGGCCGTTCAGGCAATAGTGCGGAAGCTTGAACTCAAACCCGACGAACGGGTCGCATCGGTTCTCGCGTGCGACATCCATGCGAGGCAGGTCGGCGACAATGTCACCGACGGCGATGCCGTTGCACAGCACCTGGACAGTGACATGGCCATCGCAGGCTCCGGTCTTGTGATGCTTGCGCATCACCCAGCCGCGGATCCGGTCGCCATGCAAGCCGTCGACGATCCCCGCGATGGACGTCACGGGCTCGGCGGTGAAGTGCAGCGCGGAATGGGTAATCCCGTCCGAATCGATCGCTTGAAGCGGCGTTCCGTCGTCGAACAGGATGGTCAGGCAGTGCGACAGGCCGTTGCAGAACCGGTCGGGAATACTGAACGCGAAGCCGCCGGCATCATCGGCGAGACCGAGCGTCTGCAGCCCCGCATGCGGCTGATCGCAGACGACATCGCCGGCGGCCTCGCCATCGACGAACATGCGAAGCCGGGCGGGCTCCGATGGGTTCAGGCGGCTGACCGCCCAGCCGGTGATCGTGGTTCCGGTGAACGGGTCAGCCAGCCCCGTGTAGGCAGCCTGCGCATCCGGCTCTCTCGGCGTCGGTGTGCCGGATCGGCCCGGCGTCGGCAGTTCGGCACGCCTGGGGAGTGGCTCCTCGAACCTGAACCGCAGGTTCGCCCGTGTCCCGCCTCCGCTGGCAGGAAAGTCGACGGCGGTGCCGTCATCGAGAACGAGCGAGAGGACGTGAGAGCGCCCGTCCTGACAATGCCAGGGTATCTGATAGGAGAATGCCCTTGCGGTCGCCGGCGCCTCGGCCGGCAGGGCGGCGAATGTCTGCACGTCCGCCCGACCCGAATAGTCGCCGTCGATGAAGGCAGCGACTTGACCGCTCCCGGCGCGCAGCCCCGGAGATACGAACCAGCCGGTCACCACGGAGTCGGCGACTTCGCTTGCGCGGCCGAAGCAGGCGGAAGCGGCAGGCGAGACCTCGCGTGCCGCTCGCGCCGGCGCTTGCACGTCGGCCAGGTGCGAGGACATCAGGTGAAGTCGGAGCGAACCAGGTTGGTGACGCCCGTGAATTCGATTTTCGTGTTGTCCGATAGGGTGACCATGACGCCGGCCCGATCGACGTGCTCGTGCTTCAGGGCGTAGCTCACCTCATTGGCAGCGAAGCCGTCGAGCCGGATCTTGTCGCCCTGCGATGCCGAGAAATCGCCGATCGTGACATGTCCTGCATCACCGTCGGTGAATACGAAGACGTTCTTCCCCAAGCCGCCGTCGAGCGTCGCGGCTCCCGAACCCGCGAATAGCGTGTCGTTGCCCGAGCCGGCGGTGATCAGGTCGTGGCCTGAGCCGGCATGGAACTTGTTGTTGCCCGTCGAAAGCGAACCGTCCAACGTCTCTGCGCCGCCCGCGGCGAAAATCTGCGTCTGCCGGTCGCCGGTCGCATACAGCGCGTCGTTTTTGCCGCCGCCGTAGATGGTCGTGGCGCCCTCGCCACCGACGATCACGTTGTTCCCGGCCGAGCCGCCGTGGAAGTAGCCTCCCGAGGACGCGAAGATCGTATCCGACCCGGTGCCTCCCAGCACCGTCGCCGCACCGGCGCCGCCGATGAAAGTGATGTCGGCACTGCCGCCATAGACATGCACCGGGGCGCTGCCGGAGGCGCTGATCGTGTCGGAGCCGGCTTGCGCGGCGATTACGTCATTGCCGTTGGAGTTGATGATGTTGTGCCCGCCATGGAGCAGGATCTCGTTGCTGCCGGTGCCGGTCGAGACGGTGTTATGGCCGCTGCTGAGTGAGATCTGGTTATCGCCGTTGCCCACGGCAATGTTCCACGGGCCGCTGCCCGTCTGCACGATCGTCGCATCGCCGTTGCCGGTGGCGATGCTCCCGGAGCCGCCGTCGGTGAAGAAGGTGAACTTGTTGCCCGTCGAGAGCACAAGTTCGTCGCCGTGCGTGCCGAACAGGACCGAATTGCTTGCCGTGTCAACCACCGCGGCCGTCCGGGACGGCAGGCTCACGATGCCGTTGGCCTTGACGACGATTTCGGTGTTCAGGCCGGCGACAGGATCGGGCATCACGCCGCCGGTATAATCGACCGGCACCAGCGAGCCGTTCCCGATTTCCTGTGTGATGATGCCAGCCATGCTTCGCGCCAGCAGGACACTCGGTCCCGATCCGAATGGCAGCGAGATCGTTTCGCCTGAACCCCCGAGGACTGTCACAACTGCCATAAGCTGACCCCCTGCTGCGGTGCAGCGAGATCTCTAGCTTGGCCGGGTTTCTAATGTGTTAACGAGGATGAACGTTAGCTTGAGCGCAACCCTAAACTGTTGGCTGCACGATCGGGTCAGAAGCGAGGTGTCTCAACTGTCCCACGACGTGCAGAGCATCTGGCCTGCGGTTCCGCACTCGCAACGAGGTCGCCCCACATGCGATGCAGGATCGCCGCCAGCTTGCGGGCCACCGCAACCCGAGCGGCCGTGTCCCGAGAAAGCGCCGCGGCCTCGGGCCGAGATGCGCGCCTAGATCCCGCACCGGCGGAAGCGGCCCATCTGGTCGATCGCGGCGCGAAACGCCAATGCCGTGAGCGGCCCGACGCCGGAGACTGTCCTCAGCCGCCGACATGTTGGCTCGAGTAAACCCGATTTGATTATCGCTCAACCTGTTCTCCCGCGGTCGGGGGGGTTGCGCTCAGACTAACGTTCATCCTCGTTAACCCATTGAAAATCCGTCCAAGCTAGAACGCTGCGCCGCAGCAGTGGGGATCAGCTATGGGAGGTGCGACGATTTTGGGGGGTGCAGGCGAAACGATTTCGCTGCCATTCGGATCGGGACCGAATGCCCTCCTGGCCCAGAGCTTGGCTGGCAGTATCGCGCAGGGAGTCAGCAACGGCTCGCTGATACCGGTCGATTATACCGGTGGCGCGATGCCCACACCTGTCGCCGGCCTGAACACCGAACTCGTCATCGAGGCCGGCGGCACATTGAGCCTGCCGGCACAAGCGGCCGCGGTGGTTGACACCGCGAACAATTCGGTCCTGTTCGGCACACAGGGCGACGAACTTGTGCTCTCCACTGGCAGCAAGTTCACGTTCTTCACCAACGGCGGCTCTGGGAGCATCGCCAACAGCAACGGTGATGCAACGATCGTGCAGACAGGCGACGGTCCGTGGAACATTGCCGTGGGCAACGGCGACAATTCGATCACCCTCAGCGGCGGCCATAACACCGTCTCGACCGGAACCGGTAACAACCAGGTCTTCCTGGGCTCGGGCAACGATCTGGTGGCCAGCACCGGCAGCGACACGATCCAGGGGGGCAGCGGGGCGGCGACCATCTCGGCCTCCGCCAACAACGTGCTCCTCTCCGGCGGCCAGGGCGCGCTGACCTTCTTCAACGGCAGCGGCGCCAGCACGGTGCTGGGCGGGACGGGGGCCGCGACGGTGTTCGGCGGCACAGGCAGCAACGTGGCCCTGTACTCCGCAAACGGCGGCGGCGAGTTCTTCGGCGGCACCGGCGGCGCCAACACCCTGGTCGCCGGCAGCGGCAGCGCCACGCTGGGCGGCGGCGGCGACGCCAACACCTATGTCGGCGGCTCCGGCAACAATCTGATCGCCATGTCCGGCAGTGCCGACGCGGTATTCGCCGGCTCGGGCAACTCGACGATCTTCGCCGGCTTAGGGTCGGACGTGATAAACGGCGGCCAGGGCTCGGCCTTGATGATGCTCGGCAGCGGCAACACCCAGGTCTATGCCGGCACGGGCAGCGAGACGGTCTTCGGCGGCACCGGCACCAACGAGACCTTCGCCAGCAGCGGCGACATGCTGATGATCGAGGGCAGCGGCAACGCGACCTTCTACTCCGGTTCCGGCAACGCCGAGGTCTTCGGCGGCAGCGGCAGCGACCTCTACGCCTTCGTCAACGGCCAGGGCGGCGGGAACGATCTCATCGTCGGGTTCAAGCCCGGCACGGATCACCTGTCGCTGCAGGGCTACGGCGCTGCCGACGTGGCCGCCGCCGAGACCCAGGCGGCCACCGGGGTGGGCGGCAACACGGTGATCAACCTGAGCGACGGCACCCAGATCACGCTCGTCGGGGTCGACGGCGTTTCATCCAGCAGCTTCGTCTGAACAAGAGAGCAGACGAGTGCAGCGTGCGTGCTCACGCCGGAAAGCAGGAACACGGGCGTGAGCGCCACCTGAGCGATGTGAGCGACGTCCGAGCGGTTCACGCTAGGTGTCGAAGCCAGGGAGGCGCTCTGCTTGCGCTGGTCTGGGCTTGCGTTCGTCTGGCAGGATTTCGGTGTAGGCGAGGCGGGAAGCATCATCGATGGCGTGTGCAGATACTCCCATCCGGTGCCGCGCTTGCTGCTCTGGGCCGTTCCGGTCAATGGCGGCGCTCGCCCCACTGATCCCGCTCATCTCCTCTGCCCGCTCATCTCCGCACCCGCCCGCGCCGGCAGCAGCAGCGACAGCGGGGCGGCCAGGAAGGAAATGCCGGCGACGGCCAGGAAGGCGACCGAGAAATCGGCCAGCGCCGGCCGGCCATGGCCGGCGACCGCCATCGAGATCTCGAGCGCCCCGGCGCCCAGTGAAATGCCGAGGGTGAGCGAGAGCTGCTGCACCGTGGAGTAGAGGCCGGTGGCCGCGCTCATGCGCTCGCGCGGGATGTCGGCATAGGACAGAACATTGTAGGCGGTGAACTGCAGGGAGCGGAAAAAGCCGCCCAGGAGCAGGGCGGCGTAGATGGCGGCGGCCGGCCACGCCGGCCGGAAGGCGGCATAGAGCGCGAGCAGGACGGCGGAGACGATGCCGTTCCACAGCAGCGTGTCGCGAAAGCCGACGCGCCGCAGCGCCCACTGCGCGGCCGGCTTCATGATCAGCGCGCCGGCCGAGCTGGCGAAGGTGATGGCGCCGCTCTGCGCCGCGGAATCGCCGAAGCCCAGCTGCAGCATCAGCGGCAGCAGGAACGGCACCGCGCCGATGCCGACGCGAAACAGCGTGGCGCTGAGCACCGAGATGCCGAAGGTCGGGATTCGCATGAGCGAGAGATCGAGCACCGGGTGCGGATGCCGACGCGCATGCCACCAGTAGGCGATCGCCGCGAGCAGGCCGACGCCGAGCATGGCAAGGGTGATCCGCGCCGGCACCACGCCGCGCCCGGCAGTCTCCAGCCCGAACATCAGCGCCGAGAGGGCGACGGCGCTGAACACCAGCCCGCTCGCGTCGAAGCGGTCGGGCTCGGGCTCGCGCACGTCGTTAACGTAGAGCGTGACCAGGACGATGCCGAGCAGGCCGATCGGCACGTTGATGTCGAAAATCCAGCGCCACGAGACGTAGGTAACGATGAAGCCGCCGAGCGGCGGCCCGACCACCGGCCCGATCAGCGCCGGCACGGTGAGCCAGGCCATGGCGGCGACGAGCTCGGACTTGGCGACGGAGCGCAGCAGCAGGAGCCGGCCGACCGGCAGCATCATCGCCCCGCCCATGCCCTGCACGATCCGCGCGAGGACCAGGAAGGTCAGGCCATTGGCCCGCCCGCACAGCACCGAGCCGACGGTGAAAACCAGGATGGCGGCACGGAACACGGTGCGGCTGCCGAACCGGTCGGCCATCCAGCCGCTGGCCGGGATGAAGACGGCCAGGCTCAGCAGGTAGGAGGTGAGCGCCACGTTCATGTGCACGGGATCGGCGCCGAAGGCGTGCGCCATCGTGGGCAGCGCGGTGGCGATGACCGTGGAATCCAGGTTCTGCATGAAGAGCGCGCAGGCCACGATCAGGGCGGTCAGGCGGGTGCGCGAGGCGGTGAGCGGCGGCTCTTCGGTGACGGGCTCCTGGCGCGCAGTACGGGAGAGGGCGAGGGCACGGCGATCCGTCATGGCCGCAGCATGCAGTTCCCGGGGCTGTCAGGAAAGATCGTGGCGACGCGGCCGGGCCGCAAATCAGCGTGGCGATGGGGATCAGGGTCAGGGGATCAGGGGATCAGCACCGTGCTGCCGGTGGTCTGCCGGGCCTCCAGCGCGCGGTGCGCCGCGGCGGCATCGCGCAGCGGGAAGTCCTGGTTCACCGCGATCTTCACGGCACCGCTGGTCACCGCTTCGAACAGCTCCTGGGCCGAGCGCTCCAGATCGGCCCTCTTCGCGGTGTAGGTGGCCAGGCTCGGGCGGGTGAGGAACAGGCTGCCCTTGGCGCCGAGCAGGCCGATATCGACCGGCGGAACCGGACCGGAGGCGTTGCCGTAGCTGACCATCAGGCCGAGCGGTGCCAGGCAGTCGATGCTGGCCTCGAAGGTGTCGCGCCCGACACTGTCATAGACCACCGGCACCATGGCGTTGCCGGTGACGCGCTTGACCTCCGCGGCCAGGGTGGCGTGGCCGACCACGGTGTGGGCGGCGCCGTGGGCGCGGGCGAGCTCGGCCTTGGCGGCGGTGGAGACGACGCCGATCACCGTGGCGCCGAGATGCGAGGCCCACTGGCAGAGGATCAGGCCGACGCCCCCGGCGGCCGCGTGCACCACGATGGTGTCGCCGGATTTCACGGGGTAGGTGCGGCGGATCAGATACTGGGCGGTCATGCCCTGCAGCATCATCGCCGCCGCGGTCCGGAAATCGATCGCATCGGGCAGGCGGACCAGACGGCTGGCGATCATGACGCGATCGGTGGCGTAGGCGCCGATCGGCCCGCTGGCATAGGCGACGAGGTCGCCGACCTTCACCTCGGTCACCTCGGGGCCGATCGCGGTGACCGTGCCGGCGGCTTCCATGCCGATGGTGGCGGGCAGGTTCGGCGCCTTGTAGAGGCCGGTGCGGAAGTAGACGTCGATGTAATTG
>JAFAYM010000282.1 GCA_019240395.1 Acidisphaera sp. | reverse complement strand
CGGCCGCGGGTGTCACCGCCCCGCGGAGCGAGGCGGACTCCGGCAGGAAGCGCCAGCCCCCGGCGACCACCGCCAGCTCGGCCAGCAGCACGAACCCCACCGTCGCACCTACCGGCGCGTATCGTTGGAATCCTTCGCGGAGCTGGGCGAAGTTCACGTCGAGCATCATCACCACGAACAGGAACAGCACCGCGACCGCGCCGACGTAAACGATCACCAGGATCATCGCCAGGAACTCGGCCCCGAGCAGCAGGAACAGCCCGGCGGCGTTGAAGAACGCAAGGATCAGGAAGAGCACGGAGTGAACGGGGTTGCGCGAGGTCACGACCGCCGCGGCCGAGCCGAGCAGGATAGCCGCGAAGCCGTAGAAGGCCAGGCCGGAGGCGAACCCGGCGGAGAGCGGCAGCGTGTTCATCGGCCCTTCCTCACCGGTATGGCGCGTCGAGCTCGAGGCGCTTGGCCAGCTCCGCCTCCCAGCGGTCCCCGTTCGCGAGCAGCTTCTCCTTGTTGTAGAACAGCTCCTCGCGCGTCTCCGTCGCGAACTCGAGGTTCGGCCCCTCGACGATGGCGTCCACCGGGCAGGCCTCCTCGCACAGACCGCAGTAGATGCACTTGGTCATGTCTATGTCGTAGCGGGTCGTGCGCCTCGTGCCGTCGTCACGCGGCTCGGCCTCGATGACGATGCACTGTGCCGGGCAGACTGCCTCGCACAGCTTGCAGGCGATGCAGCGCTCCTCGCCGTTGGGATAGCGGCGCAGCGCGTGCTCGCCCTTGAAGCGCGGGCTGAGCGGCCCCTTCTCGTAGGGATAGTTGATCGTGACCTTCGGCTTAAAGAAATAGCGCAAGGTCAGCGCCAGGCCGGAGATCAGCTCGCCGAGCAGCAGGCTGCGCGCGGTGCGATCGAGGAAAGCCATTGTCAAATGCCCTTTCTCGCCGCGCTCAGCTCGGCGCATGCGGCAGCCAGCCGGTCGCCACCAGCACGCCGGCGGTGATCACCAGCCAGGCCAGCGACATCGGCAGAAACACCTTCCAGCCCAGCCGCATCAGCTGGTCGTAGCGGAACCGGGGAAAGGTGGCGCGCACCCACATGAAGACGAACATGCAGAGCGCCACCTTCAGGATGAACCAGAACACGCCGGGAATCCAGGTGAACGGCGGCAGCGGGATGGGCGACAGCCAGCCCCCCAGGAACAGGATGCTGGTCAGCCCGCTCATCAGGAACATGTTGGCGTATTCCCCGAGGAAGAACAGCGCGAAGGTCATGGCGCTGTACTCGACGAAGAACCCCGCGACGATCTCGCTCTCGCCTTCCGGCAGATCGAAGGGCGACCGGTTGGTCTCGGCCAGGCTCGAGATGAAGAAGACGATGAACATCGGGAACAGCGGAATGCAGAACCAGATATTCCGCTGCGCGAGCACGATGTCGTTCAGGTTGAGGCTGCCGACGCAGAGCAGGACAGTGACCAGGACGAAGCCGATCGAGACCTCGTAGCTGACCATCTGCGCCGCGCTGCGCAGCCCGCCGAGAAAGGCGTATTTCGAATTGCTGGACCAGCCGGCGATCAGGATGCCGTACACGCCGAGCGAGCTGATGGCATAGAGATAGAGGATGCCGACGTTGATGTCGGCGATCGCCCAGCCATTGTCGACCGGGATCACCGCCCAGGCGATCATCGAGAGGACGAAGGTGAGCATCGGGGCGGCGATGAACAACAGGCGATTGGCCCCAGTCGGGATGATGGTCTCCTTCATCAGCATCTTGCCGGCATCCGCGAAGGCCTGCAGCGACCCGAACGGCCCGACCACGTTCGGCCCCTTGCGCAGCTGCATCGCGGCCAGCACCTTGCGTTCGGCGACGGTGGCGTAGGCGACGCCGAGCAGCAGCGGCACGAGCAGCGCCAGCGTTTCCAGCACCATCAGCACGAACATGCCGAAGCCGCTGGCGAAGAAGGCGGTCATTCCGCTACTCCGCCGCCACCGGCAGGGCGACCTGCGGCAGGATGGTCTCGGTGCAAGCGGCCATGATCCGGCTCGCTCGGCTGATGGGGTCGGTCTGGTAGTAGTTCGCGATGGCCGGCACGATCGGCGACGCGTCGAGCGCCGCCGGATCGCCGGCGGGCCCGCCGAGATCGGTGCAGGCCAGGCGTACCAGTTCGCCCACCGAGCTGAAGATCGGGTTGGCCGTGGCGAGCCGGTGCCAAACCTCCTCGATCTGGTCGTAGGGTAGGCGGTGCCCGATCATCTCGCTGAAGGCGCGGAGGATCTTCCAGTCTTCCCGCGCCTCGCCCGGGGGATAAACCGCCAGCGCGCCGCGCTGCACCCGGCCTTCGGTGTTGACATAGGTGCCGGGCTTTTCCGTGTAGGCGGCGCCGGGAAGGATGACATCCGCGCGGTCGGCGCCGCGATCGCCGTGATGGCCCTGATAGACGACGAAGGTCTCGGGCCCGATGCGCGCGGTGTCGAACTCATCCGCCCCGAGGAGCCACAGCAGGTCGACCCCGCCGCCCAGCATGGCCGCCATCGGCTTGCCGCCCTCGCCCGGCAGGAACCCGAGTTCCAGCGCGGCCATCCGCGAAGCCACGGTATGCAGCACGTTGAAGCCGTGCCAATCGGCGCTGAGCATGCCGATCGAGGCGGCCAGCTGCCAGCAGGCCGCCAGCACCGCGGCGGCGTCCGGGCGGCGCAACGCTCCCTGCCCGATGACGAGCATCGGCCGTTCGGCCTCCTTCAGCGTGCGCGCGAAATCGTGCGATCCGTCGCCCAACGCGCCCAGCACCTGCGGGCCCTCACCGAGCCAGGCG
>JAFAYM010000265.1 GCA_019240395.1 Acidisphaera sp. | reverse complement strand
GGACCGGGCGAGGTGGACACGCTGGAGCTGCTGGGCCGGCAGGTGGGAATGCACGTCGCCGCAGCCCGTCCCGACGCGCTCGACACGGACGGCGTGGACCCGGCGGCGCTCGAGCGCGAGAAGGCCGTATTGACCGAGCAGGCCCGTGCCTCGGGCAAGCCGGAGGCGATCATCGAGAAGATGGTCCGGGGCCGGATCCAGAAATACTATGAGGAGGTGGTGCTGCTGGAGCAGGTCTGGGTGCATGACGGCGAGAGCCGGGTGCGCGCCGTCCTGGAGAAATCCGGAGCGAGCCTGGCCGGCTTCGCCCGCTTCCAACTCGGCGAGGGCATCGCCCGCCAGTCCGGAGACTTCGCCGCCGAGGTCGCCGCCGCCGCCGGTGTGACACCTCCGCCGGATGAGCCGGAGTAGCAGAGCGCGCCTCTCTTGTTCCGACTCAACTCGGCAGCTAGGGTTGGTCGCCCCCCGCCGCGCGAGAGTGCATGAGCGAACAGCTGGCCTATAAGCGCGTGCTGTTGAAGGTGTCGGGCGAGGCGTTGATGGGCCGGCGCGAATACGGCCTCGACACCGAGACGCTGGTCAGCATCGCCCGCGACATCGGCGACGTTGTCGCGCTCGGCGCGCAGGTCTGCCTGGTGATCGGCGGCGGCAACATCTTCCGCGGCGTCTCGGCGGCGGCCAGCGGCATGGATCGGGCGCAGGCCGACTACATCGGCATGCTGGCCACCGTGATGAACGCGCTCGCCATGCAGAGCGCGCTGGAGAAGGGCGGCGTGCCCACGAGGGTGCAGTCGGCGATCCCGATGGCCAGCGTCTGCGAGCCCTATATCCGCCGGCGCGCCGAGCGGCATATGGAGAAGGGGCGGGTGGTGGTGTTCGCCGCCGGCACCGGCAACCCGTTCTTCACCACCGACACCGCCGCCGCCCTGCGGGCCGCCGAGATGGAGTGCGACGCGTTGCTGAAGGGCACCCAGGTGGACGGGGTCTATTCCGCCGACCCTCGAAAGGTCGCCGGCGCCGAGCGCTACGACGAGCTGACCTATCTGGACGTGCTGGCGCGCGATCTCGGGGTGATGGACGCGGCGGCGATCAGCCTGGCGCGGGAGAACGGACTGCCAATCCTGGTGTTCAATATCCATGCCGCGGGAGCCTTCAGGGCGGTGATGCGCGGCGAGGGGCGGTTCACGCGAATCACCGAACCGCAGTAACCCTTGCCCCGATGGGGAGGCTGAAAGGGGAATGAAGCCGTGCCGGCCGATCTGAATGCCATCAAGCAGGACCTTTCCCGCCGCATGGATGGTGCGCTCGACACCTTGAAACGCGAATTCGCCGGCCTGCGCACCGGGCGGGCCAGCCCGGGTCTGCTCGAGCCGGTGCGGGTCGAAGCCTACGGCTCGGAAATGCCGCTGTCGCAGGTCGGCACGGTCAACGTGCCGGAGCCGCGCATGCTCACGGTCCAGGTTTGGGATCGCAGCCTGGTTTCCGCTGTCGAGCGCGCGATCCGCGACTCCGGGCTCGGCCTCAATCCTTCCACAGATGGGCAGCTGGTGCGGGTGCCGGTGCCGATGCTGACGGCCGAGCGCCGCCAGGAGCTGGCGCGCGCCGCGGGCCGCTACGCCGAGGGCTGCCGGGTGGCGGTGCGCGGGGTGCGGCGCGACGGCATGGACCAGATCAAGGGGCTGGAGCGCAAGGGCGAGATCGGCGAGGACGCGATGGGCCGCTGGTCCGAGGAGGTGCAGAAGCTCACCGACCAGTATGTCCGGCGCATCGACGAGGCGCTGGCCGACAAGGAAAGAGAGATCAGACAGGTCTGAGCGCATGCCGGCCACCTCCCCCTTGCCCGCCCGGGCGGAGCGCCCGGCCGCGCCGGCACCGCCCCCCGCCCACGTCGCCATCATCATGGACGGCAACGGTCGCTGGGCGGCGGCGCGCGGCCTGCCGCGGATCGCCGGCCATCGCGCCGGCGGGCAGGCGGTGCGGCGCACCATCGAGGCGGCGATCGAGCAGGGGGTCGGCTGGCTCACCCTCTATGCCTTCAGCAGCGAGAACTGGCGCCGGCCGGAGGCGGAGGTGAAGGACCTGACCGGCCTGTTGCGCCATTATCTCAAGAGCGAGGTCGCCGAGCTGTCAGCCAACGGCGTGCGGCTGCACATCATCGGCGAGCGCGACCGCTTCTCCGAGGACATCCAGCTCGCCCTGCGGGAGGCCGAATCGCTCACCTCAGCGAATCGGCGCCTGAACCTGACCATCGCCCTCTCCTATGGCGCGCGCGATGAGATCGTCGCCGCGGCGCGCCGGGCGGCGGAGGCGGCGCGCGCCGGGCGGCTCGATCCGGCCGAACTCGACGAGGCCGGTTTTTCCGCATTCCTCTCGACCGCCGCCATGCCCGATCCGGACCTGATCATCCGCACCTCCGGCGAGCGGCGCCTCTCCAATTTTCTGCTGTGGCAGGCGGCCTATGCGGAGTTCGTCTTCACCGACGTGCTCTGGCCGGATTTCGGACAGGCGCATTTCGCCGAGGCGCTGGCCGAGTATGCGCGGCGGGACCGGCGGTTCGGTGCCAGACCGGCATAAATTGGCCCTGCGAAAAGCGGACCTGCCTGAGCTGGAGGTGCGGGAATGGCCGGTGCCCGAGCCGGAGGCGGCGCGTCCGCGTGAGCGCATCGGACTGGGCGATCTGCCGATCCGCATCGTCTCGGCCTCGGTGCTGGCGCCCCTGGCGCTGCTCTGCATCTGGCTCGGCGGCGCGGCCTGGGTGGCGCTGGTCGCCTTCGGGTTCCTCGGCATGGCCGCGGAGTGGGTGGCGTTGTGCGGCCGGCGGGTCCTCGCCTGGCCGGGGATTGCCGTGCCGCTCGGCATCCTCGCGGCCGGGGCAGCGACGGCGGTCGGACGACCCGGCCTCGGCCTCGGCCTGCTGGCGGCGGGAGCGGTGTTGAGCTGGGCGGCTGCCCGGGGCACCGGCCGCGCCTCGCGCCTGGCTGCCGGGGTGCTCTATGTCGGGCTGGCGGCCGTGGCGCTGCTCTGGTTGCGCCGGAGCGCGGCGGGGCGTGCCGACGTGTTGTTCCTCGCCCTGGTGGTGTGGGCGAGCGATGTCGGGGCATATTCGCTCGGCCGCCTTCTCGGCGGGCCGAAACTGGCGCCGCGCATCTCGCCGAGCAAGACCTGGGCGGGTGCGTTGGGAGGGCTGCTCGCCGCGACTGCCGTCGGCCTCTGCGTCGCGGCAGGGTTCGGCGATGGCGCCGGGCGCGCGGCGCTGGTGGCGGCCGGCCTTGGCCTGGCGGCGCAAGCGGGCGACCTGCTGGAAAGCGGGCTGAAGCGGCGCTTCGGCGTCAAGGATTCCGGTCGGCTGATCCCCGGCCATGGCGGCTTGCTGGATCGGGTGGACGGCGTGCTCGCGGCAGCTCCGGCCGCTGCCCTGCTGGCTCTCGCCCTCGGAGGAGGAGTGCCGATTTGGCGCTGAGAACCGTCACCGTGCTGGGCAGCACCGGCAGCGTCGGCCGCCAGACCGTCGAGCTGCTCGGCGACCGCCAGGCATTCCGCGTCCTCGCCCTGGCGGCAAATCGCAACGCCCGCCTGCTCGCCGAGCAGGCTCGCGCGCTGGGGGCCGGGCTCGCCGTGCTCTGCGATCCCGCGGGCTATCCCGAGCTGTGCCAGGCGCTCGCCGGCACCGGCATCGAGGCGGCCTGCGGGCCCAAGGCGGTCGTCGAGGCGGCCTGCCTCCCGGCGGACTGGACCATGGCGGCGATCACCGGGGCGGCCGGGCTGCAGGCGACGCTCGCCGCCATCCGGCGCGGCCGCGCGGTGGCGCTGGCCAACAAGGAGGCGCTGGTCTGTGCCGGCGAGGTGATGCTGCGCGCCGTGCGGGAAGCCGGCGCCACCCTGCTCCCCGTCGATTCCGAGCACAACGCCATCTTCCAGGCACTGGCGGACGGTAACCGCCAGGCCGTCGACCGGATCGTCCTCACCGCCTCCGGCGGGCCGTTCCGGCTTGCCAGCGCCGAGGAGATGGCGCAGGCGACGCCGGAGGCGGCGCTTCGCCACCCCGTGTGGTCGATGGGCGCCAAGATCAGCATCGACAGCGCGACGCTGATGAACAAGGGCCTCGAGCTCATCGAGGCGGCGCGGCTGTTCGACCTCGACGAGACGCGCATCGACGTGCTGGTGCATCCGCAATCCGTGGTCCACGGCCTGGTCTATTACTGCGACGGCAGCGTGCTGGCGCAGCTCGGCTCGCCCGACATGCGCACGCCGATCGCCCACACGCTGGCCTGGCCGGCCCGCATGCCCACGCCGGCGCAGCGGCTCGATCTCGCCGCCCTCGGGCGGCTGGAGTTCGGCGAGCCGGACACCGTGCGCTTCCCGGCGCTGCGGGTGGCGCGCGAGGCGCTGCGGGCGGGCGGTGGGGCGCCGGCGATCCTGTCGGCTGCCAACGAGGTGGCAGTCGCGGCCTTCCTCTCGCGGCGCATCGGCTTCCTCGACATCGCGGCGACGGCGGAGCGGGTGCTCGCGGCGCTGGGAGCGCCGCCGGCGGAGACGCTCGATGCCGTCCTGGACCTCGACGCCGCCGCCCGCCATGCTGCCGAGCGCATCACCGCGGCGCGCGCCGCCTGATCGGGCAGAGACACCATGGCCTTCCACCTGATCCCGGATTTCTTCCGCACCGCCGCCGCTTTCGTGGTGGTGCTCGGCGTGCTCGTCTTCGTCCACGAGCTCGGCCACTACCTCGTGGCGCGCTGGCGCGGCGTGCACATCGAAGCGTTCTCGATCGGCTTCGGCCGACCGATCGCCACCTGGACCGATCGGCGGGGCACGCAATGGAAGCTCGCCTGGCTGCCGCTCGGCGGCTACGTCAAGCTGCACGGCCAGGAACGCCCCGAAGAGGTCTCCGACGAGGTGCGGCAGGGCTGGATGGCTGGGCGGACCTTTCACGAAAAGCCGGTCGGCTCGCGCGCCCTGGTGGTCGCCGCCGGGCCGGCAGCGAATTTTCTGCTGGCGATCGTGCTGTTCGCCCTGCTGTTCGCGACCGCCGGCCGCCCGGTGCCGATGCCGGTCGTCGGCGAGGTGATCGCCGATACCGCCGCGTCGCGCGCCGGCCTGCAATCCGGCGACCGCGTGCTGGCGATTGACGGCACGCCGATCGCCACCTTCGGCGACATCCAGCGCATCGTCACCGCCCACCCCGCCGCCGCGCTCAGCCTGCTCGTGCAGCGCGGCGCGGAGAAGCTGACACTGCCGGTCACCACCGATGCGCGCGATGAAGGCGGCGGCCACCTTGTGGGCCAGCTCGGCATCCGCGGCGGCGCAACGGCGTTCGAGACGCTACCCCCCTGGAGCGCCATCGGCGCCGGCGTGACGCAGACCTGGGACGTCACCGTCGAGACGGTTAGGGGCGTGTGGCAGATGATCAGCGGCCGCCGCGGTACCGAAGACCTCGGCGGGCCGCTGCGGATCGCCCAGCTCTCCGGTCAGGTGGCACAGCTCGGCCTGGCCAGCCTGATCTCGTTCATCGCCGTGCTCTCGGTCAATCTCGGGCTGATCAACCTGTTCCCCATCCCGATCCTGGATGGCGGGCATCTGCTGTTCTATCTGGCCGAGGCGGTACGCGGGCGGCCGATCCCCAAGCGCGCCCAGGAATACGGCTTTCGCGCCGGCTTCGCCTTGCTAGTCGGGCTGTTCATTTTCGCCACCTGGAACGACCTGACGCATTTCGGGCTGTTCCGCTGGATGGCCGGCATGATCGGCTAACCTGCTGCGGACCTGCCGACGCGATCGGGTGCCCGGCGACTCCGGCAGCGGCGCCGGGACGCAGCCTGTAGCGTCCGAATCGCGGCGCCGCTATTCTCCGCGCGTCGGGACGGGTCGTCTCATAAGGCGCGACGATGCTGGTGAAGGGAAACCGTTTTTGAGACGCACTCGCCTTGCTTCGATCGTCCTCGGTTGCCTGCTGTCGATCGCGTTGGCGATGCCGGTGCGATCGCAGGGAAGTGCGGCGCCCTCCGGTGCGGCCGCTCAGCCACGCGGCAGCGCCGCCCGGGCAAGCCCGGTGCGGACCCGCGGCGCGCGGACACGACCGGCGCCGGCGGTGACCCAGGGACGGCCGGGCGACACCATCCAGGCGATCCGTATCGAGGGCAATCAGCGCATCGAGCCCGGCACCATCCAGTCCTACATGCTGCTGGCCCCCGGCGACCCGTTCGATCCCGACCGCATCGACCGCAGCCTGAAAACGCTCTACGCCACCGGCCTGTTTTCCGACGTCAGCCTGCGCCGCGAGGGCAGCACCCTGGTCGTGCATGTCGCCGAGAACCCGCTGGTCAACCGGGTCGCCTTCGAGGGCAACAGCCATCTCACCGACGAGCAGTTGCGCGCCGAGGTGCAACTGCGTCCGCGCGCGGTGTTCACCACCGCTCAGGCACAGGGCGATCGCCAGCGCCTGCTTGATCTCTACGCCCACCACGCCCGCTTCGCCGCGAAGGTCGACCCGAAGATCATCCGCCTGCCGGAGAACCGGGTGGACGTGGTTTTCGCGATCAACGAGGGCCCGCCGACCCTGATCAGCCGCATCGCCTTCGTCGGCAATCATGCCTTCGGTGAGGGCCGGTTGCGCGAGGTGGTCAACAGCCGGCAATCCGTGTGGTGGCGGTTCCTGTCCACGTCGGACAACTACGATCCCGAGCACATCAATTTCGACAAGGAGCTGCTGCGCCGCTTCTACCTGCGCAACGGCTACGCCGATTTCGAGGTGCAGGACGCCACCGCCGAGCTTTCGCCGGACCGCCGCAGCTTCTTCGTCACCTTCCTGCTGCATGAGGGCGAGCGCTACCGCGTCGGCAAGGTCAGCGTGGACAGCAAGCTGCCGCGGCTGGACGGCGCCGTGCTCCTGCCAGATGTGCAGCTCGGCGCGGGCGACACCTATGACGGCGACGCGGTGGAGCGTTCGGTCACCGCGATACAGGACGACGTGCAGAACCGCGGTTACGCCTTCGTCGACGTGCGGCCGCGGATCGCCCGCGACCAGGCCAAGCACACCGTCGATCTGGTGTTCGACGTCACCGAGGGCCCGCGCGTCTATGTCGAGCGCATCGACATCGTCGGCAACACGCGCACCGAGGACAAGGTGATCCGCCGCGAGTTCCGCCTCGCCGAGGGCGATGCCTTCAACGCCGCGGCGATCCGCCGCTCGCGCCAGCGGCTGCAGGACCTCGGCTATTTCAACAACGTGAACATCACGTCGGCCCCCGGCTCCACGCCGGACCGGGCGGTGGTGACCACGACGGTGCAGGAGAAATCGACGGGCGAGCTGACCGTCGGCGGCGGCTACTCGACGGATGCGGGCGCGCTGCTGAACCTCGGATTGCGCGAGCGCAACTTCATCGGCACCGGCGTCGATGCCGGCATCAACGGCACGCTCGGCACCAAGGAGAGCCAGGTCGATCTGTCGGCCACCGATCCCTACTTCCTCGATCGCAACCTGGTGGCCGGGTTCGACATCTTCGATATCGTCAACAACAACCAGGACATCTCGGATTACAGCGAGAAGCGCTACGGCTTCACCGTCAATCTCGGTTACGAGTTCAACGACCACCTCCGCCAGAGCTGGAACTACTCGCTCGTCGATCGCGACGTCTACGACATCGCCTCCACGGCGAGCATCTACGTCCAGAACCAGTCCGGCTACTCGCTGCTGTCGCAGATCGGCCAGACGATCACGCTGGACTACCGCGACAGCCGGGTGGACCCGCATAAGGGGCTCGTGCTGCGGCTGGGCAGCGATTTCGCCGGCATCGGCGGCGATGCGCATTTCGTGCGCACCAAGGTGGACGCCAGCTACTTCATCCCGCTCACCTACTTCACCAACGACACCGACTGGGGCGTCGTGCTCTCGGCCGGGGCGGGCTACCTTTTCCAGCTCGGGCATGTCGAGCGCATCATCGACCGCTTCTTTCTCGGCGGAGACAATCTGCGGGGCTTCGAGGCCGGCGGCGCCGGCCCGCACGACACCAGCACCGGCGACAGCCTGGGAGGCCGCTTCATCTGGACGCAGTCCACCGAGCTGCACTTCCCGCTGCCGATCTCGCCCGATCTCGGCCTGTCCGGACGCGCTTTCGTCGATGTCGGCGCGCTCTCGCAGGTCAACAGCTATCAGGGCAATCCGATCATCGATGATGCCAGCCCCCGCGTCGGCGCCGGCGTCGGCGTGGCGTGGCGCACACCCTTCGGTCTCATCAACATCGACGTGGCGGATCCCGTGGTGAAGAAGCACTACGACAAGACCCAGATCTTCCGGTTCGGCTTCGGCACGAGGTTCTAGTGCATACATTCCGCGTTCTCGCCGCCGCCCTGATCCTGGGCGCGCCGGCTCTTCTCCACCCGCGCGCCGCCGTGGCCCAGTCGCAGGACTGGTTCGTGCCCGGCGGTCAGCAGCCGCAGCGCCAGGCGGCGCCGGCCCGTCCGACGCCGCGCCCGGCGCCGCGTCCGGCTCCCGCCCCGGTGGCGCCCGCGCCGCTGCCGCCGCCGGTTGCCGAGGCGGCCCCGCCCGATGAGCAGGCGCAGCGTCAGCCGCCGCTGCCCCTGCCTCCGGTGCCCGACCTCCCGGCGCTCCCCAAGGGCACCGCACCCCCCGCCGCGGTGATTGGCGTGCTGGGCGTGCCCGAGGTGATGCGCGCCTCCACCGCTGCGCAGCAGGTGCAGAAGGTGATCGGCGACCGGCGCGAGAAGCTCAACCAGGATGCGCAGAAGGAGCAGGGCGCCTGGCGCGACCTGCAGCAGCAGCTGGCGAACCAGCGCTCCGGCCTCTCCGCCGACCAGATCCGCGCCAAGGAGCGCGAGCTGCAGGAGCGTATCACCAACGCCCAGCGCGTGTTCCGCGACCGCAACCGCATCATCCAGGATGCCGCGCAGGTGGCGCTCGGCCAGATCGAGCGCGAGCTGATCGCGGTGATCCGCCAGGTGGCCGAGAGCCGCGGCATGAACCTGGTGCTGCACCGCGCGCAGGTGGCGCTGAACATCAACGAGTTCGACATCACCGAGCAGGTCACCGAGCAGCTCAACAAGGTGCTGGCGTCGGTGACCATCCCCCCCGAGGGGCAGGAGCCAACGGCGGCGAACATGGGCCTCTCCGGGCAACCGGGGTCGGCGCAGGCGGCGAGCGCCACCGCGCAGCCCGCAGCAGCCTCCGCGGAAACCCCGGCGCCGGCGCCAGCCCGTCGGTGAGGCCGTGGCCTGGCCGGAGATTGCCGGGGATCCGCGGTTCTTCGCCCGCAGCGCGCCTCAGCCGCTCCGCGCCGTCGCGCAGGCGGCTTGCGGGACGCTGGAAGGGGCCGATGCGGCGCGCCTGATCGGAGGCGTCGCGCCGCTGCAGCTCGCCGGGCCCGACCAGCTGAGCTTCCTCGACAACCGGCGCTATGCCGCGGCGCTCGAGGCGACCCGCGCCGGCGCCGTGATCGTCCACCCCGACATGCGGCCGCGTGTCCCCGAAGGCAGCGCCGCCATCGTGACGCGCGATCCCTATGCCGGCTGGGCGCGCGCCGCCGCCCTGTTCCATCCGCCGCCGCCACCCCGGCCCGGCGTGCATGCGACGGCGATGGTCGAGGACGGGGCCGAGATCGACCCCAGCGCCGAGATCGGCCCGATGGCGGTGATCGGCGCCGGCGCATCGATCGGACCGGGTTGCCGGATCGGGGCCGCCGCGGTGATCGGCGCCGGGGTGGTGCTCGGGCCGGATTGCCGGATCGGCGCCCAGGCGGGGGTGAGCCACGCCCTGCTGGGCGCCCGGGTCTATGTCTATCCGGGTGCGCGGATCGGCCAGGAGGGCTTCGGCTTCGCCACCACCGAGCAGGGCTTCCTGAGTGTGCCGCAACTCGGCCGGGTGATCCTCGAGGACGACGTCGAGGTCGGCGCCAACAGCACGATCGACCGCGGCTCGGCGCACGACACGGTTATCGGCGCCGGCTCTCGCCTCGACAATTTGGTGCAGATCGGGCACAACGTCCGCCTCGGCCGCGGCTGCGTCGTCGTGGCGCAGGCCGGGATTTCCGGCTCGACGGTGCTCGAGGACCAGGTCGTCGTCGCCGGCCAGGCGGGCCTGATCGGTCATTTGCGCATCGGCCGGCGGGCGCGTATCGGAGCCCAGGCGGGGGTGATGTCGGACGTGCCCGAGGGTGCCGAATGGGTGGGCAGCCCGGCGGGACCGGTGCGCGAGTTCTTCCGCCAGGTCGCGCTGTTGCGCCGACTGGCGAGCCGCGGATCAGCCTCCCGCAAGGACGGCGCGGCAGGGCAAGAGGGCACGGGCTGAGAGGTCGATGGACGCCACGGCAGCGCAACATTCCGGCGAGACCGATCAGCCCGGCGGCACGATCGACGTGGTCGACATCGCCCGCATCATGCAGGCGATTCCGCATCGCTATCCCTTCCTGATGATCGACCGTGTCGTCGAGGTCATCCGCAACGCCTCGGCGATCGGCATCAAGAACGTCTCGATCAACGAATCCTACTTCCAGGGCCATTTCCCCAAGCAGCCGGTCATGCCGGGCGTGCTGATCATCGAGAGCATGGCGCAGACCGCGGCGGTGCTGGTGGTCGAGACCCTGGGCGAGGAGGCGGCCGGCAAGGTGGTCTATTTCATGTCGGTCGAGGGCGCGAAGTTCCGCCGGCCGGTGGTGCCGGGGGACCAGCTGCGCATCCACTGCACCAAGGAGCGCAATCGCGGCCAAGTCTGGAAGTTCCATGCCGTGGCGCGGGTGGACGGCATCTCCGTGGCCGAGGCGACCTATGCGGCGATGATCATGGACAAGCCGGGGGCGTGACCGCGAGCTGTCCGGTGCATCCCACCGCCATCGTGGCTCCGGGGGCGTCGATCGGCGCCGGCGTCCGTGTCGGGCCCTGGTGCCAGGTCGGCCCGGACGCGGTGCTGGAAGAGGGCGTCCGGCTGATCTCGCACGTCGTGGTCGACGGCCACACGCGGATTGGCCGGGATGCCGTGCTCTGGCCGTTCTGCACGGTCGGCCTGGCGCCGCAGGATCTGAAATATCGTGGCGAGCCGACCCGCACCGAAATCGGCGCCCGCACGCATGTGCGCGAGCACTGCACGGTGCATCGCGGCACGGTGACAGGCAGCTGCGTGACACACGTGGGCGCGGACTGCCTGCTGATGGCCGTGGTGCACGTCGCCCATGATTGCACGATCGGGGACGGCGTGATCATCGCCAACAACGTGGTCATGGGCGGGCACGTGACGATCGGCGATCACGCGGTGATCGGGGGTGCCGCGGCGCTGCACCAGTTCGTGCGCATCGGCCGCGGCGCCATGGTGGGCGGCGTGTCGGGCGTGGAGGCCGATGTCATTCCGTTCGGCAGCGTCATCGGCAACCGGGCGCGGCTGGCCGGGCTCAACCTGGTCGGGTTGAAGCGCCGCGGCTACGACCGCGCGCAGGTGCGCCGGCTGCGAGTCGCGTTCCGCCTGCTGTTCGCCGAGGCGGGAGTGTTCGCGCAGCGTGTGGTCGAGACGCGCGCGGCGTATGGCGACGATCCGCTGGTGGCCGAGATCCTGGCCTTCATCGACGCGCCCAGCAGCCGGGGCCTGATCCGCGCCGCTGCCGCACCGGCCGAGGAGGAGACGTAGACCGAGGGCCGACGATCGCCGACCGTCAGTGCCCCATCAGTTAGTGCCCCATCCCTCAGTGTAGCGTCATGCCGGCGGGAAACGCGGTCTCCGCGGCTTCGGCAGGGGCAAGCAGCTCGCCGGCGGCGATTTCGCTCTGGCACGTCTCGAGCGCCGCGCGCAGCGCCAGCAGCGTACGGAGCAGCCGGAGCGAGGCCGCTTCCTCGGCCAGCATGCAGAGGCATTGCATGATGCCTTCAGCCGAGACCTCCGGCGGAAATCGGTCTTCGTCGTCCATCGATGGCTTCCTCCAGCAAGGCGTTGGGCCTCCGGCGAGGCATTTGGGCCTTCAGCAAGGCATCGGGCCGAGCGTCCAGGGAGCGCGTCATGAGCGATGGCGCGTCCCGAGTGAGCCGAGCAGGGTTGCGAGTGTCGCCGGGCTTCGTGAATGAAGTGCTAACGAAACCCGGCACGGGTGAGCGAGCGGTTGCATCTGAAATGCACGATCCAGCGACTCCAGACGAGGCAACCGGGCGGCGACCGGCGCTCGGCATCATCGCCGGCGGCGGCAAGCTGCCGGGCTTGGTGGCCGCGGCCGCCCGGGCAGCGGGTCGCGAGGTCTTCGTGGTGGCGCTCGAGGGCTACGCCGAGCCGGCGGTGCTGGCTCCCTTTCCGCATGCGCCGGCACGGATCGGCGCCGCCGGACGCATTCTGCAGCTGCTGCATGCCGCCGCGTGCCGGGACCTGGTGCTGGTCGGGCCGGTGCGCCGGCCCTCGCTCCTCGACCTTCGCCCGGACGCCGAGGGGGCGCGCATCCTGGCACGCATCGGCCGCGCCGCCTTCGCCGGGGATGACGGGCTGCTCGCCGCCGTCGTGCGCGTGCTGGCCGAGGAAGGCTTCCGGGTGCTCGGCGCCCATGAGATCCTTACGGAGGCGGTGGGCCCGCGCGGCCAGCTCTCCCGCCTGCCGCCGGATGCGCAGGCGATGTCGGACATCGAGCGCGGCATCGCCGTGGCGCGCGCGCTCGGCGCCGCCGATGTCGGCCAGGCCTGCGTTGTGCAGCAGGGCATCGTGCTTTCGGTGGAGGCGGCCGAGGGGACCGACGCCATGCTGGCGCGCAGCCGGGCGCTGGCCCGGCCCGGCCCCGGCGGGGTGCTGGTCAAGCTGGTCAAGCCGGGCCAGGATCGGCGCGCCGACCTGCCGACCATCGGGCCGGAGACGGTGCGTGCCGCCGCCGCGGCCGGGCTGCGCGGCATCGCCTTCGAAGCCGAGGGGACGCTGCTGACGGATCGCGCGGCGATGATCGCAACCGCCGACGGGGCCGGGCTGTTTCTGCTCGGCATAGATCCAACCCAACCGCTTCAGGGAGACACGCGATGAGCCGGTTCCTCCACACCATGCTGCGGGTGAAAAACCTCGATGCCAGCGTGGATTTCTACACGCGGCTGCTCGGGATGCAGGAGCTGCGGCGGCGCGAGGTGCCGGACGGCAAATACACGCTCGCCTTCGTCGGCTACGGCGACGAGGAGAGCGGCGCGGTCATCGAGCTGACCTATAACTGGGGCAAGGACGAGGGCTACGAAGTCGGCACCGGCTTCGGCCACCTCGCGGTCGGCGTGCCCGATGTGGCGGCGACCTGCGAGACCGTGCGGACGGGCGGCGGCCGGGTGACCCGCGAGGCCGGGCCGGTGAAGTTCGGCACAACGGTGATCGCCTTCGTCGAGGATCCCGACGGCTATAAGATCGAGCTGGTGCAGCGAAAGTAAAGGCGAGGGCTCCGCCCTCGACCCGCTGGGGCCGACGGTCCCCAGCGGGGTCCAGGGGCGGAGCCCCTGGCCTTCTTCGATGAACTTCCTTTCTGCCTTGCTTGGCCAGAGTACTCTGCGCATCGGCGTGACCGGCCTGGCCCGCGCGGGGAAGACCGCCTTTCTCACCTCGGTCGCCGCCAATCTGCTGGCGGCGGCCTTGGCGCTGCGTCCGATGCGGGTGCGCCTGGCGCCCTCCGGCGCGACTTCGCTGCCGCGCTTCGACTTTGGCCGGCATCTCGCGTCGCTCGCCGCGGACCCGCCGGCCTGGCCGGATCGCACCGGCGCCGTCTCGCTGCTCAGCCTGGAGCTCGAATTCGGCCATGGCGGCCTGCTGCCGCCGCGGCGGCTCTCGCTGGAGTTCCTCGACTACCCCGGAGAATGGCTGCTCGATCTGCCGATGCTCGGGCAGGACTATGCCGCCTGGTCCGCCGCCACCCTGCGGCGCTTGCAGGCGCCGCAGGCGCGCGATTTCCTGGGTTTCGTGCAGGGTCTGCCGGCCCGCGCCCCCGCCGACGAGAGCCTCGCGGCGACCGGGCACCGTCTCTACCGCGAGACCCTGCGGCGGCTGCGGGACGAGGTCGGCCTGTCCTTCCTGCAGCCCGGCCGCTTTCTGATGCCGGCGCCGGGACCGGAGCCCCCCTGGACCGGGTTTTTCCCCGCGACACTCAGCGGCCCGCTCGGTGAATTGCTGGCGGCGCGCTACGACGCCTATCGCGAGGCGGTCCGCCGCGAGCTGGTCTCTCCGCTGTTCGGCCGGCTGGACCGGCTCGTCGTGCTGGTCGACCTGCTCTCGGCGCTGCACGCCGGCCCGGTCGCCTACGCCGACGCGGCGAACGCGCTCACCGAGGTCGCCGCCGGCTTGCGGTGGCAGCGCTCGTGGCTTGATGCCATCCCGGTGCTGCGCGACCTCCCGCTGCCCGCCTGGCTGGGCGCCGGCGGCATCAGGCGTGTAGCCTTTGCCGCCACCAAGGCGGACCACGTGGCGGAGCGGCAGCGCGGCAATCTCACGGCCCTGGTGCGCAGCCTGACGCGCCTGCCGGAGGCGGCGAGCGGCGCGGCGACCCAGGCCTTCGCCATCGCCGCGATCCGCTGCACCGAGGATTTCGTCTGGACCCTGGAGGGTCGCCCGGTCTCGGCGGTGCGCGGCCGGGTGATCGGCGAGGAGCGGATGACCCGGTCTTATCCCGGTGAGGTGCCCGACCGCTCGCCCGATGCCGCGTTCTGGGAGCATCGTTTCCTGGCGCTGCCGGCGTTCGAGCCGAGGCGCCTGCCGGCCGGCGGCCGCGCCGGGGTGTCGCAGATCGGCCTCGACACGCTGCTCGCCTTTCTGCTTGAGGATTTCCTGTGACGATCGAGACCGAAACCCTGCCGCGCCCGCGCATCGAAGCGGAGGCCTTGCCGGCGCCGCGGCTGCCGGCCGAGGTGGCGGTGATCCAGCCCGCGGCGTTGCCGGGACGGGGACCGGGGACGATCACCCTCGCGCTGTCCGGGGTGGGCGTGCTGGCGGTCGGGCTGGCGGCGCTGGCGACCGGCAATTTCGTCGCCGCGCAGTTTACCCGCGGAGCGGCGCTGGGCTGGCTGACCCTGGCCGTGGCCGGGTTGGGCTTCGGGCTGCTCGGCGCCGGCATCTGGCGCGAGCTGCGCGGGCTGCTCGGCTTGCACCGCGTCGATCGGCTGCGGGCGGCGCTGGCCGGCGGCGACCTGGCGCAGGCGCGGGCGGCGGCGCGGGCCTGGCTGACGCGCCTGCCGGAGCATGACGGCGTGCTGCCGGCCATCGAGGCGGCGGGCGAGGTTGGCGCCGTCGTCGCCCTGCTGCGCGCCGGCCCGGTCGCGGCACTGCGCGCCGGCACGGACGCGCTGAGCCGCAATGCCGCCCTGCAGGTGTTCGCCGCGACGGCGGCGATCCCCTCGCCGAGCCTGGACGGGTTGCTGTTCGCGTGGCGCGGCCTGCGGCTGGTCCGCCAAGTGGCGGAGCTGCACGGCGTGCGGCCCGGTCTGCTCGGCACGCTGGCGCTGCTGCGCCGGACCGCGATGTCGGCCGCCCTGGTGACCGCGGCGGACCTGGCGGCCAACACGGCGGCGCACGCCCTGCTGTCCAATCCGATCCTCGAACATCTCGCCGGCGACACCGCGGCGGCGATGGTCGCGGCCCGCCGAATGACCCTGCTGGCCCGCGCCGCCGCCGCGGCCTGCAGCCCGGTGCCGCCGGTGTGAACGCACAGCGTACTCTAGCTGGATGCAAGACGCTGTGCGGTATTCTGGTTGATAAACACAACGTCTGCCCAGGTCAGCACCGGTACGGCATGCGACGCCTGGTTCGTGAAGCGGAATTTCCGGTATCCGAAGCTGCTCAGCACGGCATCGAAGGCGTCCAGCGGCACATGCAGCGTGTTCTCACGTGAGATTCCGGCTTCCACCTGAACAAAGTCGATCTGCCCACGCAGCAGCATCTGGCTGAACCCGAGCAAGACCTTCATGTCATAGCCCTCGGCATCGATTTTCAGGAAATCGATTGCCTCGATCTCGGCCGATTTGCAGAACGCATCCCCTGTGACAATCTCGATCTCCTCGAACGGCGTTCCGTCCGGAATCTCCGCCATGATCTGATTGATCGTGACGTTTGGGAGGGCTGTGATTTTCTGCCTTTCGGCAGTCAACCCCAGCCCCAGTTTGAAACATTTTATTCGCCCGTTCGCATTGAGCCCTTCAAGCCCGACGAGATTTGGTCGGATTCTCTCGAAATTGCTTGTGACTGGCTCGAACAAATAGCAGTTGCACTCGGGATACGCGCGCAGGAACTGGTACGAGAACCATCCGATGTTGGCGCCAACATCGAACACGGTCTTTATGCGAGCCGACGGCAGCCTGTCGACGAGGTACGCCGCTATATCGTCTTCAAGATCTGAACGATGAAGCATCCAAACGCTCCCAGAAATTGATGGGCCGTGTCAGTTCCCGCTGATCCACCTTCCGCCAGTCCGAATCGCTTCGCCTCCGGCAGCCTCAATTGCCGGCAGCGACCAACTCGGCATTTGGTGACATTGCGGTAGGCGCCGAGCGATGCAGATCTTCGGGCCGCGGCATTCCGGCCACACTGTGCAGGTATATATAACCCGCCAGGGCACGATAGACATGACCGTCAACATGCGACCAGTCCCCCGGGATGTGCAACTCCAGCGGCAGATCGAGCGGTGGCACCAGAAACAGATCCTCTCCACGTGCCAGCTGGGAGAAGTTGAGGTAGAATTCCCGGGCGCGGTGGTAGCGCTCCGCAGAATCAGTGCTCGTCGCATACATGAACGAAAGAAAGAACATCTTTGCGGCAGGCTGAAGTTTTCGGATGAAGCGATAGATCTTCAGCCAGCAGGCTGCCGAGTCCTCAGGCGTGATGTGTCCCGTGAACTCGAAATCGCGGCAGATCTCATCCTGGTTGGCGTAGAAATGCGGGTTCAGGAATAGCGGCGAGTTCCGCCACTCCGACCAGTTCTTTGGCCGCATCAGCTGGGCCGCTACATCCATGAAATTATCCATGACAATCACATCGACCTTCTGGGACTGGATGTCTTGGAAAAAGTCGGTGTCAGGATCCTTGGAATCCAACAGCTCATGAAAACCGAGCGTTTCCCGATACTGATTGAGAAGGTATTTCTGCGCTTCGGTCGCCCACCGCTCAGAGCCCTTCAGGTAGCTGTTCATGAAATCCAGCGGTATCATCTTCGCCGTGCGCTCAACGTAGTAGGTGACGAATGCGTCACTGCGCATGTGCTGCACATTATGGGTCTGGTCGAATCCGTAATCCATCTTCAGCCAAGTGACCGTCAGGTTTGACAGGCATGAGCCGATCGTCAGCGTCTTCATGGCAACTCACCTATTGCGCGATTCCGAGGCCGGCATCGCTCAGAGAAACAGAAGGGCCCGCCTGGAATCGAAACCGGTGCCACTGGGTAGGTCCCCAAACGGTTAGACTAAGGGTTCGGCGAAGTTCGGACGGACCCATCGATGAGGGTAGCTGAAGCCGGAGTTCACGTCCTTGCACCGTTACGTCCAGCGGAATGCGGATGGAGGAGGGGGGCTCGATCCGCAGGCTCGCGAACTCGGCGGTGGCGTTGACGATTTCCGCGTCAAAGCTGAAGCGAACCGAGCCGTCTGGGCCGAATGGGGGCGGCGGGATCTCGCCGGAGGCGTCGATCAGATAGCGCAGCCCACCTGTCATCACACGCGGCCGGGCAACGAGGTCGCGCCCTGCTGCGGCGAGCCCTTGCAGGAGCTGGCAGTAGAGGGACGAGAAGCCGGCTTCCTGCTGAGGCGACAAGGGTGAGTGACGGAGCACCGAGTTGGCCATATCGGGCGGAGCCGCCACGATCTCGTGGCCGAGAAGGATGTCCTCCAATTCGGTGGGCGTGATGCGGTCGAACAGCGTGGCGAAACCAGTTCGGGGTTCGTAATTGAAGCCAGGAATCCAGGCGATGGATCCGGCGTTGCGGAAATAGTTCAGCACGTAGAAGCGCGCTCGGCTGACCGATGTGCTGGGCGTGCGCCAGTGGGTCAGATGCGCATTGAACGCGATCGGGTCCGGGAAGATCCGACCCATATCCTTGGGCAGGAGAGCCTGTTTCTCGTCGGGCGGTAGCACCAGCCAAAGATAGGCGAGGTGCTCACGCGGCCCGATCTGGTCGCGATCGAACAGCAGCGCCTGCCGTTCAAGCAGGCTGCTCGAGTCGGTAGAACGCAGCCAGCCCGGCGCCACATAGATTGGCATCTCCATCTCGGCTACCGCGCAGCCGGACGCGAGAAAGGCTTCAAGCCGCCCCGGAGTGAAGAAGAGGATTTCATCCGCATCGACGCGGAAGATGTGACGATTGCGGCAAGCGGCGTATCCGGCTTGCCGCTTCTCCGGCTCGTTTTTCCAGAGCTGGTTGATGATGCGCACCAAATCGCCGAACGGTCCCAACGCTTCTCGCACCTGTGGCAGCGAGAAACGCGGGTCGCGTCCTCTCGCCGCAAAAAACGGTTCCATCCATTCGTAGGCACCGTCGACAACCACGATTTCGTCCACATAGGGAACGATGGTGGCGAGCGCCGGTCCGACCATTTCCCAATCATCGAAGATGCTCAGATATGCACTCGCTTTCATGGCATCTCCGGCTCACGCAGCTTGGATCAGAGGGAGAGAGGCCTGGCTGGGCTCCCACTCTGTCACTAAGCCGATTTCCTGAGCATGTTCAATCGACGATGCAAGAGGCCGGATGGTATTTCGCCTTCGCCTGGCTAAAGGGCAGCGAACGAGGTCCCGCGTCAAGGTCGGCGGCTTCCTGGACGGGCGCCCAACGGCTTGCCTTTCGCACGGGCTCCGGCGCATCCGCGTCCTCCAAACCGGCTAGGCGCTGGGCAGCACTGCGGTCCGCGCAAAGCAGGCGGAGCGTGTGGCAGCCGGGTTACTATGGGGCTCCTGGCAACCGGCCAGGAGCATGGGGTGATGAGCAGGGTTCGCCTCACGATCGCCCCGGCACCCGCATCAACTCGCGGGTAACGCCGCTTGCACAGGCGCCCGGCGGGCTTGATGCTTCAGGGGTGCATCTCAACAAGGACGTGAATGGCTGACGAGCTGCCTTCTTCTGTCGCGGCAGACATAGCGGCCGAGGCGCCCCTCCATGGCGAGACGCTCGCCGCGCGCTCGCTGCGCCAGGCGATCGACGTCCGGCCGGAGGAGGTGGCGGCGCTGGGATGGTCGTGGCTCTATATCTTCGCCCTGCTCTCGTCGTACTACATCATGCGGCCGATCCGCGATCAGATGGGCATCGCCGGGGGGGTCAACAATCTGCAATGGCTGTTCACCGGCACGCTCGCGGGGATGCTGCTGCTGAACCTGCCCTACGCCTGGCTCGTGCGGACCCTGCCGCGCATCCGCTTCATCTCGATCACCTACCGCTTCTTCGCGGCGAACATCCTGGTCTTCGCGCTGGCTCTGCATCTGGCGACCGGGGCGCAGGCGGTCTGGCTTGGTCGGCTGTTCTTCATCTGGACCTCGGTCTACAACCTGTTCGTCGTCTCGGTGTTCTGGGCGATGATCGTCGACGTGTTCAATTCCGAGCAGGGCAAGCGGCTGTTCGGCTTCATCGCCGCGGGCGCGACGATCGGCGCGATCTTCGGCTCCGGCGTCACCGCCTCGCTGGCCGAGCACGTCGCTCCCACCTATCTGCTGCTCGGCGCCGCCGTGCTGCTGGAGGTAGCGGTGCTCGGCGTGCGGCATCTGTCGCGGATTTCCGACGCGCTGCGCGCCGATCCGCGCACCCGCACGGCGGGGGACCGGCCGGTCGGCGGCGGCGTGCTGGCGGGCATCACCCACGCCTTCGGGTCGCGCTATCTCGTGAACGTCAGCGTCTTCATGCTGCTGTTCTCGATCACCTCTACCCTGCTGTATTTTCAGCAGGCCAGCATCGTCAATGCCAGCTTCCATACCCGCGGCGCACAGACCGAGTTCTTCGCCACCATCGACTTGGCGGTCAACGTCCTGACCTTGGGCGTGCAGCTGTTCCTGACCGGGCGGATTGTCCGCTGGCTGGGTGTCGGCATCACGCTTGCCCTGCTGCCGGGGGTCAGCGTGATCGGTTTTGGCGCGCTGGCGATGCTGCCGACGCTTTCGGCGGTCGTGCCGTTCCAGGTGCTGCGGCGCGCCGGCAATTTCGCGGTGGCGCGGCCGACGCGCGAGGTGCTGTTCACCGTCGTGCCGCGGGAGGATCGCTACAAGGCGAAGAACTTCATCGACACGGTGATCTACCGCACCGGCGATCAGGTCGGCGCCTGGTCCTATGCCTTGCTGACGGCGCTGGGATGGGGGATGACCCGGACGGCGGTGATGGCGGTGCCGCTGTCGGCGATCTGGCTGCTGGTCGGGCTGTGGCTGGGGCACCGGCAGGAAGTCCTGGCGGCGAGCGAGGCGGAGCCGGAGGCGAGGACAAGGTGATGTGCCGCGATCTTCAATCAGAAGGAGGCTTTGGGATGGACAGGAACGCTTTCTGCGGCCGTCGCGATTTCCTGCTGGCGGGCGCTGCCGCGGCGCTGCTGGCGCTCGGGGGCCGCGCGGCACGGGCACAGGGGTCGGCGAATCCGCTGAAGATCGGTGTGATCGGCTCGGGCCATATCGGCGGCACGGTCGGCAGCCTGTGGGTCAAGGCCGGCCACCCCGTGCTGTTCTCCTCGCGCCACCCCGAGGAGCTGAAGGAGCTGGTGGGCGGGCTCGGTTCGCTGGCGCGCGCCGGCACGCCGGCCGAGGCGGCGAGCTTCGGCGACGTCATTTTCCTCGCCGTGCCGTACGGTGCGCTGCCGCAGATCGGCCATGACCTGGGACCTGCGATGTCGGGCAAGGTGGTGCTGCTTCCGGCGAATGCGGTCGCCGGGCGTGACGGAGCGGCACTGGCCTCCGAGGCGCAGTCGAAAGGGCTGGGCGTCGCCGCTGCCGGCTACCTGCCCGGGGTGCGGCTGGTGCGCGCCTTCAACACCTTCAGCTACCGCATCCTCCAGAAGGATGCGCATCGTCCGGAGGGCCTGATCGCCATCCCGCTCGCCGGCGACGACCAGGGCGCGCTGAAGGTGGCCTCGGACCTGGTGCGCGACGCCGGGTTCGAGCCGGTGGTGGTGGGCCCGCTGTCGCGCTCCGGCGAGTTCTCCATGGGCACGCCGATGTACGGCCAGGAGATCACGGCGCCGGAGTTCCGTCAGAAATTCAACATCCCGCAATGAGCCGCTGATGGCAGAGCTGAAGGTTGCCGTCGTTCCGGTCACTGCGTTCCAGCAGAACTGCACCCTGCTCTGGGATGCGGAGACCAGCCGGGCGGCGGTGGTCGATCCGGGCGGCGACGTGCCGCGCATTCTCGCGGCGATCGAAGAACTCGGGCTGACAGTCGAGCGGATCCTGCTCACCCACGGCCATCTCGATCATGCCGGCGGGGCGGCGGCGCTGCGCGAGGCGCTGCTCGCCAGGCTGCCGGAGGGCGGCGCGATCCCGGTGGAGGGTCCCGACGAGCGGGACCGCTTCCTGCTGGTCAGCCTGGAGGCGCAGGGGCGGGGCTACGGCATGGCGGACGCGCGCAGCATCCGCCCGGACCGCTGGCTCACCGAGGGCGACGCCATCGATCTGTGGGGGCACCGTTTCGAGGTGCTGCACTGCCCCGGCCATACGCCCGGCCACATCGTCTTCATCGATGCGCCCGATCGCTTCGCCCTGCTCGGCGACGTGCTGTTCCAGGGTTCGATCGGCCGCACCGATTTTCCGTATGGCGACCACGCCGCGCTGATCTCCGCGATCCAGGAAAAGCTGCTGCCGCTGCCCGACGACCTGGCGTTCATCTGCGGCCACGGCCCGGGCTCGACGATCGGTGCCGAGCGCCGTAGCAATCCGTTTCTCCGGGGATGAGCATCCAGCACACGACGGTGACCGCTGCCGGCGCGCGGTTTCACGTGGCCACCGCCGGGGCCGGTCCGACCTTGCTCCTGCTGCACGGCTGGCCGGAATACTGGCGCAGCTGGGAGCCGGTGATGCAGCGCCTGGGCGACCGGTTCACCCTGGTGGCGCCGGATCTGCGCGGCTTCGGCGAGAGCGACAAGCCCGTCGGACCGTGGGGTGCCGAGGACCATGCGCGCGACATGATCGCGCTGCTCGATGCCCTGCGCCTCGGCCGTGTCGGTGTGGTCGGGCACGATGTCGGCGGCGCGGTGATGCTGTCTCTCGCGCGCGCGGCACCGGAGCGTATCGCCGGCCTGTTCTTCTTCGACTTCGTGTATCCCGGCATCGGCCCCCGCATGGGAGCACCCGGCCGGTTGCACGAGATCTGGTACCAATCCTTCCACCAGATGCCGATGGCGGCCGCGCTGGTCGGCGCCAGCCGTGACACCTGCCGCGATTACATTGGCCACTTCCTCCGGCACTGGGCGCATCGCAAGGATGCGTTCGATGACGTGCTTGAGGACTGGGTGGACAACTTCCTCCGTCCCGGCAATCTCGAGGGCGGCTTCGCCTATTACCGCGCCGCCCACGCCGGACGCATGGCGATGATCGCCGGCGAGGCGCCCGCGCCGCAGCCTATCTCCGTACCGACGTGCGTGCGCTGGGCCGAGCACGACGCGATCTTCCCCGTGGCGTGGACCGACGGGCTCGGCGAGCTGTTCACCGACCTCGATTTCGCGACCTTCCCCGATGTCGGCCACTTCCCGCACCGGGAGGACCCCGACCGGGCAGCGGCGGAGATCGCCGGCTTCTTCGGGCGCATCCTTCCGGGCTGAGGCTGACGCCCGGGTTGTCGC
>JAFAYM010000252.1 GCA_019240395.1 Acidisphaera sp. | reverse complement strand
CACGAAGCGCACGTCGCCGCTCGGCGCGGTACCGACGGAGGCCAGCAGCAGGCCGATCAAGGTGCCGATGGCGCCACGGATCAGCGAGCCGGAGGCGAGCGAGACCACCGCCGCCATGCCGAACACGGCGAGCGCGAACATCTCCGCGGGACCGAAGGTCAGCGCCATCGCGGCCAGCGGCGGCGAGAGCAGCATCAGCGAGGCCGCGGCGGCGAAACCGCCGATCGTCGCGCCGACGATGGAAGCCCGCAATGCCCGCCGTGCCAGGCCACGACGAGCCAGGGCGTGGCCCTCGATGGCGCACGCAGCGGCCGCGGCATTGCCGGGGATGTTGAGGCAGATCGCCGCGATCGAGCCGGCATAGACGGCAGCATTCCAGATGGCGATCAGGAACAGCGTGCCGGTGTCGGCGCGGAATACGAAAGTCAGCGGCAGCAGCATGGTCATCGCCGTCGCGCCGGACAGGCCGGGGATCGCGCCGAACACCATGCCGATCGCAACCCCCAGCACCATGGCGCCGAGGTTGAGCGGGGTGAAGACGCCGATGAAGCCGTGCGCAATGAGATGCATCATGGCGCGTGCATCATGGATCGCTGCGGCGGCACCGCGAACACTCCAGGTTCGGCTCGGCAGCGGCGCACGGTTGTCGCCGGCATCGGGCGCGTCTAGGCTCCGCGCTCGGCGCGGCGCTGTCAACGGCGTTGGCAACCGCTGGAGGAAACACCGATGATCAGCCGCCGACAATTCGCCGCCACTCTGGCTGCCGCCGCGGCGTCACTCGCCGCCGCCACCGCGCGCGCCGACACCTATCCCGACCGGCCGATCACCATGATCGTGCCATTCGGACCCGGCGGCGGGGTCAGCATCAATGCCCGCGCGCTCGCCCCCTATCTCGAGAAGCAGCTTGGCCAGACCATCATCATCGACAATCGCGAGGGCGCCGGCGGCATCATCGGTCACACCATGGGCGCCTTTGCCCGGCCTGACGGCTACACGCTCACCATGGTCAGCCCGGGCATCACCGCCGCACCCTGGCTCGTTCCCAACGTCCGCTTCACCCCCGACGACTACACCTATATCGGCCAGGTGACGTTCGTGCCGAACATGGTCGTGGTGAACGCCGACAGTCCCTGGCAGGGCGTGAAGGATTTGGTGGCGGCGATGAAGGCCGATCCCGGCAAGATCGCCACCGGCGGCATCAGCGGCTGGCCCAGCTCCACCGTCGCCCAGGCCCTGTTCCTCAAGGCCGCCGACGTCACGGCGAAGGTGGTGCCGGGCTTCAAGGGGGGCGCGGACATGATCTCCGCCGTGCTCGGCAAGCACATCGATTTCGGCTTCGTCAACCTCAACGAGGCGATGCCGCTGTACGAAGCGCACCGCATCCGCATCCTGGCGGTCTCTGCGCCGGCACGCGCCGCTGCCCTGCCGGATGTCCCGACTTTCCGCGAGCAGGGAATCGACGTGACGACGGGCGTGTGGCGCAGCCTCGCCGCACCGAAGGGCACGCCGCAGCCGATCATCGACCGGCTCAGCGCAGCGCTGAAGGCAGCCCTCGCTGATCCCGCGCTCAAGCAGGACTTCGACAAGGTCGAGCTTTCCGTCGACTACCTCGATGCGGAGGAGACGCGCAAACGCGTTCTCGCAGAATACCAGGCATTCGGGCGGCTGTTCACCGAGCTGCACATGAACGTGCGGAAATCGTAGGGATGCACGACCCGCGGCGTCTGCGCGCGCTGGGCTCGGCGGCGCTCGGCCTGCTGTTCCTCGCCGGCTTCGCCGCAACCTTGGGCATGGACGGCTCGCTGCAATATCCCATCGGCTATTCGCAGGTGCTGATCGTCGCCACAGGTCTGCTGCTCTTTGCCGCCGCCGCACTGGCACTGCGCGAGGGCTCGCCGACGGCTTCCGCAATCGTGGCGGGCGGCCCGATGGCGCTCGCCGCCACCATCCTGCTCTGTCTGATTTACGTGCTCGCGTGGAACGTCGTCGGCTATTTTCCCGCGACGCTGCTGTTCGTGGCTTGCCAGCTCTGGCTGCTGCATCAGCGCCGGGCCGTGGTGCTCATCGGCGTGCCGATCGGCGTCACGCTGATCGTCTACGTCGTCTTTGCACGGCTGCTTCAGCTGCCGTTTCCGACCGGGATGCTTCGGCAATAGCAAGAAAGGCAGGCGAGGGCTCTGCCCCCAAACGCTAAGAGTGGGGACCCGCTGGGGCCCGTCGGCCCCAGACCCCTTAACTTAGAATTGCCGCAGCAGGCGGTCGATGTAGTCGAGTTCCTGCTTGGGGCGATCGCGGTCGGCGCCGCGGCGGCGGAGCTCGTCCTGGATCTCGCGCGAGCGCGCCTGCTCCATCTGCTCGGGCACCTGCACGTCGTTGCTCTCATCGGTGCCGGACGTGCCTTCGTGCAACAGCCGTCCCAGCGGATCGCGCCTGGCGTCGCGCCGCTGCTGCTGCCCCGGGCCGGCCCGCTGCGGCTGTCCGTCGGGACCCTCCTCGGTCAGTACGCCGTCCTGGCCGTCGCCGCCCTGGCCTTCCTGCTCGCCGTACTGGTCGCCGCCGGATTGGCCCTCGCCGGGCTGGCGGCCGAACTGGCGCGCCATCTGCTGCGACATCTCCCGGCCGCCCTTCTGCAGCGCCTCGATGGCCCGCTGCTCGGCAGCGCCGGCGTCGCCATCCCGACCCTGCGCCAGCGCCTGGCCGGCATCGCGCATCGCGGCGTCCGCCTCGCCGAGGCTGGGCGGCACCATTCCCGTGAGGTCGCCGAATTGCTGCGCCAGCTCGCCGAGTGCCCGACGCAGCGCCTGCTGCACCTTCTGATCCTGGCCGGCCGCCTCATCGGAGGGCGAGGCGGGCCGGGCGCTGCGCTCCTGCGCGCGGTCGAGCAGTCCGCCCTGCCGCTGCACCATGTCCTGCAGCGCACCCATCTGCTGGCGTCCGCGCTGCCGCTGCGCCTGTCGCGCCTGCCCGTGCTCGGGCCGGGCATTGCGCAGTGCTTCGAGCATCCGCTCGAGCTCCTGCATGTCGCGTCGCGCCTCGTCCATCCGGCCCTGCCGCGCGGCGTCGCGCATCTGCTGCGCCATCCGGTCGAGATCGCGCGCGTCCATGTGCGGCGCGTTCGGGTCGAACGGCATCTCCGTCTGCTCGCGCCTGGCCTGCTCCGCGAGCGCCTGCAGATGCTGCTGCAGCGCCTGCTGCAGCTGCTGCATCAGCCGGTCCAGTTCCTTGGGATCGACATGCTCGCCGCGCGCGTCGCGATCGAGCGCGTCGCGCAGCGCCTGGCGCGCGGCTTCCAGCGCCCGGGCCGTGCGCTCGGTGCCGCTCTCCTCGAGGTGCAGGGCCAGCTGCCACAGCCGCGACTGCGCCTGATCGACCGCACCCGGGGCGCTGTCGTGAAACAGCAGCGAGGCGATGCCGCGCAGATTGAGGAAGGCGCCGAAATCGCCGCCGAAGGCGTCCGGAATGTTCGACAGCCGGTCGAGCTCGCGGATCGCGGCGATCCGGTCCTCCGGCTGCAGCGCCAGCATCTTGCGCACCGCGATCAGGGCGCGGGCGATCGGGTGCTCGAAATGCCGCTCCGGCAAGTCGAGCGACGCGGTCTCGCTCACCCCTTGCTGCCCCGGCGCGTCCCGGGCGACCAGCCGGATGGTCACCGGCAGACCGGCCCAGGGATGCGCGGTCAGATCGGGCAGCGTCACGCCGTGGGCCTGCTTCGGCGTGCCGGAGAGCGGGATCGTCACCACCAGAGCCGGCGCGTCCGGCCGGTCGCGCAGCCGCAGCTCGGCCTGCAGCGACACCACGCCGTAATCGTCAGCGGTGGTCCAGGGTATGCGCAGCTGCAGCCCCGATTGCGCGCGGCCGGGCGGCTCGGTGAAGGCGGCGGTCGGCGGCTGGTCGGCGACGACCGTCAGGTTCCACCCCGCGACTTCCCGGTAGCGGCGAAGCACCGCGAGGCGGCCGCCGGAGGTGAGGTCGAGATCGGCCTGGAAGCTGGTCGCATCCAGGGCGCGGAACGGCTCGGTCCGGCCGGCGAGCGCCAGACTGGGCTGGCCGGTGCCTCCGGTCAGGCTGACCGTCAGATGCGACCCCGCTGGCGCGGAGACGGCGCCGCCCTCGGCCTTGAGGAAGATCGGCGCCACGCCGGTATAGGCAGGCGGCGTGATCCAGGCCTGCAGCAGCGGCGGCGGCGCCCCCGGGCTGGGCGGCATGCCGGGCGCGAAGGCGCGGGCCAAGCGCGACGGCGCGTCGGGCCCGGCGATCACCAGGGCGGCCGCCAGGGCGACCAGCAGCCCGCAGCGCAGCGCCCGCCGGTCGCGTGCGGCGAGGCCGGGACGCGGCACGCCGACGCGCAGCCGGCGCAGCTGCGCCGCGGCACGGGCCAGGTGCGCCTGCCACAGCGCCTCGGAGCCCGGCACCGCCGGCCGGTCGCTCAGCGCCGCCAGCGGCCGATGCGCCAGCTTCGAGGCGCGCTCGAGCCGGCGGTCGCCCTCGGCATTGTCCGGCGCGCGCACCCGGCGCAATCCGTTGGCCAGCAGCCCCAGCGTGGCGAGCGTCACCGCGCCGAGCAGCAGGATATGCGGCCAGGGGGGCAGCAGCCGCGGCAGATCGAGCAGGGCGAGGCACAGGAACGATCCGAGCAGGCCGAGCGCCGGCCACACCGCCGGCCAGACGCGCTCGAACAGCAGGACAGCGCGCGCCTGCACCCGCCGGCGGGCCAGGCGCCGCATCAGCTCCGGCCCGGGAGTCATTCGACCTGCATCAGCGACGGCGGGATGTGCTCGCCGGCCCAGAGGTCGGCCGGCTTCTGCCGCTCGCGGATGACCGCCCAGCGTTCCCCGTGCACGAGCACCTGCGCCGCCAGCGGCCGCGAATTGTAGGTGGAGCTCATGACCGCACCATACGCTCCGGCATCGAGGATCGCCACGCAGGCCTTCGCGGCCAGCGGCGGCAGCAGACGGCTTCGCGCGAATGTGTCGGCGCTCTCGCAGACTGGGCCGACGACGTCGGCGGGCGAGACCGGGCGGACCGCATCGGCCGCCGAGACCGGCACGATGCCGTGCCAGGCGTCGTACATCGCCGGGCGGATCAGCTCGTTCATCGCCGCGTCGAGCACCAGGATGCGCGCCGCTCCCTGCTTCTCCAGGATCACCGAGGCCAGCAGCACGCCGGCGGGTCCGACCAGCCAGCGCCCGGGCTCGACCAGCAGGCGGAGCCCGAGCCCGCCCAGGGTCGCGCGGATCGCGCCGGCGAAGGCCTCGGGGGAGACCGGGATCTCGTCGCGATAGGGAATGCCGAGCCCGCCGCCGCAATCGACCGAGCCGACCGCCAGCCCCGCCGCGCGCAGGCCCCGCACCAGCTCGGCGGCGCGGGCGAAGGCGGCGCGGTACGGCGCGGCGGCGAGGATCTGGCTGCCGATATGGAGCGCGATGCCGACCGGGGCGATGCCGGGCAGGCTCGCGGCGTGGCGGTAGAGGTGGGCGGCCTCGCCGAGGGGAATGCCGAACTTGTTGTGGGCGATCCCGGTGGTGATCTTCGGATGGGTGCCGGCGTCGATGTCGGGATTGACCCGCAGCGCCACCGACGCGACCCGGCCGGCCGCGGTCGCCAGCCCGGAGAGCATCGCCAGTTCTTCCGCGCTTTCGACGTTGACCTGGGCGATCCCCTCGTCGAGTGCGCGGCGGAGTTCCCGTTCGGTCTTGCCGACGCCGGAGAAGACGATGCGGCCGGCGGCGATGCCGGCGGCGCGGGCGCGCAGCAGCTCGCCTTCGCTGACCACGTCCGCGCCGGCGCCGAGCGCCCCCAGTACGCGCAGCACGGCGAGATGGTCGTTGGCCTTGACGGCATAATGGAGATGCGCGTCGAGGCCGGCGAGTGCTCGGGAGAGGGCGGCGTAGCGGGCGCGGATGGTGCCGACGCCGTAGACCCAGCAGGGGGTGCCCACCTCCCGGGCGATCGCGGCGAGCGGCACGCCCTCCAGCAGCAGGCCGTCCATGGCGTGCATGGCCAGATGCGGGCGGGCGGCGAGCAGTTCGCTGGTCGTGGGATCGGACATGGCCCCGCTATAGCATCGACGCGTGCGGGTTCGCTCACTCATGGTGCGGCCAGGGGACCGGAGCGTGGCTTTCCATCGACAAGCAACACCTATGCACAGCTTGCCTTTCTTCGATGGAAGCACGACTGCCGGACCCGGCGGACCATCAGCCATCGAAGCAAAGGCGGAACGACTTCCTCAGCCGCCGCTGATCGCGGTCATCACCAGCACCGCCTCGCCCGGCGCCAACGGCGTCTCCAGGGTTGCGCGCTCCCCGCCCACGAAGATGTTGACGTGGCGCCGGATGCGCGGCGTGGAATCGCAGAGCCGGTCGCGCATCCCCGGCCAGCGCGCGTCCAGCGCGTCGACCATTTCGCCGACGCTCGCGGCGGCAACGCTCGGGTGGCGCTCGCAATCCGGGAACAGCGCCATCAGCGCGGTCGGCAGCGTGACCTGGACCGGCATCGCAGCTGATCCCGCCTAGACGAGGAGTGTCTCCACCGAGAAGATCGGCGGCAGATGCTCGGCGATGCAGGACCAGCTCTCGCCCTCGTCGGCGCTGGCGTAGAGCGTGCCGGTGTTGGTGCCGGCGTAGATCCCGGCGGGCTCCAGCCGGTCGGCCGCCATCGCCTGGCGCAGCACGCCGAAGAAGGCGTTCTGCTGCGGCAAGCCCTCGCGCAGCGCCTGCCACTCCGTGCCGCCATCGCGTGTGCGCCACACCGCGGCGCGACCCTCCGGCACGTAGCGGCCGGCGATGTCGCCGTTGAGCGGCAGCAGATACAATGTCGACGGATCGCGCGGATGCGCCACGGCGGGGAAACCGAAGCTCGACGGCAGCCCGGCCTCGATGCTCTGCCAGCTTCGCCCGCCATCCTCGCTGCGATACATGCCGCAATGGTTCTGCTGATAGAGCCGATCCGGCCGGCCGGGCGCCATGACCAGGCAATGCACGCACTGGCCGAATTCCGGATATCTTTCCGATTCCGGCAGAAAATCGCAGCGCGTGCCGCTGTTGCGCGGTTCCCAGGTCTGCCCGCCATCCTCCGTGTAGAATACGCCCGCAGCCGAGATTGCGACCCAGAGTTTCTTCTCGTCATCGGGATGCGCAACGATGGAGTGGAGGATCAGGCCGGCGCCGCCCGGCTGCCATTTCGGCCGTGTGGGATGCGCGCGCAATCCCGCGATCTGCTGCCAGGAGTGTCCGGCATCGTCGCTGGCGAACAGGCCGGCCGGTTCGACGCCGGCATAGAGCCGGCCCTCGCGCGGCGCCAGGCTCCAGACCGACTTGATGGGCGTCTCCCCGCTCGCATAGGCGAGGCCGTCGCTCGAATGCGTCCAGCTCTCGCCGAGATCGGTGGATTTCCACACCGCCGGGCCGAACCATTCATTGCCGCCGCCGCCCCAGATGGTGCCGGTCGCCGCGTCGGCGATGACGTGATTGATCGGCCAGCACTCGCAGAACGGTCCGCGCAGCGACCAGCTATGCCGCGCCGTGTCGCTCTGCAGGATGAACGCGCCCTTCTTCGTTCCGAGCAGCAGCAGCACGCGATCTTTCATGATGTCCCCGTCCCGGTTGAAGTTCGAGGCACGGCTATCCCGTGACCGGCTCCACGTCGAGCCGTACGATGGTGTCCGCCAGGTCCGGCCGCAACGCTTGGTAGCGCTGCATCACCAGCGGATCATGCCCCGGCACGATCAGCCCCGGCGCCGAGGCCAGGCGGCGAACCGTGCGGAACGCCTCGAACATGTCGCCGAGATGGCAGATCAGCGGGAACGGATTCTCGGTCTCCATGTTCTCGTAGAAGTGGCTGGCGTCGGACGCGAGCACCAGCCAGCCGCGCCGGGTCAGCACGCGCACCACCTGCAGGCCCGCGGAATGGCCGCCGGTGCGATGCACCGTGACATTGGGTGCGATCTCGTCGTCGCCGTCGTGAAAGCTCACCCGCCCCGCGAAGACGGCACGCACCATGTCGCAGACGAGCTCTGCGGTGAACGGCAGGGTGAAGTTCTTGTGCGCCATGTAGCGCCCGGTGGCAAAGGCCATCTCGGCGTCCTGCAGATGGAACGTCGCGTTCGGAAAATGCTCGATGGTGCCGGCGTGATCGAAATGCATGTGGGTGATGATGACGTCGCGTACCGCCGTCGCGTCGATGCCCGCCATGGCGAGGCACTCCCGCGGCAGGTGGCGCAAGGTGCGCCCGCGCCGCTCGGCTTCCTTGGTGTCGAAGCCGGTGTCGACGACGATGGTGCGCGCGGCGTTGCGGATCACCCACACGTAGAAGTCGATCGGCATCGGCGCGTCCAGATGCGGGTCGGGGCGCAGCAGGTTCTCCCGCCGCGTCCGGTTGGTGACGCTGGCGTAGCGCAGCGCCAGAACCTCGTAGGTATCGTCGGTCACCCCGCCTCCTCGCGTCTGTCTTTCACCGGACGCAGCGCGGCGATCCTAATAGGGTCGCCGCCGCCCGCCAACAGCCGGGCAAGCCGCCCCAGCGGGATCGCGACCGTTGCCAAATGGACGGCGAACGTGGTCCGCTCCGCGCGGCAGGCAAGTTCGTCGAAAGTTCGGAAAAATGTCTTTCCTCACCGTCGAGGATCTGGTGGTCCGTCACGGCTCCCTCGACGTGCTGCAGAGCCTGTCGCTCGCCGTCGAGCGGGGCAGCTTCGTCGCCCTGCTCGGCAGCTCCGGCTGCGGCAAGACCACGCTTTTGCGTGCCATCTCCGGCTTCAACCCGGTCGCCAGCGGGCGGATCACGCTCGCCGGCCGCGACATCACGACAACGCCGCCGGAGCAGCGCGGCACGGCGATGGTGTTCCAGTCCTATGCGCTGTGGCCGCACATGACTGTGGCGCAGAACATCGGCTACGGCCTGCGTCTGCGCCGGGCCAGCCGCGCGCGGATCGCCGCCCGGGTGGAGGAGATGCTGGCGATGCTGCATCTGCCCGGCCTCGGCGCGCGCAACGTCACGCAGCTCTCCGGCGGGCAGCGCCAGCGCGTCGCGCTGGGCCGCGCCCTGGCGATCGACCCGGAGATGCTGCTGCTGGACGAGCCGCTGTCCAACCTCGACGCCGCCATCCGCATCGAGCTGCGCCACGAAATCCGTGCGGTGCAGCAACGTCTCGGCATCACCGCGCTCCACGTGACGCATGATCGCGAGGAGGCGATGGTGATCGCCGACCGCCTGGTCGTGCTGCGCGACGGGCGGATCGCCCAGCAGGGCACGCCACAGGAGGTCTACCATCGCCCGGCGAGCCCGTTCGTCGCCAGCTTCATGGGCGCCGACAACATGGTGCGCGTGACGGCGCGCGCGGTGCCCGAAGGGCTGGCGGTGCAGACCGCGGAAGAGGTTCCGCCGAGCCTCCTCACCCTGGGCGAGGGCGGCGCTCATCTCGCCGGTCCGGTGCGGGACGGGGCGTTCGACGCCTATTTCCGCGCCTCCGCAGCGCGGCTGCTGGCGGCCGACGAGCCGCCGGCGCCGGCCAGCCTGGTGCTGCCCGGGCGGGTGCTGCAGGCGAGCTACCCCGGCGACGTCTGGCGCTACACGATAGAAGCCGGGGGTCGCCGCTATCTCATCGACGATCCCGTCGTGCTCGGCCCGGGTGCGGCGACCCGGGTGGCAATCCCGGCGGCGGCGCTGCACCTCTTTGCGGCATCCGCCGCCGCCTGACCCCGAACATCAGGGAGAACCGACCATGCGAAAATCGACGATCCTCGCCTTCGCCGCGCTGGCGCTTCCTGGCGCGCTTTTTGCGGCGTCGGCGCGCGCCGACACCGTGCTCGACGTGGCCACCGCCGGCGACCAGAACATGGTCGACTACATCAACCAGTATCTCGGTCCGAAATTCGAACAGGCGCATCCCGGCGTGCATGTGCGCGCCATCGGCACCGGGCCGGGCGATCCCGGCTCGCTGGCCATCGAGCAGAAGCTGATGGCCGAGAAGAAATCCGGCGCCCACGATTGGGACATCGACGTGGCGGTGATCCACCAGCGCGGCGCCGCGCAGATGGTGACCGAGGACCTGCTGGCGAAATACCGCGGCGAGGTTTCCACCGGCAAGCTGGTCACCAGCCAGAAGGCGGTGAACGCGCTCGGCACCAATGTCGAGGGCTACGTGATGCCGATGTTCGACAGCCAGGTGGCGATCGCCTACAACCCGGAGATCGTCAAGAACCCGCCGCGCAGCTTCGCCGAACTGGCGGAGTGGGTGAAGCAGCATCCCAAGCAGTTCGGCTACAACGGCATCAAGGGCGGCATGGCCGGGATCGGCTTCGTCATGGGCTGGGTGAACGCCAATGCCGGGCTCGGCGACCGGCTGAACGCCGGACCGTACGAGGAAGCCG
>JAFAYM010000241.1 GCA_019240395.1 Acidisphaera sp. | reverse complement strand
TGCTGGATCACGCCTTGGACCTTCCCGCGCCGGAGCGCCGGGCCATGGGGCAGCGTGCCCGCGCCGCCGTGCTGGAGCATTTCACCGTGACGGCCATGCAGCAGGCCACGCTCGAGGTCTATGGCGAGCTGCTGCGCACACCGTTATGAAACGGTAACGACTTGTGGAATGTCGGGGATGACCGAGGAAGCACGGGGGTCGCCGGCATCGGCGCGCAGCTCGGCGAATCCCCAGCCGAGCATCAGGAAAACCCAGCCGACATTCGGCACCGAGAAGAACTCGCTCGTCGAGGCGAGCGGCCACGCTTCCAGCAGTGCCGTCAGCAACAGCCCGACGCGCACGGCATTCCCGTTCAGACTGCGCCCGAGCAGCACCAGCCATGTGACCATCATGCCGGCGAAGAGCAGCAGCCCGGGAACGCCCGAGGAAGTCGCCGCTTCGAGGTAGAAATTATGCGGATGCGTATTGCAGCCGCGCAGGCCGCCATCGGGAGCGCCGATCCAGGGCAGCGAGAGGAAGTAGCGCGGCTCGGCGCAGTGCCGCCGGAAGCCGTTGAAGCCGAGCCCGAGCAGCGGATGGGCGGCGGTGATCACCGCTGCGCGCTGATAGATCACGCCGTAGTCGCTGCTGGCGAAGTGCTCCATTTGCGCGGTGAAATGCACCACGAGCTTCTGGAAGGTGGGGGGCGAGACCACCGGCGTCGCAGCGAGCAGCAGGCAAGCCGCGACCACGGCGCCGAGCACGGCCATGCGCAGGGGCCGGAGCAGCGCCGCGCAGACCAGCAGGCCGAACGCCATCAGCACGGCCGGCATGCGCTGACCGATCAGCACCATGGTGGCGACGGCGAGCACGACGAGCAGTGCGCCCATGGCGCGGGCGGCCCAGCCGCGCCGGCCGATGAGCGCCATGGCGGCGGGCAGCAAGGCGGGGAAGAACACCAGCAGGAAGGCCGGGCCGGCGCGCGGCCGGTTGAACGGGCCGGTCAGCGCGCCATCGCCGTTGCGCGGCACGCCGAACAGATTGCGGCCGGTGAGGTACTGCTGCCAGCTCTGCAGCGCGATCCAGCCGGCGGCCAGGGTCACCATCCAGCCCAGCCACCGGCGGGGTGCCGCCGCGACGAGCACCCAGTCCGCCAAAGCCGCGGCGAGCAGCAAGAAGCGCAGCGTGGCCAGCGCCTGGGCCAGCACCGGCCACTCCCCCGAGGCCGCCGAGCACAGGACAAGCCAGGCGAGCCACGGAAAGGCGGCCAGGTTCCACGGCCGGCTCAGCCAATTCCAATACCGGTGAAGCAGGCAATCCGCGAGGAAGCAGCAATCGACCACGCCGATTGACACCTCGGAGGCCACACGCGAATAGAGCAGCCCGACAGGCAGGCTCAACGTGCCGAGCAGTGCAATCCGACCAAGTAGATTCGTCGCCCCGGCATCGCGATTTGATTGGGCGTTCATTCCCGTCTCGCGCGTCAAAGTCCTGGATTCCGCGCCGGTCGTAGCGGAGAGCGCCCGCGGCGCCTATCCCCCGGTTATATGAGGCGGTTTTCGTCCGCCGTGGCCACCGAGGCAGGGCCCCCGGAGTTTCCCGGTGATCTGGCGATCGTCCAGCCGCTGCCCGGCATCGGCGACATGATCTGGCATCTGCCGCACATCGCGGCGCTGGCGGCACGGACGAGCGGGCGTGTCACCCTGGTTGCGAAGGCGAGCAGCCGGGCCGACCGCCTGCTCGCGGGACAGTCGGCCATCGGCGAAGTTCTCTGGCTGGACAGGTTGCCGCCGGGCCGTGCTCCGGCCGCGCTGCGCCTCGCCGGCGTGCTGCGCTCCCGGCGCTTTGCCGCCGCCGTGCTGCTGCATCACAGTCGCGGTTTGGCGTTCAGCCTGCTGGCCGCGGGGATTCCCCGACGCTACGGCTACGGCTTCACTTGGCAGCGCGCGCTCCTGAACCGGCCGCCCTTTCTGCCGCACTCCATGCTGCACCAGCCGCGCTACGACCAGGCCACTGCCTGGCTGACGGCGTGCGGCATTCCCCTGGCGGATCCGGAGCCGCGGATTGCGGTGCCCGAGCAGGCGCGGGCGGCGGCGTGCGCGCGGGTCGGGCATGCGCGCTTCCCCGCCGTGGCGCTTGGCCTCGGGTCCTCGGAGCCTTTCCGGCGGTGGAGCAACGCCGCCTTTGCCGAGGTGGCGAGCGCGCTGCTCGTCGCGGGGTGGCGCAGCGTGCTGCTGCTCGGCGGGCCGGGGGAGGCGTCCGTGATCGACGATCTGCTGGCGCAGCTTGGCCCGCACGCTGCCCGGGCGATCCCGGTGATCGGCTGGCCGATCGACGAGCTTGCGGCATTGCTCGCGGCCAGCGCGTTGCACCTCGGCAACGATTCCGGGTTTCTGAATCTGGCGGCGGCGGTGGGCACGCGCGCCTATGGCCTGTTCGGCGCGACCCCGCCGCTGCACCATAGCCGGCAGATCGTGCCGATCCAGCCGCCCGATCGCCGGCCTGATCTCAGCGGCATGCAGCGCATCACCCCGGACGCGGTGCTCGGGGTGATTGCCGCCGATCGCGGGACGCTTGGCCCGTTGCCGCATGCCGCCGAGGCCTGAGCCGCCCAGAGCGCGCATCCTCGTCATCAAGCATGGCGCGCTCGGCGACCTCGTGCAGAGCTTCGACGCGCTGCAGGCGATCCGGCGCCACCATGCGGCAGCGGAACTCGTGCTGATGACCGCACCGGCACATTCGGGGCTGGCGCGGGCGATGCCGTGGTTCGATCGGATCTGGCTCGATGAGCGGCCGAAGCTGCTGGATGTCCGGCGCTGGTGGGGGATCCGCCGGCGTTTCCTCGCCGAGCGGTTTTCCCGGGTCTACGACCTGCAATGCTCGGCCCGCACCGCTGCCTATTTCCGCATGCTGCCGCCGCGGCGCCGGCCGGAATGGGTGGGTCATGCCGCCGGGGCGTCGCACCCCAACCCGGATTTCTCCCGGGGGCAATACTCGAACCGCGCGAAGATGGCGGCGCAGCTCGCCGTCGCCGGGGTGCCGGCGCCGCTTCCGGCCGACCTGTCCTGGCTCGATGCCCCGGTGGACGGTTTCGCGCTGCCCGGGCGCTTCGTCCTGCTGATCCCGGGCTGCACGCCGCATCTGCCGCACAAGCGCTGGCCACCGGCGCACTATGGCGCCCTGGCGATCCGCCTGGCGGCCGCCGGGTTCGCCCCGGTCCTGCTCGGCACCGCGGCCGACCGCGACGCCCTGGACGCGATACGACAGGTCGCGCCGGAGGCGATCGATCTCGGCGGCCGCACCAGCCTGGCGGAGCTCGCGGCCTTGGCAAGGCGGGCCGTGGCGGTCATCGGCAATGACACCGGCCCCACCTTCCTCGCCGCGGCCGCCGGCGCACGCACGCTGATGCTGATGTCTCGCCATACCGACCCGACGATCTCCGCGCCCTGGGGCCGGGATGCGCACTGGCTCAAGCGGGACGATCTAACCGAGCTGCCGGTCGCGGATGTGGCCGCCTTCGTCCTGTCGCCGCCGGTTCAGGTCTCATAGATCGAGCACGGCGCGGCGCAGCGCATCGAGGCTGGCGGCAACCGCGGGCACGTCAAAGCAGCGGGCGCGCTGTCGCCCCGCCGCCCCCAGCCCGCCCCGCCGTTCCGGGTCGCGCGCCAGCTCGGTGATCGCCGCGGCCAGCGCGTCAGGATCGTCGGGATCGGCCAGCAGCGCCGCCCCGCCGGTCAGCGCCGGCAGGTTGCCGCGCGGCGAACAGATTAGCGCCGCAGAACTCGCCATCGCCTCCAGCGCGGTGAGACCGAACGGCTCCTCCCACCGGCTCGGCACGACGACGATCGCCGCCTCGGCCATTGCCGCGAGGATCTCGTGATGCGGGCGATAGCCAGCCAGGCTGATCCCGGCGCCTTCTGCCGCCCGGCGCACGCCGGCCTCGAAGGCGGATTCGCGTCCCGCCGCCCTGCTCCGCAGCGCCCGCAATCGCCTGGCGCCCAGCATCTCCGCCCGCCAGCCGGGCAGCCCCGGCAAGGCGCGGGCGCAGGCGGCGATGAAGCGGTCCGGCCCCTTCTCGGGCACTATCCGGCCGACATAGAGGATCCGCCGCGAGCGCTCGGCGGCGCTGCGCGGCGGCGGCAGCCCGGCCAGATCGATGCAGTTGCGCAGCACGAGGAGGCGTGCCGCGGTCTCCGCCAGGCCGTCCGTCGCCTCGATCTCCGCCAGGCGACTGCGCACCCATTCCGACACCGCCACCACCCTCGCCAGCCGGCCCAGCAGAGCCCGCCGCTCCGCCGCCGAGCGCATGCCGCGCATGCCGCGCGGGTCGTTGTGCAGGAACAGCGTCGTCGGCGTGCCGGGAAAGCGCCTGGCCAGCTTGCCGGCCAGCAGCGGCCGGTTGTGCACTTCGATCAGGCTGGGCCGCAGCCGGCGCAGAGCGTCGGCCACCCCGATGGCGTAGCGCACCGAGCGGGGCACCGGCAGCCAGGCCGGTCCCGGTGCGGCCCGGTAAGCGGGCACGCTGAAGGGCGCCGGCGTCCTATCCGCCCCGATCACCACCGTCGCGAAGCCGCTTGCCGCCCCGAGCCGCTGGACGAGCATGCCGATGGCGCCGACCGCCTCCGGGCCGAAGCCTTCGCTCGACGGCAGCACGACGGCCACACAGGGTGGGGACGACATCGAGGAAGGCATCGGGGGACGGCTTCTTCCGGCGAGAAAACGATCGTACCAGTCTTGCCGACCCGTGCATCCCTGGGTTTTTCGGCGCACCCCGCATGCATGCGGGGTTGTCGCCGGGCGGCTGGGACGCCATAGACCGCCGCACGATCTGTGACGAGACGCCGGAGACGCCTGCATGCCCGCCATCACCCTGCCCGACGGCTCTGTCCGCTGCTTCGAAGGCAGCGTGACGGGCACCGAGCTGGCGGCGGCGATCGGCCCCGGCCTGGCGCGCGCGGCGCTCGCCATGAAGCTCGACGGCACGCTCGTCGACCTCGCGCACGAGATCGACCGGGACGCCGGCGTGGTCTTCGTCACCCGCCGCGACCCGGAAGCCTTGGGCCTGATCCGCCACGACGCGGCGCATGTGCTGGCCGAGGCGGTGCAGGACCTCTATCCCGGCACCCAGGTGACCATCGGACCGGCGATCGAGGACGGCTTCTACTACGATTTCGCCCGCAACGAGCCCTTCACCCCCGAGGATTTTCCGGTCATCGAGGCGCGCATGCGCGAGATCGTCGCCCGCAACGCTGTCTTCGAGCGCGAGGTGTGGGACCGCGAGGCGGCGATCGCCTTCTTCGAGGCGCGCGGCGAGCGCTACAAGGCCGAGCTGATCCGCGATCTTCCGGAAAGCGAGACCATCACCTTCTACAAGCAGGGCGACTGGATCGACCTCTGCCGCGGGCCGCACATGCGCGGCACCGGCGATGTCGGCGACGCCTTCAAGCTGATGAAGGTGGCCGGTGCCTATTGGCGGGGCGACCACCGCAACGCCATGCTCAGCCGCATCTACGGCACCGCCTGGCGCGACCGAAGCGAGCTCGACGCCTATCTGCACCGCCTCGCCGAGGCGGAGCGGCGCGACCATCGCCGGATCGGCCGCGAGATGGATCTGTTCCACATTCAGGAGGAGGCGGTCGGCAGCATCTTCTGGCATCCGAACGGCTGGCGCCTCTACCGCACCGCGGAAAGCTACATGCGCCGCCGGCTGAATGCCGCCGGCTATCAGGAGGTGCGCACCCCGCAGCTGGTCGACCGCTCGCTGTGGGAGGCCTCCGGCCACTGGGAGAAATTCCGCGAGCACATGTTCATCGCCACCGTCGAGCATGAGGAGAAGACCCTCGCGCTCAAGCCGATGAACTGTCCGTGCCACGTGCAGATCTTCCGCCAGGGCATCAAGTCGTACCGGGACCTGCCGCTGCGCATGGCGGAGTTCGGCTCCTGCCATCGCTACGAGCCGTCCGGAGCCCTGCACGGCATCATGCGGGTGCGCGCCTTCACCCAGGACGACGCCCACATCTTCTGCACCGAGGCGCAGATCGCGCCGGAGACGGTGCGCTTCGTCGACCTGCTCGCCTCGATATATCGGGATTTCGGCTTCCCCGAGTTCGCGGTGAAATTTGCCGATCGCCCGGCCCAGCGCGCCGGCAGCGACGTGGTGTGGGATCGGGCCGAGGCGGCGCTGAAGGAGGCGTGCGCCACCGCCAAGGTCAGCTACGAGCTGAATCGCGGGGAAGGGGCCTTCTACGGGCCGAAGCTGGAATTCGTGCTGCGCGACGCCATCGGGCGGGACTGGCAGTGCGGCACGCTCCAGGTGGATTTCGTGATGCCGGAGCGGCTCGATGCCGAATACGTGGCGGAAGATGGGGCCCGTCACCGGCCGGTGATGCTGCATCGGGCCATTCTCGGCAGCTTCGAGCGCTTCCTCGGCATGCTCATCGAGCAATATGCCGGCCGATTCCCGCTCTGGCTGGCGCCGGTGCAGGTGGCGGTGGCGACGGTGGTCTCGGACGCCGACGAATACGCCGCCGGCCTCGCCGAGGCGCTGCGCCGGGCGGGACTCGAGGTGCGACTCGATCTGCGCAACGAGAAGATCAACGCCAAGATCCGCGAGCACAGTCTGGCGCACGTGCCGGTGCTGGCGGTGGTCGGCCGCAAGGAGGCGGCATCCGGCACCGTCGCCCTGCGCCGGCTGGGCGGCGAGGCGCAGGAGGTGCTCGGGCGGGACGCCGCCATTGCCCGATTGGCGCAGGAGGCGATGCCGCCCGATCTGGGCCGGCAGCCCCCGGCGTCAAATTGGTTGGACCCGGCCCGATCGGGGAAACTATGATCCGCCGCCCGGACGCCCAGACCGGCCGGCTTTCGGGATCAACAGCAGCAGGAGAGACGCCATAGCCAGAGGACCAATGCCCGCATCGCCGACCCGCGACGGGCCCCGCGTGAACGAGGAGATACGAGCCACGCAAGTGCGATTGATCGACCAGGACGGCGAGATGCAGGGGGTGATGACCGCCCGCGACGCGCTGAACCGGGCCGTGATGGCCGGGCTGGACCTGCTGGAGATCAGCCCCAATGCCGACCCGCCGGTGGTCAAGATACTGGATTTCGGCAAGTTCAAATACGAGCAGCAGAAAAAGAAGAACGAAGCTAAAAAGAAGCAAAAAGTCATTGAGATTAAAGAAATAAAGGTCCGCCCGAACATCGACGAGAACGACTACCAGGTGAAGCTGCGCGCCATGCGGTCCTTCATCGAGGAGGGCGACAAGGTAAAGGTCACCCTCCGCTTCCGCGGCCGCGAAATGGCCCACCAGGACATCGGCGTGCGGGTGCTCGAACGCATCCGCGGCGACATGGACGCACAGACCAAGGTCGAGCAGATGCCCCGGATGGAGAACCGCCAGATGGTGATGGTCCTCAGCCCGCGCTGATCGACGCATCCATGTCACGGAGTGCGGCAATCCGTTAATTCGCGGAACCGAAGCTTCCGGGCTGCTTTAAGCGTTTCATGTGTGTGCCGCCGGAAGATCGGGATGTTCGGGTCGTCCGATCCTGTGGCCGAAGGCCTGAGGATCCCGCCGACGCTCTCAACCTATGGCTGGCGCGCGGCCTGCAGCAGAACTTCGGCAGCGTGTTGAAGGAGCCGGTGCCGGAGGAACTCGTCCGGCTGCTGGGCGGCAAGCATTAGGGGCGGCGAGGCCGCCCGCGCACTCCCCTCCGGCCACTCGTGACAAAGGCGGCTTCCACCCGCTCGGATGTTGCTCTACACCGCCTCCGGTCTCCGGGAGAAAGATGATGCGACGGAATCAGGGTTGCGTCGTCGAGTCCGAGATCGAGGGAAGGCAGATCAGGTTCTTCGTTGCCAACCCCGGGGACGTGATCCAGAGCGTGCATTATCACGGCCAATTCTATGAAGCCGAGGAGCTCGGCCTCATGCGAAAGCACTGGCGGGCCGACGGAACCTTCGTGGATATCGGCGCGAACGTCGGCAACCACGCGGTCTACGTTTCCAGGTTTCTCGACAGCCCGCGCATCGTGGTGTTCGAGCCGAATCCCGCGGCGATCACCATCCTGTGCCTGAACCTCATGCTGAACGGCTGCAGCAATGTGGATCGGCAGTATCTCGGCATCGCGCTCGGGGCGAGCTCCGGTCGGCTTCGGCCGGAGGAGCTCGACAAGGACAATCTCGGCAGCACCCGGTTCGTCCCGGACGAAAACGGGAGCACCCCGGTGATCGCCGGCGACGATCTGATCTTCCCGCTGGTGCCCAGCTTTCTGAAGATCGACATCGAGGGGATGGAGATCGAGGTGCTGACGGGCTTGCACCGCACCATCGAGCACTGGCGCCCGAACATCTTCATCGAGATCCAATCCAGGAACTCCGCGGCATTCGAGGAATGGCGCGGCCGCATGGGCTACGAGATTGTCGAGACCTTCCAGCGATACGACGACATCTCGAACTTCATGCTGGTTCCGAGAGTCGAGCGCGGCGTCACGGCTGAGCCAGCTCCGTAGGACGAGGCTCTCTCAGGAAAGTCCCTGGATGTTGCCGTCGCCATCCAGTCCCATGGCTTCGGCGGACGGGGTGCGCGGCAGGCCCGGCATGGTCAGGATGTCGCCGCAGATCGCCACGACGAACCCGGCGCCGGCCGCCAGCCGCACCTCCCGGACCGGCAGGACATGGCCCTCCGGTGCGCCGAGCAGCGTCGGGTCGGCGCTGAAGCTGTATTGCGTCTTGGCGATGCAGACCGGCAGGTGGCCGAACCCGGCCTTCTCATAGGCATGCAACCGGCCGGCAACCGAGGCCGGCAGGGCGATCTCGCTGGCGCGGTAGATGCTGCGGGCGATCGCCGCGATCTTGTCGGCCAGCGGCAGCGCGTCGGGATAGAGCGGTGCGAAGCGGGCGCCGCCGGCCTCGATCCGCGCCGTCACGGCATGCGCCAGATCGACCGCGCCGGCAGCGCCGTCCGCCCAGTGGCTGCAGACCACCACCTCGGTGTCCTGGCGCGCCATGGCCTCCTTGACTACGGCGAATTCGGCAGCGGTGTCGCTGTCGAAGCGGTTCAGCCCGACCACCACCGGCAGCCCGAATTTGTGCATGTTCTCGACGTGGCGCGTGAGATTGACGACACCCGCGGCGACGGCGCGCGGATCCTCCCGGCCGAGCTCGGCGCGCGGCACGCCGCCCTGCATCTTCAGCGCCCGGACCGTTGCCACGACGACGCAGCAGGCGGGGGCCAGGCCGGCGGAGCGGCACTTGATGTCGAGGAACTTCTCGCCGCCGAGATCGGCGCCGAAGCCGGCCTCGGTCACCACGATGTCGGCAAGCTTCAGGCCGAGCCTGGTGGCCACCACCGAGTTGCAGCCATGGGCGATATTCGCAAACGGCCCGCCATGCACCAGCGCCGGCGAACCCTCGATGGTCTGCACGAGGTTGGGGGCGAAGGCGTCGCGCAGCAGCACGGCGAGCGCGCCGTCCGCCTTGAGGTCGCGCGCAGTGACGGCGGTGCCGTCCCGGCGGCTGGCCACCACCATGCGGCCGAGCCGCGCCTGCAGGTCGGGCAGGTCGCGGGCGAGGCAGAACACCGCCATCACCTCGGAGGCGACGGTGATGTCGAACCCGTCCTCGCGCGGGCTGCCGTTGGCGCCGCCGGCGCCGGGGCCGGACAGGCCGTTGACGATGGCCCGCAGCGCCCGGTCGTTGCTGTCGAGCGAGCGCCGCCAGGTGATGCGTCGCGGGTCGATGCCGAGCGCGTTGCCCCAGTAGAGGTGGTTGTCGATCATCGCCGCCAGCAGGTTGTTGGCCGCGGTGATGGCATGGAAGTCGCCGGTGAAGTGGAGGTTGATCTCCTCCATCGGCAGGACCTGCGAGCGGCCGCCGCCCGTCGCCCCGCCCTTCTGGCCGAAGCACGGTCCAAGGCTCGGCTCGCGCAGGCAGATCACGCTGCGCCGGCCGATCCGGTTCAGCGCGTCGGCGAGGCCGATGGTGGTCGTCGTCTTGCCCTCGCCGGCGGGCGTCGGGCTGATGCCGGTGACCAGCACCAGCGCGCCGTCCGGCCGTCCTTCCACGGAGCGGACGAAGTCGAGGCTCACCTTGCCCTTGTAGCGGCCGTACGGCTCGAGGCTGGCCGCTTGGATGCCGAGCCCGCCGGCGATGTCGGCGATCGGGCGCAGGCGGGCGCCGCGGGCGATTTCCAGGTCGGTCGCCATCGAAGCTCCTCGTCGGGAACGCTGGTGCAGGATGCGGGCGGGAGAAGGCGCTATTAGAGCACTATCGGCTCGAGTGGAATCGCTCCGCGATTCCGGCACTGCCTCACTTTGAAATCCGCCCCCCTGATCGGCTAGGGTCTATCCACGTCGCAGCGCCTTGCTCCGCATCACGCCGCCGCGCATCGCAACACACCGCACCGCACCAGGCCACCCTCGCAGGAGGGCGGCTTTTGCCATATGCTTAGCGGAAAGCACGGAGGCTGACGGTGTATGTTGACCCTCTTTATGTGGAACTGATGCGCGATCTGCGGCTTGGCGAAGTGGTGACCGCGCATGATGTTCATATACGCTGGCGGCGTGATCCTAGTCACAACAGGAGAGTGATGAACTGGATGGCCGACATTCAGAGCCCCCCATCCATGAAGAGGGTGCCGAAC
>JAFAYM010000220.1 GCA_019240395.1 Acidisphaera sp. | reverse complement strand
CCCGCGAGGTGCTGGCGCGAGACACTATCCGTGCTTCAATCGGGTCGGTTGAGGCGTTTCCGGCACAGGTTTGCCCGGAGGTGTAGACCGTACCGGAGCAGCGCAGTCGCGTGCGCCGGTCGCTGACCATTGCGCTATACGGGCCGTTCATACATGCGCGTCGAACTCCCATCCTTGTGCGTCGCTACACCTGTGGGTCAAGTCCGGCTGTCGTCCTCGTTGGATATCATCCGTCTTCTTCTCGACGAGTCTCTCGCATTGTAGGATCGTAATAGGTTGCGTCGTTCTGAAGTATCCGATTGACGGGATGAATCGCGGTCGTCTTGCGACTGACGCCTGTATGCGATCGAATATCAGGCGGCGGACGACCGGCCGGCGACAGACGAAGAACTATGATCGGGGGCGAGATGAGCAGCTATTGGCTGGTAAAATCGGAGCCGGACGCCTTCTCCTGGGACCAGATGGTCGCCAACCGTGTGGAGCCATGGACCGGCGTACGCAACCACACCGCAAAGAACAACCTGAAGGCGATGCGATCTGGCGATCTGGCTTTCTTCTATCACTCCGGCGTGGGCAAGCAGATCGTCGGCGTCGTCAAGGTGGTGCGGGAAGCCTATCCCGACCCGAGCGCGGACGGTGGCGACTGGGTGTGCGTCGACATGCAGGCGGTGCGCCCGCTGCCGAAGCCGGTCAGCCTGGCCGAGATCAAGGCCGACACGGACTTCGCTGAACTCGCGCTGGTGCGGTTGTCGCGGCTGTCGGTGGTACCGGTCTCGAAGACGCACTGGGATCGGCTCTGCCGCATGGGAGGATGGAACGCATGACAGCCAGGTTTCGCGCGCTGTGCCGGCTGGCGGATCTGGCGGACGGCGAGGCGCGCGGCTTTGCCGGTCCGCCCGGCAGCTTCGTCGGGCTGTTCGCGGTGCGCCAGGGCGATACCGCGCATGTCTACGTGAACGCCTGCCCGCATATCGGCACGCCGCTGGATTGGGTGCCCGACCGCTTCCTGTCAGCCGATGGCAGCCGCATCATCTGCGCCACGCATGGCGCCGAGTTCCGCATCTCGGATGGGCTGTGCCTGCGCGGCCCGTGTCGGGGCGATGCGCTGGAGCCCGTCGAAACGATTATCCGCGACGGGGTCGTGCTTGTTCCGCGCGAGGCGTAGCAGACCATAGATCAACCGGTTGGTGCGAAATTTCACTTTTGTGCCATCGAGCGGCCGTCGCGAGAAGCCAGCACGTGCGGAGCTGGCGGCAGTAGCCATCGATGCGGCGCCTGCGCACTGCCGCGTAAAAACGGCCCGTCCCGCGCTGTCGTTGGTACAGTACCGCTTCGAGAATAGCGCTATTCAGGCGACCGCCGTCTGAGCGGACTCGCTCAAGAATTGGCTTTTAATGTCTTGCAAATTCGATCTTGCGCGTGATCATCCGTTAAAATCATGCGGCCCGCCCGCCCGGACGCTTAGCGAATTGATAGGTTCAGTGCGGGCCTAGGGTCCGTTCGCATTTGAATACCTGTCAGCGGGAAGACTTGAACCAGTCAAGCGTGGCGGCGATTGCGATACCGGCGGCGTAGGAGGTTGCCGTCTTGTCGTATCGCGTGGCAATGGCCCGCCACTCTTTCAGGCGCGACCAGCAGCGTTCGATCAGGTTGCGGTGTCGGTAGATGTAGTCCGGGCATGGTTCCGGCTGCTTGGCGTTCTTGCGAGACGGCACCACCGGGATCGACCCGATCGCCCGCGCCGCCGAACGAAACGCCTTCGCGTCGCACGCCCGGTCGGCCAACGCCCAGGCTGGCGCCTTGGGCAGACGCGTCAACAACAGCAGCGAGGGGGCCAGTTCGTGCGCCTGACCCGGCGCCAGGACAAAGTTGACAAGGCGGCCAGCGGCATCGCAAACACCAATGATTTTACTGCCAAAGCCGCCCCGCGAACGGCCAAGAGCCTGGGTGTTGCCACCGCTGCTGCGATTGAGTCGCAGACTCACAGCGTCGGTTTGCTCGGGCGCATTCCAGCGGCCTTCTGGTGCGCCCGCGCGATCGTGCCGTCGATGCAGGCGAAGGCGAGCTTTGGCTCCCCCTCGGCCACCACGTGCGCCATGATCCGGTCCCATACGCCCGCCACGGCCCAGCGCCGAAAACGCAGGTAAGCGTGGTGCCAATCGCCAAGTTCGGCCGGGATCGAACGCCATTTGGCGCCGTTGTCGAGCCGCCAGATGATCGCCTCGATGGTGCGACGGTCCTCCTTGCGTGGACGCGCGCCACGGATCTTGACCGCTGCGATCGCGGCTTCAAACTTCACCCACTGCGCGTCGGTCAGAACTGGCATGGTCTTCCCCCGGCTATCGCCGCAGACAGCCAGGACTTGCCTCGATTCGCCAAGTGCTCAAATGCGAACGGACCCTAGAGGCTGTTATGGACCTTGAGTACTGTAATTCCTATGTCTTCTGGCATGGAGATTACTCGTAAAGCCTATCCTTCCGACGTCTCGGACGAGGAGTGGGCGCTGGTTGCGCCCTATCTGTGCCTGCTGTCCGAAGATGCCGGACAACGCAGCTATCCGCTGCGCGAAGTGTTCAACGGCCTGCGCTACATCATCAAGACCGGCGCACCATGGCGTTGGATGCCCAACGACCTGCCGCCTTGGGCGGCGGTCTATCAGCAGGCGCAGCGCTGGCTGGCGGCGGGCTGCTTTGAGGCGCTGGCCGATGATCTGCGTGCCGTGCTGCGTTTGGCTGCAGGCCGATCTGAGGAGCCAAGTGCGGCGATCATCGACAGCCGCACCCTGCGCTCCTCGCCGGAGAGCGGCCCGCGTGGCGGCTATGACGGGGCCAAGCGCAAGAAGGGCTCGAAGTTGCACATGGCGGTCGACACGCTGGGTTACCTTCTGGCCTTGCATGTCACGCCAGCCAGCACCGACGATCGCGTTGAAGTCGCTCGACTGACAGGCACCATCCAAGCCGTCACCGGCAACAATGTCGAGATCGCCTTCGTCGATCAGAACTACACGGGCGAACGCGCTGCCTCGGCGGCCGAGGCCAACGGCATCGAGTTGGTCGTCATCAAGCTGCCGCAAGCCAAGAAGGGGTTCGTGCTGCTGCCACGCCGCTGGGTGATCGAGCGCTCATTCGCCTGGGCCACCCGCTTCCGCCGCCTGATCAGGGATTACGAGCGATACGCCAGCACTTTGGCCGGCCTGCACTTGGTCGCCTTCGTCTGCCTCATGCTCAAACAAGCCGCTTTACTTGCCGTCAGTTCATAACAGCCTCTAGGATTGAGCGCACGCGATACTCATGGGTGACCTGGTCTCGCTGAAGCTTCATCAACTTGTGATCTCCGCGTGTTCTTGAATTTCCAGCCCTGGCGTAATCGGACTAGTCGCCTGCCCGATACAGGCGTCATCACCTCATCTCATGCCCCGTTTGCGCTCGATCTGCTTCGGGTTGACGGGCCGCTGACCACACCACTGCCTGCGACAGGTTTCGTCGAGACAAATGTTACGATACATGCTCGAAATCGCGTCGCTCGCCATACTACTCGGTCGCCACGCGGTCCGGTCAGGCCGTGCGGCGCCCAGCGGCGCAACCGTGCCGGTATCATTAAAGACAATCGCGTCAACCATCGCTTAGGCCACAACCATA
>JAFAYM010000164.1 GCA_019240395.1 Acidisphaera sp. | reverse complement strand
CAGCGCCGTCGCCACCATGATCGCCGCGCCCGGCCGGTCGGCGACGCCGCTGCGGGTCATCCGCCAGCCCGTCGCCAGGTTCAGGCCGATCGCCACCGCGCCCATGCCGGCCAGCGCACTCTCCAGCCCGGGGAGCGCCCGCGAGCGGAAATAGAGCACGCCCGCGCCGAGCACCAGCAGCATCGGCAGGCCCATGATCCCGGCGAAAGCGGCGAGCGCGCCGCGCCAGCCGCGCAGCGTGGTGCCGATGAACACTGCCAGATTGACCGCGTTGGGCCCCGGCGTGATCTGACTCAGCGCCAGGCCGCTGAGGAATTGCGGCTCCTCCAGCCAGGCGCGGCGCAGCACCACCTCGCGCCGCATCCAGGCGGAAAGCCCGCCGCCGAACCCCTGCATGCCGATCGTCAGGAAGCAGGCGAAAATCGCCGGCAGCCCCGGTGCCTCGCTCAAGCGCCGCCCCGTCGGAGCCGCCGCTGCCACCACCACAGCGCCGGGGTGACCGCCAGTTCCATGCCCAGGCCGCCGAGCATCGGCAGGGATGGCAGCCCCTGCGCGAACACGCCGGACAGCCGCGCCAGACCGCCGAGCACCACCACGAACGTCAGCAGGCCGAAGCGGCCGCTCTCATCGCCGGGAATGGTGCTCCAGAAGGCCAGGCCGATCGCCAGCAGCAGGCCGGAGAGATAGCGGAAATGGCTGTCGAGGTCGCCGGGATCGGGCGCGCCGACCATCGCCGGGCCGAGCAGCACGCCGGCCAGCCCCGCCCCGACCGGGACCAGGCCGCCCACCACCACCGCCGCCTGCCAGGCGCGAAGCTGCCACGCCGCTTGCACCATTTCCCTCCTGCCTTAAGACCCTGCACAGCCAGGGAGGCAGGAACCATGGAGTATCGCAAGCTCGGCCGTAGCGGCCTGCAGGTGTCGCCGTTGTGCCTGGGCACCATGCTGTTCGGCGGCCCGACCGAAGAGGCCGCGGCGCAGCGCATCATCGCCGACGCCCGCGAACACGGGATCAACTTCATCGACACCGCCGACGCCTATCTCGACGGCCGGTCCGAGGAGGTGGTCGGCCGCGCCATCGCCGCCGAGCGCGACTGGTGGGTGCTGGCGACCAAGATGGCCAACCCGACGGGCAAGGGGCCGAATGCGCGCGGCCTGTCGCGCGGCTACGCGCTGCGCGCCGTGGAGGCCAGCCTGCGCCGGCTCGGCACCGAGACGATCGACATCCTCTATCTGCACAAGGAGGATCACGCGACGCCGCTGGACGAGACGGTGCGGGCGCTGGCCGACATGATGCGCGCCGGCAAGATCCGCTATTTCGGCGTCTCCAACTACCGCTCCTGGCGGGTCGCCGAGATCTGCCGCCTCTGCGACGAGGCCGGCATCGACCGTCCCGTGGTGAGCCAGCCCTACTACAACGCGCTCAACCGCATGCCCGAGGTCGAGCATCTGCCGGCCTGCGGCTATTTCGGCCTGGGCGTGGTGCCGTACAGCCCGCTGGCGCGCGGCGTGCTGACCGGCAAATACGATCCCGCCGCGCCGCCGCCGGCCGACAGCCGCGCCGGCCGTTCCGACCGGCGGATGATGGAGACGGAGTGGCGGCCGGAGAGCCTGCGCATAGCCCGCCAGATCGTCGCCCACGCCGAGGGCCGAGGCATCACCGCCGGGCAGTTCGCCATGGCCTGGGTGCGGAACAACCGGCTGGTCACCGCGGCGATCGCCGGGCCGCGCACCGAGGCGCAGTGGGCGGACTATCTCGGCAGCCTGGCCTACCGCTTCACGGAAGAGGACGAGGCGCTGGTGAACCGGCTGGTGCCGGCGGGCCACCCCTCCTCACCCGGCTACAACGATCCCGCCTACCCCATCGAGGGGCGGCCGACGCGCAGCCCGTAATCCGGGCCGGCGTTCCCCGGGCCGTCCAGTTCGGTGCCGTCCATCACCACGCTGCGGGCTTCCACGCCGAAGAAGGCCAGCAGGCAGAAGACGACGGCGCCGAACCCGGCGACCAGGCCGAGCCCCAGCCCGTAATCGCCGCCGAAATGCGCCGCCAGCACCGCCTGGATGGTGGCGTTTCCCGCCGCCAGCATGTTGCCGAACTGATAGGTGAAGCCGGGGAAGGTGGCGCGCACGTCCGCCGGCGAGATCTCGTTCAGATGCGCCGGCATCACGCCGAAGGTGCATTGCACCAGGAACTGCATGAGGAACGCCGTCGCGGCGAGCATCACCGGGCTCGAAGCTTCGGCCCAGAACGGCATGAGCACGATCGCCGCGAGCGTGGCGAGTGCCAGCTCCCGCCGCCGGCCGATCGCCTGCGACAGCGCGCCGCCGCTCAGGCAACCGAGGATGGCGCCGATGTTGAAGATGACGGCGATCATCGAGACCTGGTGGACGGAGAGCCCGTGCTGCTGGCGCAGGAAGACGGGATAGAGATCCTGGGTGCCGTGGCTGAACGTCGCGGCGGCGGTCAGCAGGACGATGGCGTAGAGATAGAGGCGCCAGTGCCTGCCGAAGGAGGCGGCGAAGCTGGCGCGCCCGGTCGCCTCGGTCTCGGTCTTTGCCTGCTGGCGCTGCCAGTCCGGGCTTTCCGGCACCGCGCGGCGCACGTAGAGCACCAGCAGCGCGGGCACCATGGCGACGATGAACATGCCGCGCCAGCCGAGCGTGCCGAACCCGACGCCGTAGAGGAGGGCGGCGAGAAGATAGCCGAAGGAATAACCGGACTGCAGGATGCCCGAGACGAAGCCGCGCCAGTTCTGCGGGATGCTCTCCATCGTCAGCGAGGCGCCGACACCCCACTCGCCGCCCATGGCGATGCCGTAGAGCGCGCGCAGGATCAGGAAGATCGTCAGCGTCGGCGCGAACCCCGAGAGGACTTCGAGCAGGGAGAAGATCAGGATGTTGGCGATCAAGGCCGGCCGGCGGCCATAGCGGTCGGCAAGCCGGCCGAACAGCAGCGATCCGACCACCCGCAGCGCCAGGGTCAGGGTGATGGCCCAGCTCATCGTCGCAATCGAGGTGTCGAATTCGCGGGCGATGTCGCCGATCACGAAGATCATGATGAAGAAGTCGAACGCATCGATCGTCCAGCCGAGGAAGCAGGCAAGGACGACGTGATAGGGCCGGGCGCTGCCTGGCATCGGTTTCCTCCGAACGCTTGCCTCAATCATGACAGGCGCTGCGGCCGGGAGTAACTAAATGGCTACTCGCTGAAAAGGTCCAAGGGAGGAGCACGATGGCCGAGCGTCGCATCGGACTGATCATGCACGGGGTGACCGGCCGGATGGGGATGAACCAGCATCTCATCCGCTCGATAGCGGCGATCCGGGCCGAGGGCGGGGTGGCGCTGCGCAACGGCGACCGGCTCATGCCCGACCCGATCATCATCGGCCGCAACCGGGAGAAGCTGGAGGCGCTGGCCAGGCTGCACGGCGTCGAGCGCGTCGGCACCGATCTCGACGCGGCGCTGGCCGATCCGCGCGACGAGGTTTTCTTCGACGCCGCGACGACGCAGATGCGCGCATCCCTGCTCCGCCGCGCCATCGCCGCCGGCAAGCACGTCTATTGCGAGAAGCCGACGGCCGAGAACCTGGCCGACGCGCTGGACGTGGCGCGGCTGGCCAAGCAGGCCGGGGTGAAGAACGGCGCAGTGCAGGACAAGCTGTTCCTGCCTGGCCTCAAGAAACTCAAGATGGCCATCGACAGCGGCTTCCTCGGCAAGCTCCTGTCGGTGCGCGGCGAGTTCGGCTACTGGGTGTTCGAGGGCGACCTGCAGCCCGCCCAGCGTCCGTCCTGGAACTACAAGAAGGCCGAGGGCGGCGGCATGATCCTCGATATGCTCTGCCACTGGCGCTATGTGCTCGACAACATCTTCGGCGAGACCAGGGCGGTCTCCTGCCTCGGCGCCACGCACATTCCGACCCGCTATGACGAGCAGGGGAACGCGTATCGGGCGGATGCCGACGACGCCGCCTATGCCACGTTCGAGCTGGAGAACGGGGTGATCGCGCAGATCAACTCCTCCTGGGCGACCCGCGTGCGGCGCGACGACCTGGTCACCTTCCACGTCGACGGCACCCATGGAAGCGCGGTCGCCGGCCTGATGAAGTGCTGGACGCAGAGCCGGGTGAACACGCCCAAGCCGGTCTGGAGCCCCGATACGCCGCAGCCCATCGACTTCTTCGCGGGCTGGGAGGAGATCCCCGACACGCAGGACTACCCGAACGGCTTCCGCGCGGAGTGGGAGCTGTTCCTGCGCCACGTCGCCGGCGAGATTCCGGACTTCCCCTGGAGCCTGCTCGCCGCCGCCAAGGGCGTGCAGCTCGCCGAGGCCGGGCTGCAATCCTGGGCCGAACGCCGCTGGGTCGATCTGCCGAAACTGGAGGTTTAGCCATGCCGACGATCACGCTTCCGACCGCCGAAGGCACGCTGGCCCCCTTCGTCACCGGGGAGCCGCGGCAGTTTGCCCGGGCGACGCCGCCCTTCCCGCGCATCGCCTACGCCGCCGCGCATGTCGTCGTCGATCCGCTGGCCGAGCAGGACCCCTGGGTCGAGCCGGCGATCGACTGGGAGCGCACCATCGCCTTCCGCCGCTATCTCTGGTCGCTCGGGCTCGGCGTCGCCGAGGCGATGGACACGGCGCAGCGCGGCATGGGGCTCGACTGGACCGGCGCGCAGGCGCTGATCCGTCACAGCCTCGATGCCATGCGCGACGTGCCCGGCGCCATCATGGCGAGCGGCGCCGGCACCGACCACCTCGAGCCGGCACCCGATGTCACGGTGGACGACGTCATCCGTGCCTATGAGGAGCAGTGCGAAGCCGTCGAGAGCATGGGCGGCCGCATCATCCTCATGGCCTCGCGCGCGCTGGCGAAAGCGGCGCGCTCGCCGGCCGACTATGAGCGGGTCTATGGGCGCGTGCTGTCGCAGGTGCAGCAGCCCGTGATCATCCACTGGCTCGGCGAGATGTTCGATCCGGCGCTGGAGGGCTACTGGGGCAGCCACGACCACATGGCGGCGATGGAGACGGCGCTCGCCGTCATCGCCGGTCACGCCGACAAGGTGGACGGGGTGAAGATCTCGCTGCTCGATGATCAGAAGGAGGTCTATATGCGCCGCCGCCTGCCCCGCGGCGTGCGGATGTACACCGGCGATGATTTCAACTACGCCGAAATGATCGCCGGCGACGAGCAGGGACATTCCGACGCCCTGCTCGGCATCTTCGACCCGATCGCGCCGGCGGTGGGCGGCGCGCTCGCCGCGCTGTCGAAGAACGATCTCTCGACGTTCCACGACATCCTGGCGCCGACGGTGCCGCTGTCGCGCCATATCTTCCAGGCGCCGACCCGCTTCTACAAGACGGGGGTGGTGTTCATGGCCTGGCTGAACGGCCATCAGGACCATTTCGTCATGGTCGGCGGCCAGCAATCCGCGCGGTCGATCCGGCATTTCGCCGAGATCTTCCGGCTCGCCGACAAGGCCGGGCTGCTGGCCGACCCGGAGCAGGCGGTAAGCCGCATGCGTGCGCTCCTGGCCGTGCACGGGGTCGCATGATGGCGGCGCCGGCCATCGGGCCACTGTCGCTCAATACCGTGACGGTGAAGGAGCGGTGGGGCCTGGCGGAGTGCATCGAGGGCTGCGCGCGGCACGCCATTCCCGGCATCTCCCCCTGGCGGGATGTCCTGCAGGCCATGGGCGTGGGGAAGGCGGCGCGGCAGATCCGCGAGGCCGGGCTGCTGGTCTCGGGCCTGTGCCGGGGTGGCATGTTTCCTGCCGCCGATGCGGCCGGGCGCCGTGCCGCCATCGAGGACAATCGCCGCGCCATCGATGAGGCGCAGGCGATCGGCGCCGCCTGCCTGGTCATGGTCTGCGGCGGCCTGCCGCCGGGCTCGCGCGATCTCCCCGGCGCCCGGCAGATGGTGCATGAGGGTCTCGCCGAGATCGTGCCCTACGCCCGCTCCGCCGGCGTGACGATCGGGCTGGAGCCGCTGCACCCAATGACCTGTGCGGATCGCAGCGTGCTGTCCACGCTCGGCCAGGCCCTCGATCTCTGCGACGCGCTGGGCGAGGGGGTCGGCGTGGCGCTCGACGTCTATCACGTCTGGTGGGACCCCGACCTTTCCCGGCAGATCGCGCGCGCGGGGAGCCGGATCGCCGGCTTTCACACCTGCGACTGGCTGGTGCCGACCACCGACCTGGTGTTCGATCGCGGCATGCCCGGCGACGGCGTGATCGACATCCCCGCCATCCGCGCCATGGTGCAAGCCGCCGGGTATGCCGGCGCCGTGGAGTGCGAGCTGCTGTCGCGCCGCTGGTGGGCGGAAGACCCCGACCGCGTACTCTCCATCATGAAGGAACGGCACAACACGGTCTGCTAGAGCAATGTCGGCCTAATACCAGCCGGCGGAAGCGCTGACTCCTCCAACGCTTCCGCCGGCTGGTACCGCGCGCCGGGTTGGCGGGCGGCGGCGCGCCAGATAAAGGCGTCATACCAACGGTCATTCTTTATGGCCGTTGGTATGACTGGAATCGCTTTGCGATTCCAGGCCGATGAAATTGCTCGCGAAATATGGGGTAGAGCAGGTTCGCCTCGAGCGAACATGCTCTAGGGTCAAAACCCAATCAGCTGAACAGCCAGGTCGGGTGGACTGCGGTCTTCAGGCTCGGAGCGCGGCAACCAATGTCCAGCAGGTCATGAAGAGCAGGATCAGAGAGCCGACCGTCCAAAGGTTCGCGCGCGTGTCGTGCGTTCGCGCCGTCAAATAGGCCGCGAAGTGCAAAATCCGAGACACCACGTAGCCGTAGAGAAGCCATCGGGCCAGCAGGAGTGATGGTTGCGTGAGGATGAAGAGAAATCCTGCGACGAGGAAAAAGGGAAGGCTCTCCAGATCGTTCAACTGAATACGCCGGACACGCTCAACCCGCTCGTCAGGCTCAAGCTGCTGCGGGCTTGGACTCGGATTGAACAGCGTCTTTCTCGTGTCTTCGGGCGACCGGAACCCGCCTTTCACCTGCATCATCCGAGCGACGGTCAGCCAGGACATGCTCACAGCCTTCAGGATCATAAGCGTGGCTGCGATGACGTAGGTCGCGAACAGCGGATTCTGCAGGTTAAGCTTGTCCATCGCTGCTCCTTGGGATCGGCGGCTTCACGAGCACATCCAACCCGTGATCGCGAAGGCCCGCAACCGGTCGAACCCGGCTGATTGGGTTGGACCCTAGTCTGGCCGAGACCCGCGACGCCGTCACGGAAACTTCACCAGACTGCAACGCCCCTGCTGCTCCCCGGCGCTACCCCTCGCGCAAATACCGGGAGCCTATTTGATGAATCGCATCCTCGCCCTCGCGGCAGCCGTCGGGCTGTCCATCGCCGGGCCCGCCTTCGCCGCCGACTGTCCGAACGACGGCACCGTCCGTCTCGGCGTCGAACCCTACGAGGCGGCGGCGCGGCTCGTGCCGATCTACGACCATATCGGCGCTCTCATCGGCGCCAAGCTCGGCTGCAAGGTCAGCGTGCTGATCACCACCAGCTACACCGCCGAGATCGAGGCGATGCGCGCGGGCAAGCTGGAAATGGGCGAGTTCGGCCCGCTCGGCTACATCCTGGCCCACCAGGTCGCCCATGCCGAAGCGGTCGCCGGCTTCGCCGACGCCAACGGCAAGCCGGCCTCCTACACCGCCGGCATCGTCACCTGGCCCGGCTCCGGCATCACCGCGCTGAAGGAGGTCGCCGGACACTCCTTCGCCTATTCCGATCCCGCGTCCACCTCCGGCCATCTGTTCCCGGCCTACGCCCTGGAGGGCGCCGGCATCGATCCGGATAATGGCGTCAAGGCGTTCTACGCCGGCAGCCATGGCGCCAGCTTCGAGGCGATCCGCAACCACAAGGTCGAGGCCGGGGAGCTGAACAGCCAGGAGATCGAGGCGGCGCGCATCGCCGGCAGCTACCAGCAGGGCGACTATGTCGAGCTCTGGCGCTCGCAGCCGATCCCGCTCGATCCGATCGCCGTCTCCTCCACTCTCACGCCGGAGTTCCGCGCCCGGCTGACCGAGGTCCTGCAGACCCTCGACATGCGCGAGCTCAGCCCCGACGACCTCAAGATCATCGGCAGCGACGGCGCGCGGCTGGTGCCGCAGACCGACGCCGCCTACGACAACATCCGCGACCTCGTGCGCGTGCTGCATATCGACCTGACCAAGGTCTCGGGGTGAGCGCCCTCATCGAGGTCGATGATCTCGTCATGCGCTACCCCACCCCGCCTTCAATGGGGGGACGGCTGGCGCTGAACGGCGTCAGCGTGTCGGTGCAGCCCGGGGAGTTCGCCGTCATCCTCGGTGCCAACGGCAGCGGCAAGTCCACGCTGCTGCGCTGCATCGCCGCCATGCTGCGCCCGAGCGCCGGCTCGGTGCGGGTGGACGGGCAGGAGATGACGCGGCTGCGGGGCCGGGCCCTGGCAAAGGCCCGGCTGGCGCTCGGCATGATCTTCCAGCACGCGCATCTCGTGCGCCGGCGCAGCGTGCTGGCCAATGTGTGCTGCGGCACGCTCGGGCGGCACCGCACCCTGGCGACGGCTCTCGGCGGGCTGCCGCGCCAGGAGCTTTCGCACGCGCAGAGCTGCCTGGATCAAGTCGGGCTGCGCAGCTTCGCGCCGCAGCGCGCGGGCACGCTCTCCGGCGGGCAGGCGCAGCGCGTGTCGATCGCCCGGGCGCTGGCGCAGCGGCCGCGCGCGCTGCTGGCCGATGAGCCGGTGGCCAGTCTCGATCCCGAAGCCGCGGAAGAGATCATGCGGCTGCTGCGCCGGGTGTCGCACGAGGAGGGGCTCGGGGTGCTGTGCGTGCTGCACCAGCCCGAACTGGCGCGGCGATACGCCGATCGCATTCTCGGCCTGCGCCTCGGCAAGCTGGTCTTCGACGAGCGGCCGGGCGGCGTCGCGGCCGGCACGGTCGGCGCGCTCTACGAGGGCCTGGCCGCCTGACATGAGCGTCGCCGCACTGGCTTCCCCGGCGGACGGGCCCCGGCCGCACGGCCGCGCCCTGCCGTTCCTCGGCGGTTTTGTCTTCCTTGTGCTGCTGGCGCAGGCGACGCTGATCGTGCAGGCGCGGCCGCAGGACCTGGTCACCGGCGTGCACGGCATGCTCGACATGCTGCGCCGGGCCTCGCCGCCGGATATCAGCAAGCTCCCCGACGCCGTCTGGCCGGCGCTGGAGACCGTCGACATCGCCCTGTTCGGCACCGTCGCCGGCGTGCTGCTCGCCCTGCCGCTTGCCGTGCTGGCGGCGCGCAACACCAGCCCGGCGCGGGTGCTCTATGCCGCTTCGCGAGGGGTGATCGCCTTCGCCCGCGCCGTACCGGACCTGGTCTGGGCGCTGCTCTTCGTCACCGCCGTGGGGCTCGGGCCATTCCCCGGGGCGCTGGCGATTTCCGTGCATTCCGTCGGCATGCTGGGCCGGCTGTTCGCCGAAGTCATCGAGGACATGGACATGGGGCCGGTCGAGGCGCTGACCATGACCGGCGCCGGCCGGCTGCAGGTGTTCAGCCACGCCGTGGTGCCGAGCGTGCTGCCCTCGCTGCTGGGCATCGGCCTGTATCGGCTGGACGAGAACATCCGCTCCTCGCTGGTGCTGGGCTTCGTCGGCGCCGGGGGCATCGGCTTTCAGCTGCTGACGGCGATGAACCTGTTCCAATACCGGACGGTGTCGCTGCTGCTGCTGGTCACCTTCGGGCTGGTGGTGACGGCGGAGCGGCTGTCGGCGGCGCTGCGGCGTCGCGTCGCGTAAGAAAGTGAAGGCCAGGGGCGCTGCCCCCCAAATGCTGAAGTGTGGGACCCCGCTGGGGTCAGCGGACCCCAGACCCCTTTACTAAGCACGAAACCTGCGCACCTCGGATATATGCTCCTTCTCCGCTTTTGCGCCGGCCTCCTGCTGGCCGGGCTGGCCGCTTGTGCGCCCGTCGACCTGCTGAACGACACCATCCCGACCGGCGGCATCACCATCACCCGCAACGTCGCCTACGGCGCCCAGCCGCGCCAGACGCTGGACATCTATCGGCCCAAAGCAGCTGAGCGGGCGCCGGTCGTGGTGTTTATTTATGGCGGAGCCTGGCAGCACGGGTCGAAATCCGACTATCTCTTCGTCGCCGCGGCACTGGCGCGGCGCGGGGTCGAAGTGGTGGTGCCGGACTACCGCCTCAGCCCGGCGATCAGTTATCCCGTCTTCCTGCAGGACTGCGCCCGCGCGGTGGCCTGGGCCAGTCACTCCATTGCCGCCTTTGGCGGCGACCCCGGCGCGCTGTTCCTGATGGGCCACTCCGCCGGCGCTTACATTGTGGCGATGCTGGCGCTCGATCCCGTCTGGCTCGCCGAAGCCGGCAGCAGCACGCAGGCGCTGCGTGGCGCCATCGGTCTCGCCGGACCTTACGATTTCCTGCCGATCCAGGAGGCCGACATCAAGGCCGTGTTCGGGCCGGCTCAGAGGGACCCGGCGACCCAGCCGGTGACCTACGCCGACGGCCGCAATCCGCCGATGCTGCTGTTGGCCGGCAGCGCCGATACCACGGTCCGGCCCCGCAACACCGAGAGCCTCGCCGCGCATATCCGCGCCGCCGGCGGGCCGGTCGCCGAGCGCATCTATCCCGGCGTCGGCCATATCGGCCTGATCCTGAGTTTCGCCGCCGGCTTTCGCGGCGAAGCGCCGGCGCTCGATGACACGCTCGCCTTCATTCGCCAGGTCGACGCTCCGGATCACCGGCCTGACACGCCGTTGAGCGGCGGGAAGCTGTCGCGGTTGCGCGAGCCCCGGTGATGCCTCAGCCGAAGCTCGCCCTCATTTTGCCTCACATCCTGCTCGCCTCGAGGATTGTGGGTGCGACCGGCGGCCGATCAGCTACTCACCGAGCGGCCGGGCATGGTCTCGCATCGTCAGGGCCGGCAACCAGACCATCAGTCACGGGCTGGCCAGTGACGATGAGGCGGGGGCATCGAGGGCTGCCAGCCGAGCGGGACTGAAGGGGGAGAGGTCGACCGTCTTCGCTGCTCCGTCGAGAATCAGCTCGGCGATAGCCTCTGCGGTCGCGGGCGCGTTGAGGATGCCCCAAACACTATGGCCTGTGGCGATGTAGGCCCCCCGGGCACCTGGGATGGCGCCAATCAACGGAAGCCCGTCCTGCGTCAGCGGGCGAAAGCACGCCTGGCTCGCGATCACACGAGAGTTTGCCAAGACCGGCGATACGCGATCGCAGAGTCCCCGTAGGCGATCTATCGCACCATCATCCGGGACGACAGATGCGGGATCTACCGGGAGGGGAGCGTCGCTCGAGATCGCGCACACATAGGTGGTCCCATCGGCTCGTGGGAAGACCTCTGGCGAGAGAATCGAGCCGGGTCCCTCATCATACTCGAGGAACAGGGCTTCCGGCGGAAGCGTCTCTTCGGTTTCGAACACGAGGCTATGGCCTTTCATGCCGAACACGGGCGGCAGCGAGAGCCATCGCGTCGCGAGCACTGACCACGGTCCCATCGCGATGACAACAGCGTCTCCCTCGAGCCTCTCTCCATCGAGGTCCACGCCGACCACATCGCCGCCTTGGCGCGCCAGCCCCGTGACTGTGCCGATCCGCAACTCGGCTCCGCGCTCTTGGGCGGCGTGCATCATGCCGGTCGTGAAAGCCGCAGGGTGCACCTGAGCTGTCGTGTTCGTGGATCCGAGCCGGCCACTGATCTCAACATCCGAGGATATCCATCTCGGCAATAGGCCGCGGGACGCCCGGATCGATGGCCGGCCAACCCTGCCGCCATAGGTGGTCATCCGGCGATAACCCCAATCGCCGTTGAGTTCCTCGGCGAGTTCAGCGTGAAGTTCGAAGCTGCGACGGGCGAGCTGCATGAGAGGCGTCCCGTCGCACCAGTCCATTGCCAGGAACCCGCCCGACCTTCCGGACGCGGCACACGCGATGGCGCTGCGCTCGATGACAGTGACACCGGCGCCTCTCGCCGCGAGACGGTAGGCGATGGAGGTGCCGATGACGCCTCCTCCCAATACTAAAATTCGCATGCCCTATCCCCGGTTCGATTTCGAGCACGGCTTGACCGAAAGCAGTCCTCGCCGGCATCTAGACCGTATGGACCAGGGCATCGGCGTCGCACTGTTTTCCAAGCTTTGCCTGCGACGGCCAATATGCTTTTCGATGACGTTGTCGAGCGCCACGGCCTGGGCCATCCTGGTCGGCCCCGATCGCCTGATCACCCCAGGGCTCTGACCGGCAGGGCTACCGCGTTTCGATCGGACGTGCCAGAAGGCCGCCGCAGGAGGATACCTCAGTGCCATTCTACGAAAAGGGCGATGTCCGGATCCGCTACGAGGAGACCGGCTCCGGCTTTCCTCTGCTGGTGACGCCCGGCGGCGGCTTGAATTCGCGAGTCACCGCCTGGCCCACTGCCGTGTTCAACGCGATGGAGGCGTTCGGTGCCGACTTCCGCTGCATCACGATGGACCAGCGCAACGCCAACGGCGGCGAGTCGAGCGGTCCGATTGCCGTCGACACCCCTTGGGACGCGTTCGCGGACGACCAGCTCGGCCTGATGGATCATCTGGGCATCCGCGAATTTCTCTTCATGGGCTACTGCATCGGTGGCTGCTTTGCCCTCAAGCTGATCCAACGCGCACCCGATCGGGTCAAGGCCGCCGTCTTGTGCCAGACGGTCGGGCACCGGCCGGAGAACCCGGACGTGATGTATAATTCGGGACGCGATGTCTGGGCGCCGGAGCTGCTTGCACGCCGACCCGATGTGACGATGCCGCAGATCGAGCGATACCTGCACAATCTCTACCGCGCCCACCCCGATTTCCTCTACAGCGTGTCACGAGACTTCGTGCGCTCCTGTGCCACGCCGCTGCTGGTGATGCCGGATGACACGCCGGCGCACCCGTACCAGGTCTCGATGGACGTAGCGGCGCTCGCCCCGAACGCCACAGTTACGATCTATCCCTGGCGCGAACCCAAAGATCTGCTGGAAGCGACCGTCGGCCAGGTCAGGGACTTCCTTCGCGACCACCGCCTGTAAAGGGCGCCCAGCAGACGACAACGCCAGGTATTCTCACATGGGTGGCGGCCACATCCAACAGATTGCCTGATCCCCTCAAAAGAGCTGACGCAGCAGGAAATACAGCACCCCCGCCAAGGTGATCGCGGCGGGTAGCGTGAGTACCCAGGCCATCGCCATGTTCCGCACCGTCGACCATTGCAGTCCGGATCCGCTCGCGGCCATGGTTCCGGCGACACCGCTCGACAGGATATGCGTGGTGGAGACGGGCAGGCCGTAGACCTCGGCCATGCCGATCGTGGTTGCCGCGACCAGCTCGGCCGCCGCACCCTGGGCATAGGTCAGGTGGGTCTTGCCGATCTTCTCGCCCACGGTGACGACGATGCGCTTCCAGCCCACCATGGTGCCGAGCCCGAGCGCCACCGCCACCGACACCTTGACCCAGTCCGGGATGAAGCGGGTGCCGGCATTCAACGCGGACTGGTAGGTCTTCATCGTGGCGGCTTCGGCGCTGTCAAAGCTCGCGCCGGCTTTCGGCAGCAGCCGGATCGCGTCGGCGGCAAGATACATGTCGTTGCGCATGTTCGGCGTGGCGGCGGCCGGCACCCGCTTGATGGCGCCGTAATCTCCCACCTGCTGGACAATGTCGCCGGACAGCGAGGCGAGCGCCGCAAAGACGCGGGGGCGGTTGAGGTCCTTGGAACGCAGCGCGTCATCAACCACGCGCCGTGCCGCGTCGGCGGGCACCGGCGGAGTGCCGGCGGCATGCGTTTCGAACACATGCTGGGCGTCGTGCGCGGTTTGGATGAAGGCCGGCGTGGTGCTGTCGGGCATGGCGCGGTTCAGTGCATAGGCGGTCGGCGCGGCGCCGATGAGGATGAGCATGATGAGGCCCATGCCCTTCTGCCCGTCATTGCCGCCATGCGCGAAGGAAACGGCGGTGCAGGTCAGCACGAGCAGGCCGCGGATCATCGGCGGCGGCGGACGCTTGCCGTCCGGCGCCTCGAACAGCTTCCTGTTGCGGATCACCAGCTTCATGGCGAGCAGCAGCAGCGCCGAGAGCACGAAGCCGCAGACCGGGCTGAACAGCAGCGCCCGGAGCACGCCGACCGCCTGCCCCCAGTCCACACCCGAAGTGTGCTGACCGGCCGGTGCCATCAGCTGATTGGCCAAGCCGACGCCGATCACCGAGCCGATCAATGCGTGCGAGGAGCTGTTGGGCAGCCCGAGCGCCCAGGTGCCCAGATTCCACACGATCGCCGCGAGCAGCAGCGCGAAGATCATGCAATAGCCGGCACTGCTGCCGACCTGCAGGATGAGCTCGACCGGCAGCAGCGTGACGATGCTGTAGGCGACGGCGCCGCTGGAGAGCAGCACCCCGAAGAAATTGAACGCGCCGGACCACACCACCGCGACCATCGGCGGCAGGCTGTGCGTGTAGATCACGGTGGCAACGGCGTTCGCGGTATCATGAAAGCCGTTCACGAACTCGAAGGACAGGGCGATCAGCAGCGCCAGGCCGAGCAGCACGAAGGCGCCGATGGCGAGCCCGCCCTCGCCGGCCTGGTGCATGTCGCTCACCAGGTTGTAGCCGGCATAGGCCAGGCCGGCACCGATCAGGATCGGCACCGCGAGGCGTCCCGCACGATGCGGCTTGCGGTCGAGGTCGGGCTTGTGAGGCGCCGCCCCCAGCCCCCCGGAGGGCAGGGCATAGTCGGACATGCATGGGCTCCCGTGCTTTTGGCCGAACCCTAGCTGCCCGGGACCGTCCGGTTCGATGACGAAATTATGACAGATAGGTGACCGTTTTTGCCTTGCGCCCGAAACTGTGGGAAAGCGGGATGGTCGGTGGCGCGGCCGAGGGAGAGGCGGCCCATGGAGCGCTGTGGTCATCGAAACGCCACACACGGTTCAAGCCCGCCCGGCCATCCTGCCGGGATGCACTATGTAGTCCTGGCGACAGATTACGACGGCACGGTGGCGCATGACGGCGTGGTCGACGAGCCGACGCTGGCCGCCCTGGAGCGGCTCCGGGCGGCCAGCCGCCGGTTGATCCTGGTCACCGGACGCGAGCTGCCTGACCTGCAACGGGTGATGCCGCGTCTCGACCTGTTCGATTTCGTGGTCGTGGAAAATGGTGCGCTGCTCTACCGGCCGGAGACGCGCGAGGAGCAGCCCTTGGTGGAGCCGCCGCCGCCGCGCTTTGTCGAACGGCTGCGCGAGCTGGCGGTCGACCCGCTTTCGGTCGGGCGCGTCATCGTGGCGAGCTGGGAACCGAATGAGGGCCGGGTGCTCCAGGCCATCCGGGAGCTGGGCCTGGAGCAGCAGATCATCTTCAACAAGGGCGCCGTGATGGTGCTGCCGCCCGGCATCAACAAGGAAAGCGGCCTGCGCGCGGCGCTGGCGGCGCTGGAGCTGTCGCCGCACAATTGCGTAGCGATCGGCGACGCCGAGAACGATCAGGCAATGCTCCAGTTGAGCGGCCTTCCCGTCGCGGTCGCCAACGCGCTGCCCTCGGTGCAGGAGACGGCGTCGCTGGTCACCGACGGGGCACGCGGTGCCGGGGTTGCCGAGCTGATCGACCGGCTGATCGCCACCGACCTCGCCGAAATCGACGCCGCCTCGCCCCGCCAGCGCGTGGCCCTGGCGCGACAGGGCGAGGATGTGCTGTGGCTGGTGCCGGCGCGACAATCGGTGCTGCTCGCCGGTGCATCCGGCGGCGGCAAGTCCACCCTCTCGACCGGGCTGATGGAGCGGCTGCACGCCGAGCGTTTCCAGTATTGCGTCATCGATCCGGAAGGCGACTACGAGGGCACGGAAGAGGCGATCGGCATCGGCTCGGCGGCACAGTCGCCGACGGTCGATGGCGTCATGGAGTTGCTGCGCAAGACCGGCAACAACGTCGTGGTCAATCTGCTCGGCCTGAAGCTGGCGGACCGGCCGGGGTTTCTTGCCGCGCTGCTGCCCGAGTTGCTGGGGCTGCGCGCCCGCACCGGCCGGCCGCATTTCGTCCTGATCGATGAGGCGCATCACATGTTGCCGGCGAGCTGGGACCCGGGCGGCGCCGCCCTGCCGGCCGAGCTGAAGGGCTTCCTGTTCATCACCGTGCATCCCGACCGCCTCGCCGCCCGCGTGCTCGACTGCGTGGATCGGATCATGGTGGTCGGCGCCGAGCCCTGCTCGGCGCTGCGCGCCTTCTGCGAGGCACGTGGACTGCCCGCGCCGAACGGCGACATGTCGCTCGAGCAGGGCGAGGCGCTGACCCTGACGCCCGACGCGCCGCGGCCGGCGCCGGTCACGGTGATCCCGGGCAGCGGCCAGCGCCGTCGACACCTGCGCAAATATTCGGAGGGTCGGCTTGGCGAGGACAAGAGCTTCTTCTTCCGTGGCGCGGATGAGCGGCTCAATCTGCGCGCCCATAACCTGAGCCTGTTCGTCGAGCTGGCCGACGGCGTCGACAAGGCCACCTGGCAGTGGCACCGCGAGCGCGGCGATTACAGCCACTGGATCGCCGACTCGATCAAGGACCCCGAACTCGCCGAGGAGGCCGCGGCGATCGAGCACGGCGATCTGCCGCCCGATGCAGCGCGCCAGAAGCTGCGCGAGGCGATCGAGCGGCGCTACACGCTGCCGGCCTGATCGCTTTGCTCGGCGCTGCGGTCGCCAAGTGTCACGTGATCTTCCCACCCTCACCCGGATGCCCGGTGTAGATCGCGCCATCACCCAGCCGAGGCGTGACATGGCCGCATTCCAACGTGTCCTCCCGAGCTACGAGCTGCACGCTCTGCTGGTGCCAAACCGTGCGGCGAATCTGGCGCTGGAAGCCGGGCCGGCGACGCAGATCTCCCGCAGAGCATCGCGCACCGGCTCCGGAAGGTCCGCGGCACTTTCCCGACGTGTTCATGCGAATGACACCGTGCCGTCATCGAACGCGTCACCCGCTCCGATAGAGTGCGTCGGGGAAGCGCAGCCAGCTGCCGCATCTGGCGTGCCGGAGGAGTCCGATGGGCAGACAGGCAACCAGGAGGCTGCTCCTTGCCACCACCGTCATGGCCGGTCTGCTGAGTGGTGGAGCGTCGGCCGAAGCCCAGCAATCTGACCAGCGGCTGAATGCCATCGAAGCGCAGATCAAATCCCTGCAGGACGAGCTGCAGCGGGTGCGGCGCGATCTCAGGGCTGCGCAACTCCGATCGGCGCAATTCCGCGCCACGCAGGAAGCCGCGCGGGCGAATGCCGCCGCCGGCAGCGTCCAGCCGACGACGGCGGCACCGGCGCCGCCGGCGCAGCCTGCTCCGCCGCCGGCCACCCTGCAGGCGGCCGCGCCCAATGCGCCGGCATCGGCGCCGCCGCAGCCCGGCGCGCCGCCCGAACCGCTCGGCAGCTTCCGCGTCGGCGGGGTCACCGTTCAGCTTGGCGGCTTCATCGAGGCGGCCGGCATCTTCCGTACTCGCAACGAGGTCGCCGACATCGCCTCCAGCTTCAGCGGCATTCCCGAGGGCAACAGCGTGCTGGCGCACGAGAACGAGTTCCGGGCCTCGGCGCGGCAGAGCCGCCTGTCGCTGCTGGTGCAGGGCGAGCCGAGCCCGGAGCAGCGGCTGGCCGCCTATTTCGAGACGGACTTCCAGGGCACCGGACCGAGCTCCAATTCCAACGAGAGCAACAGCTACAATTTGCGCCTGCGCCAGGCCTACGCCACCTACGACAACACCGATTGGGGCCTGCGCGTGCTGGGCGGGCAGGCCTGGAGCCTGCTCACCATGAACAAGTCCGGGATGACACCGCGACAGGAGAACATCCCGCTGACTATCGACGCGCAATATGTCGTCGGCTTCGACTGGACGCGCCAGGCGCAGATCCGGGTCGCCAAGGAATTTGACGACCACCGGCTCTGGCTCGCCGCTTCGCTGGAAGAGCCGCAGGCTGTGTTCTATGTCGGACCGAACGGGGCCGGCACGGTCGGCGGCACCGCGAACATCAACAACCCCGGCGGCAGCGGCCTCAATTCATCGAACAACTACAGCGACGATGTCGCGCCCGACATCATCCTGAAGGCCGCGTATGATCCTGGCTTCGGCCATTACGAGGTGTACGGTCTCGCCCGCTTCCTGCACGATCGGGTGGACGCGGTCGGCAGCGGCAGCAGCAACACACGGCTCGCCGGCGGTGGCGGCGCGGGGGCGATCCTCCCGGTCATTCCGCAGGCGTTGGACATCCAGGCCAGCTTCCTCGGCGGCTACGGCATCGGCCGCTACGGATCGGGCCAGTTGCCCGATGCGACCCTCGCGGCCTCCGGCCGCCCGGTGCCGTTGCCGGAGATCGAGGCGCTGGTCGGGCTCGTCGGGCATCCGGTGCCGGAGGTCGATCTCTACGGCTATGTCGGCACCGAGCAGATCCTCGGCCGCTCGAGCTTCGCCGCCAGCGGCAAAGGCTACGGCTACGGCAGCCCGCTCTACAACAATTCCGGCTGCGGCGTCGAGCTGAGCACCGCCGGCTGCACCGCGAACACCTCGGGTCTCATCGAAGGCACCATAGGCGGCTGGTATCGATTCCTGCACGGCAGCTACGGCACGATGCAGGTCGGTGCGCAGTATGCCTATGTGCGCCGGGACATCTTCAGCGGCGTCGGCGGCGGCAAGGCGACCGACGACAACATCGCCCTGCTGAGCTTCCGCTACGCGCCATTCCAATAGCGCGGGCGCGCGCTCGCTTTGGGTTGGTAAAGTGCAATCGCTTTCGCCCCGCGATGGTAAAGATTCGGTAACTCCTGCGACACCGGAACGCAACCTGCCGCTGCTAGCGTCCGCGCCGTCGGCAGGGGCCGACCGGAGGAGCGCGTTATAGGAGCTGTCCGGATCCGATCTCCGTTTCGCAAGACGGGATATGGGAGTTTCGCGATTCGACGCGCACCTGATCATTTCTACAGCTTGGGAGCGCCACTACATGATGCAGAAGTACAGGGGACGAAAATCGCCCCCGATGTGGGTTGCTGTTGCCGCGGTGACGATGGCCTCGGTTGTTGCCGCGCCGGTGGTGCCGGCCCTCGCGCAGACAGCGCAAACCACGTCCAGTGTGAAGACCGCGACGCCGATCGAGCACGTGATCCTGATCATCGGCGAGAACCGGACCTTCGATCACGTGTTTGCCACCTATCAGCCGAAACCCGGCGAGACGGTGAACAACCTGCTTTCCGAAGGCATCGTCAACCAGGACGGCACGCCGGGCCCGAATTATGCGAAGGCCGCGCAGAACTACGCGACCGACAAGAACAAGTACAAGCTCTCACCGCCGGACCAGAAGCCCTATGCGACGCTCCCGCCGGCGATGACCGACGGCGCGCCGAGTGCCGCCAGCGATGAGAATCCGCCGCCATTCGCCACTCTCGCCGCCGCCGCCTCGGTCGAGGCGACGATCAAGGACGGCTTGCCGACCGGCGACGACAACCTGCTGACCACCGGCGCCACCGGGCTGCCGAAGGACAGCGTCGATACGCGCATCGCGAACGCGACGACGCTGCGGAACGGGCCTTTCCAGCTCTCCAGCAGCACGCTGCCCTATGACAGCTATACCGCGAGCCCGGTGCACCGGTTCTATCAGATGTGGCAGCAGACCGACTGCAACGCCGCCAACATCACCAGCGCCAACCCGTCGGGCTGCCTCAACAAGCTGTTCCCCTGGGTCGAGGTGACTGTCGGCGCCGGCACTAACGGCAACCCGCAGGCCGCGGGCTTCAATGACATGTCGACGGGCGAAGGCTCCACGTCGATGGGCTTCTGGAACATGACCCAGGGTGACGTTCCCTGGTTCAAGTACCTGGCCGACCAGTTCTCGATGAGCGACAATTTCCACCAGTCCATCGAGGGCGGCACCGGCGCCAACCATATCGCCGTCGGCAGCGGGCTCGCCTATTACTACACCGACGGAGCCGGCAACATCGCCACGCCGCCGGCCAACGAGATCGAGAATCCGGATCCGCAGCCCGGCACCAACAACTGGTACACCCAGGACGGCTACAGCGGCGGCAGCTACAGCAAATGCTCCGATGCCAAGCAACCCGGCGTGAAAGAGGTGCTCGATTACCTCGCGACCCTGCCGTACACGCCGCCGTCGCGCTGCAAGGAAGGCGCCTACTACCTGCTGAACAACTACAATCCCGGCTATTACGGCGACGGCACCATCAATACGTCCACCTTCACGATCCCGCCTTCGCCGGTGCCGACGATTGCCGACAGCCTCAATGCCAAGGGCATCTCCTGGGCCTATTACGGGGCCGGCTGGGACAATTACGTGAAGGATCCCAATAGCGAGCTGGGGTCGCTCTACTGCAACATCTGCAACCCGTTCCTCTATGAAACCGCGATCATGACCAGCGCGGAACAGCGCCAGACGCATCTGAAGGACGTACCCGACCTCGAAAAGGCGATCCGGACGAGCACGCTGCCGGCGGTCTCGATCGTCAAGCCGGACGGCTTGCTCGACGGCCATCCCGCCTCTTCCAAGCTTGATCTGTTCGAGGCGTTCACCAAGAAGATCGTCAAGGCCGTGCAGAACAACGAGGAACTGTGGGC
>JAFAYM010000067.1 GCA_019240395.1 Acidisphaera sp. | reverse complement strand
CCCGGCGGGGCTCGACGAGTACCGCGCCATGCTCCGCGCGCTCGGCATTGCACGGGCGGTTGTCGTGCAGCCCGGCATCTACCGCGACAACCGGGCGACGCTCGATGCGCTGGCGAGCGCGGGCGGGCTCTGGCGCGGCGTCGCCCGCATCGACGACGGATGCACGGACGCGGAACTGCGGAGGTTGCACGAAGCCGGGTTTCGCGGTGTGCGGCTGGACGGGCGGAAGGGGCCGGAAGGTCTGGCCGCGCTCGAGGCGATGGCGGCGCGGATCGCGCCTCTCGGCTGGCACGTGCAGCTGCATCTCTATGCACGCGATCTGCCGGAGCTGGCGTCGCGCTTGGCTGCCCTGCCGGTCGACGTGGTGCTCGATCATTTCGCGCGTGTGGATTTGCCGGAAGGGACCGGGCAGCCGGGATTTCGCGCCGTGCTCGAGCTTCTCGCGACGAGGCGCTGCTGGGTGAAGCTGTCGGCGCCCTACCGTTTCGGCGAGCCGAAGCCGCCCTATGCCGGGCTGCTGCCGTTCGCCAAGGCCCTGGTCGCCGCCGCGCCGGATCGGCTGGTTTGGGGTAGCGACTGGCCGCACGCCTCGCATGACGGTTTCATGCCGAACGACGGCGATCTGCTCGACCTGCTGACGGAGTGGGTGCCCGATGCGACGACGCGAACGATGATCCTGGCTACCAATCCGGCCCGGCTCTACGACTTCGCCTCCCCCGAGCAGCACAAGGAAGTTCCGTGATGAGCCCCAGCAAAATCCAGCAGATGCGCGGGCTTCTGGAGAGTGGAAAGATAATCGTCTCGCCCGGCATATATGACGGCTACACCGCGCGCGTCGTCGAGCGCATGGGCTTCAAGGCCGCGGCGGTGAGCGGCGCCGGCCTGGCCAATTCGCGGCTGAGCGTGCCGGATATCGGCATCCTGTCGCTGACCGAGAATGTCGAGGCCTGCAAGTGGATCGCCCGCTCCGTCGGCATCCCGATCATGGCGGACGCCGACACCGGATACGGCAATCCCGTCACCGTGTATCACACCGTGCAGTTCTTCGAGGAGGCCGGCGTGGTCGGCATCAACATTGAGGACCAGGTCAGCCCGAAACGCTGCGGCCACATGCACGGCAAGGAGCTGATCGATGCGCGCGAGGCCGCAAAGAAGATCGAGGCGGCGGCGCAGGCCAAGCGCGATCCCGGCTTCATCATCAACGCGCGCACCGACGCGATTGCCGTCGAGGGCATCGATGGGGCGATACGGCGCGCCCGGATGTATCTCGCCGCCGGTGCCGACATGGTCTATCCCGACGCCATCCGCTCGGAGGAGCAGATCCGTCAGTTCGTCGACGCCGTGCAGGCGCCGGTGAGCATCAACATGGGGTTCGGCGTCCGCTCCCGCCCGACCACCCCGCTGATCCCCGTGCCGCGGCTGCAGGAAATCGGCGTGGCGCGGGTGAGCTTCGCGCGCATGCTCCCGGCGGCGGCGATCATGGGCATGATGCAGGCGCTGAAGCTGCTGGCCGACAACGCCGAGACCGGCACGGTGCACGACCGGCCCGACCTCCTCGTCGGCATGGAGGAGATCACCGCGCTGATGGGCTACGGGTTCATCGACGAGCTGGAATCGAAATATCTCCTCGAGGAGGAACTCGAGCGGCGGTACGGCACGAAGGATCGCAGCTTCGTCGTGCGCGGCTGATCCGGCGGGATGCGCGCGCACATCCGCGATGCCCGGGCGTTCTGGGCCGGGGTGATTTTCCTGGCTTTCGGCAGCTTCGTGGTGGTGCACGCGCACGCCTATTCCATGGGCACTGCGACGCAGATGGGGCCCGGGTATTTTCCGACCTTGCTCGGCATCGTCCTGCTGGCTCTTGGGGCGATCTCGGCCTGGCGCGGCGTTCGCGCGGGTCGCCGCACGATCATCGGCGCCTGGCCGCTGACGCCGCTGCTGTTCGTCCTCGCCGGGGTGCTCGCCTTCGCCGCGCTGATAACGGATTGGGGCCTCGGGCCGGCGGTGATCGCGCTGGTGCTGCTGGGCTGTCATGAACGCCTGCTCCGGCGTCCGCTCGAGGTGGCGGTGATCGGCGCCGCGCTGCTCGCCATGGCCACCGGCATCTTCATCTACGGCATCCAGCTGCCCATCGATCTCTGGCCGAGCAGCCTCTGGTAGCGCGATGGAGTGGCTGCAGAACCTGTCGCTCGGCTTCAGCGTCGCCGTCTCGCCGCTCAACCTGCTGTACTGCCTGGCCGGCGCGGCGCTCGGCACCCTGGTCGGCGTGCTGCCGGGGATCGGCCCGGTCACCGCGATCGCCATGCTGCTGCCGCTGACCTTCAAGATGCCGGCGGTCGGCGCGCTGATCATGCTGTCCGGCATCTATTACGGCGCGCACCATGCCGGCTCCACCACGGCGATCATGCTGAACATGCCGGGCGAGCCCAGCTCGGTCGTCATCTGCCTGGACGGGCATCCGATGGCGCGTGGCGGCCGGGCTGGCGCCGCGCTCTGCATCTCCGCCTTCGGCTCCTTCTTCGCGGGCTGCGTCAGCGTGCTGATCATCGCCACCCTCTCGCCGCTGCTGGCGCAGGCCTCGCTCGCCTTCGGGCCGGCGGAATACGCCGCCATGATCGTCATGGCGCTGGTGACGGCCTCCGTGCTCAGCAGCAATTCGCTCGCCACCACCATGGGCATGACGGTCATCGGCCTGCTGCTCGGCTGCGTCGGCACCGATGTGACGACCGGGGAGATGCGCTTCACCTTCGGCTTCAACCAGGTCGCGGACGGGGTGAACTTCGTCGCCGTCGCCGTCGGGCTGTTCGCCTTCGGCGAGATCATCATCAATCTCGGCGCTCCCGAGCGGCGGGTCATGCCGAGCGCCAGGATCGCCTCGCTGCTGCCGACGCGCGCCGATCTCGGCGCGTCGTGGCGGCCGGTGCTGCGCGGCACGGCGCTCGGCGCGGCGTTCGGCATCCTGCCCGGCACCGGACCGCTGCTGAGCTCCTTCGCCGCCTACGCGCTCGAGCGCCGGCTGGCCCGCGACCCATCGCGCTTCGGACAGGGCGCGATAGAGGGCGTCGCCGGGCCGGAATCCGCCAACAACGCCGCCGCGCTGACGCATTTCATTCCCATGCTGACGCTCGGCATTCCCGCCGGCGCGGCGATGGCGCTGATGCTCGGCGCGCTGCAGATCCAGGGCATCAGCCCGGGCCCGCAGGTGATCGAGAGCCACCCCGACCTGTTCTGGGGCGTGGTCGCCAGCATGTGGATCGGCAATCTGATGCTGCTGGTGCTCAACCTGCCGATGGTGGGGCTGTGGATCCGGCTGCTGATGATCCCCTACCGGCTGCTCTATCCCGCGATCCTGGTGTTCTGCTGCATCGGCGTCTACAGCGTCTCGAACTCGGCCTTCGACGTGGTGCTCGCGGGGATTTTCGGCGTCGTCGGCGTGGTGTTCCGCAAGCTGGATTGCAGCCCGGCGCCGCTGGTCCTGGCACTGGTGCTGGCGCCGATGCTGGAGGAGAATTTCCGCCGCGCCATGCTGATCTCCCGGGGCGACCCGACGGTGTTCGTCACCCATCCCGTCAGCCTCGCCATCCTGGTGCTGACGGTCTTGCTGGCGGCGTTCTTTCTGCGGCGGCAGGCTGCGGACGCGCCCTTAGCGTCAGGATCGGACCACTCGAAACCCGCGACATGAGGGCAAGTGCATGGAGCTGACTGCAATCGACTGTCACGCGCACGTCATGCGGCGCGAGGCGAAGCTGGCGGATGAGCGGCATTCCGAGCCGAAACGAGATGTTCTCGTCGAGGAGTATCTCGATCTGCTCGATCGGCACGGCGTGTCGCATGGCGTGCTGACGGCGCCGAGTTTCTACGGCACCGACAATGCCATTCTGCTCGACGCGCTGACGCGCCACCCCGACCGGCTGCGCGGCACGGCGATCGTCGCACCGGAGAGCGACCCCGGGCTGTTGCAGGGCATGGCGGCACAGGGCGTCGTCGGCATCCGGCTGAACTGGCTGCGCCGGCGCAGCATTCCGGATGTCGCGGCGCCGGAGTGGACAAGGCTTTTTGCCACTCTGCGTGAGCTCGACTGGCAGGTGGAGATCTTTCTCGAGGACGCGAAGCTGGCCGGCATGCTGCCGGTGGTGCGCCGGAGCGGGGTGCGCGTGGTGCTCGACCATTTCGGCTGCCCGGACCCGGTGCAGGGCGTGGCGTCCCCCGGATTCCAGGAGGTGCTGAAGGCGGTGGCAGCCGGCGATACCTGGGTCAAGCTCTCGGCACCCTACCGCCTGGGTGGTGCCGACCCGCAGCACTATGTGGACGCCCTGATGCAGGCGGGCGGACCGGAGCGCCTGGTCTGGGCGAGCGACTGGCCGTGGGTCAACCACGAGGCTGGCACGACCTACCGCGGCTGCCTCGATTGGCTGCACGCCTGGGTGCCGGACGAGGCGGCGCGCCGCAGCATCCTGGCGGATACGCCGCGGGCGCTGTTCCGATTCTAAAGCATTCCCGGTGCTGACTTCACCAGCGCGATTGAAACATTGTCCGTCCCGCCGGCGTCCAACGCCGCCTGCAACAACGCCGCGACCGCGTCCGTCACCTGGCGCTCTTCCGCGATAATGGCAGCGATACGCATGTCGGGCAGCATGTCGGTCAGCCCGTCGGTGCACAGCAGCAGGATTTCACCGGGCTTGATCGTGGCGCAGCCGATATGCGGCCGGATCGGCAGGATGGCGAGTTGCCCGCCGAGGCTCTGGAGAATGCCGTGCGAGCGCGCCTGCCTGTCGTCGACGCTGATCTGCTCCAGTCCCTCCGGGCGCATGCGATAGACGCGGCTGTCGCCGACGTTGAACCAGCAGGCGACGCGATCGTGCAGCGACAGGCCGGCGACGGTGGTGGCCATGCCGATGGTCTCGGGCTGGCGCATCATCGTCTCGTGCAGGCGCAGATTGGCGCGGCGGACGGCGTCCATGCAGGTCTGCGGCTCGGCAAGCGACGACGCGTCGGCCATCAGTTCGGCCACCGCCTCCCGGCTGGCCAGGGCGCCGTGCGCGTGCCCGCTGACGCCGTCGGCCAGCACGAAGACGGCGGCGTCTTCGGCGTCGATTGCGCCGTACAGCGGCTCCGTCACCTCGTCGACGAGGAGCACGCCACCGGCCCCCAGGGCGTCCTCGTTGCGGCGGCGTTGCAGGCCGCGTGTGGTGACCGCGGCGAATTCGAAGCGGTGTCGGGGCGTGCTCATCCGATGGCGCCGATCAGGTTCTGGCGCAACCGTTCCGCCGGCACCGGGTGGCCGAGGAAGAAGGATTGTCCCTGCTCGCAGCCGATCTCGCAGAGGAAGCGGCACTGCGCCTCGCACTCGACGCCTTCGGCGACGATGGAGAGATCGAGCGCGTGTCCCGTCGCCACGAGGGCGCCGGCGATGGCGCTATCCTCGCGATGGCGCGGCACGCCGCGGATCAGCGAACGGTCGAGCTTGAGCTGGGTGAGCGGCAGGCGCTTGAGGGCGGCGAGGCTGGCGTAGCCGGTGCCGAAATCGTCGAGCGCGATGCCGACGCCGAGGTCCCGCACCGCCGAGAGCGTCAGCAGCGTCTCGATGCCGGCGTCGACCAGCATGGATTCCGTCAGCTCGATCTCGAGCCGCTCGGGCGCCAAGCCGGACTCGTCGAGCGCGGCGCGCACCTGCCGCAACAGGCAGCCTTCGGCGAGTTGCAGGGCGGAGACATTGACCGAGACGACCGCAGGGGCCGGCCAGCGTGTCGCCTCGATGCAGGCCGTCGACAGGGCCCAGCCGCCGAGCTGGGTGATCAGGCCCATGCGCTCCGCCATGGGAATGAAGACGACCGGCGGAACCATGCCGCGGCGCCGGTGCGGCCAGCGCGCGAGGGCTTCCGCGCCGATCGGCAGGCGGGTGGTGAGGCGAACCCGGGGCTGGTAGTGCAAGGTGAGCTGGCCCTGCTCCAGCGCGTAGGCGAGGTCCTGCTCCAGCCGATGATCGGGTGCCTCGGGGCGGGTGGTGCCGGCCCGCCACCCTCTTCCGGGCAAGGAGGGTGGTGGCAGGCCGCGGCCGCCGGGCTGGGGCGGGGCTTCATCGGGGTCGGCGGGAAGCGGCATCGTTGCGGGAAACTCGCGTGCGCCGCCGAGATACCCCGGCTTCGGTCACCGTCGGGTAAATGCCCGTCCCGGCGCGCGGGCGCTCAGCCTGAGCGTGGCGCCGGCTTGACGAATTACTAACCCCCCCGGCCTAGCCTGCTTGCCGATGGCGCGGAAGCGTCGTCCGGAAAAGGCCAACAAGGGGCCCGGTTGTATGCGCGACGCCATCGCGGTCGACGAGGACGCGACGTTCATTGCCAGGCCCGGCGCCGGAACTCCCGGCCGCGCACCCGGCGGTGCCGCCGGCGAGGAGATCGCCCATACCCTGCTGCTGTCGGAAGCCGGGGCGGTGCAGCAGCGCATTCCGGTCGGCACCGAGCCGACGACGATCGGCCGCGTGCCGCCCTGCGAAGTGGTGCTCGACGGCAGCATGGTCTCGCGCCGACACTGCCGTATCCAGCTGATGGGCGAGCACGTCGTCGCCACCGACCTGAAATCCACCAACGGCACCTTCGTCGATGGCGTCAGGATCGCCGGCGCGGTGCCGCTGCAGCACGGCTCGGTGCTGCAGGTCGGATCACATACGCTGATCTACGAGCGGCGCACCCGGCGCGAGATCGAGGAAGCGGCGGCGATCGAGCGCGACCTCCAGGGGGCCAGCGCCTACGTGCAGATGCTGCTGCCCAAGCCGATCGATGCCGGGCCGGTGCGGGCCAACTGGCTGTTCCTGCCGTGCGCGCATCTCGGCGGCAACGCCTTCGGCTATCGCTTTCTCGATGCCGACATCTTCGCCGGCTACATGCTCGACGTCGCGGGACAGGGCACCGGGGCGGCGATGCACTCGGTGGCGGTGATGAACCTGCTGCGTCGGCCGAGCATTCCCGGCATCGACCTCGCCGATCCCGGGAGCGTGCTCGCCGGGCTGGACGCGATGTTCCGGCCCGAGGACCACAACGGCCTGTTCTTCTCGATCTGGTATTTCACCTTCGATCGCACCTCCGGCGAGCTGCGCTACGCCGCCGCCGGGCGCCGCCCCGGCTTCCTGGTGCCACCCGAGCGGCGGGCGGCGCTGCCATTGGCGGCGGGGGGCCCGGCGATCGGCCTGGAGCCGGGGCGCGATTTCTCCGTGCACACGGTGATCGCGCCGCCCGGCAGCATGCTCTATCTGCTGAGCGACGGCGCGAGCGAGACCGCCGATCGGAGCCTGCGGGGCGCCCAGGGCTTCCTGCCGCAGCTGGTCCGCTCGGAGCTGAGACCCGGCTTGCCCGAGCCGCTGCGACTCTATCACGCGCTGCGCGAGGCGGCGGGACCGGACGGCTTTGACGAGGATTTCTCGGTCATCGCCTTCACCTTCTGATCGAGTCCTCAGGCCCGAATCAGGTCCCGGCAATCTCCTTGTTGGTGTGGTCCGGCATCAGCGATGTCGCGATCAGGCTGATCACCGCGCAGGCCAAGGTGAAATAGGCGATCACCCATCCCGTCTTGTACTGGGCGAGGAGCCAGGCGACGATCAGCGGCGCCGGGCCGCCGGCGATTATCGAGGCCAGCTGATAGCCGATCGAAGCGCCGCTGTAGCGCAGCCGGGCCGGGAAGCCCTCGGCGATCAGCGCCGCCTGCGGCCCGTACATGATGTCGTGCGGGATCAGCGACAGCACGACGGCGATGAAGACCAGCAGGGGCGCCGTGGTGTTCAGCAGCCCGACATAGATGAAGCCGTACACGCCGGTGAGTGCCGCCCCCCACATATACATGCGCCGGCGACCGAAGCGATCCGAGAGATGGCCGGAGAGCGGTATCGTCACGACCGAAAGCACGGAGGCCAGCATCACCGAAAACAGCAGCAGCTCGCGCGAGACCTTCAGCGTGCCGACGCCATAGGCGAAGACGAACGCGGTGAAGATGTAGAACGGGGCCTGCTCTCCCATGCGGGCCAGGGCGCTCAGTATGATCAGCCGGGGATGCTGGGCGATCACCGTCAGCGCTGGGGCTTTGTCGATGCGGGATTCCGCAGCCACCTGCTTGAAGCTCGGGGATTCCTCGACGCCGAGCCGGATCCACAGCCCGATAGCGATCAGGACGATCGACAGCAGGAACGGGATACGCCACCCCCAGGTCAGGAAAGCGCTGCCGGACCACGCGCTGAAGATCAACACCGCCAGGTTGGAGGTGAAGAGACCGGCGGCGACACCCAATTGCGGCCACGACGCGGCGAGACCGCGACCGCTGTTGCCGCGTGACCATTCCATGGAGAGCAGCACCGAGCCGCCCCACTCGCCGCCGACGCCCACCCCCTGGACGAAGCGGAGTGCGGTGAGGATGATCGCGCCCCAGATGCCGATCGTCGCATAGGTGGGCACGCAGCCGACCAGCACGGTGGCGATGCCCATCAGCATCAGGGTGGCGATCAGCGTGGATTTGCGGCCGATCCGGTCGCCGAAATGGCCGAAGATGATCGCCCCGATCGGCCGCGCGATGAAGCCGACGGCGTAAATGCCGAAGGCATTCAGCGTGCCGACCAGCGGATCGGAATTGGGGAAATACAGGCTGGCGAAGACCAGGCCGGTGGCGGTGCCGTAGAGGAAGAAGTCGTACCATTCGATCGTCGTGCCGATGGTGGCGGCGATCGCCGCTCGCGTGAGCATCCGGCGGTGCTCCGCTGCCGAGAGCGTCGGCGCGTAGGCGCTTGATGACATGGTTTTTCTCCGTTTCCGCCACTTGGCACCTTGGCGGATTGCCGGCAGCGATGCAACTGCTGCCCTGCAGGAGGGTGCTTGGGCCGCCTGCTCTACGCCGGCCGCGGGCTTTCGTCGGTCACGCTGTCGGCGCCTGGTCCGGCCAGAACCGGACGCCGGGGCGCGCGTAGCCGCCGCCGATGCCGACCGGCGTACCGTCGGCGCGCCAGCACGCGGCGCCGGTGAGCGTGCCGTCGGGAGCGAAGGCGATGGCGTTCATGCCGCCGCCGACATGGGCGACGAGGTTGACGCGATGGCCGCGGCGGGCGAGCGCGTCGCGTATCTCGGGCGGAAAGCCGGCCTCGACCTCGACATCCTGGCCCTGCGTCCACAGGCGCGGCGCCTCGACGGCTTCCTGCAGCGACATGCCATGGTCGATCAGGTTGATGATCGTCTGCATCGCCGAGCCGAAGATGCGCAGGCCACCCGGCAGGCCGAGCGCCCAGGCCGGGCGGCCGTCGCGCAGCACGATCATCGGCGACATCGACGTGGTGATGCGCTTGCCCGGCATGATGGAGAGCGCGCCGCCCGGACGCGGATCGAAGTTGCTCATGTAGTTGTTGGGGATGAGGCCGAGCCCGGGCAGCAGGAAGCGGGCGCCGAACAGATTGTTGATGGTGTGCGTGGCAACGACGATGGTGCCCTCGCCGTCCGCGACGGTAAGGTGCGTCGTGTGACCGGAGACGTGTGCGGCGACCCCGGCCGACCACTGCCGGGCACGCTCGGTATCGAGCGCCGCCCGCCGCTCGGCGGCGTAGTCGTCCGACATCAGGCGCGTCACCGGCACCTCGACGAAGGCGGGATCGCCGGTCGCCGCGGCACGGTCGGCGAAGGCGATCTTCAGCACTTCGGCCAGCAGATGCAGCGTGTCGGCGGAGCCGAAGCCGCGCGCGGCGATGTCAAAGCCCTCGAGGATTTTCAGCATCTGCACGATGTGCACGCCGGAGGCGGCCGGCGGCGGCGGGCCGACGATCTCGTGGCCGCGATAGAGGCCGCGCACGGGCTGGCGCTCGACCAGGCGGTAGTCAGCGAGGTCCTGGCGCGTCATGCAGCCGCCGCGCCGGGCGATGCCGTCGATCGCGGCGGCGCCGATCGCACCGTGGTAGAGCGTGTCCTCGCCGTCCCGGGCGATGCAGCGCAGGGTCTCCGCCGCTTCCGGCTGGAGCAGGCGCGCGCCGGGGCGCAGCGGCGTGCCGTCCGGCAGCAACAGGCGCGCGATCGCCGGGTCGGCGGTCAGGTCCTCGGCGATGGAGGCGGTGCACTCGTGCAGATAGGGCGAGACGGTGAAGCCGCGCTCGGCGGCGCGGATCGCCGGCGCCATGGTGTCGGCGAGCGAGGCGCGGCCATGCCGTCGCAGCGCCGTGCACCAGGCCGCGAGATTGCCGGGAACCGTGACGGCGTTGCCGCCGATTGCGTTCTCCCGGCGGCGCACGTCCATGCTGTGCGGCGGCGTCGCCGGGTCGACCTCGTACATGTCCGGCCGCGCCGCGGCCGGCGCGGTGCCGAGCCCGTCCAGCACGACATGCGTGCCGTCCGGCCGGCGGATGTGCATCAGGCCGCCACCGAAGATGCCGACCATCATCGGCTCGACGATGGTCAGCGCGAACAATGCGGCGACGGCGGCGTCGACGGCGTTGCCGCCCTCGGCCAGGAGCTGCGCACCGGCGGCGGAAGCGAGGGGATGGCTGGCGACCACCATCCCGAGCGCGCCGGCGGCGGGGCGCTTCTCGCAGGTGAAGCTGGTGTGCGCCCGTGCCCGCCAGTCACTCATGCCGTGTTCTCCTCAAGTGAGTGACGTGTCCTCGAGCGTGTAGCCGGAGAAGAAGGTGAGCTGGCCCGGAAGATCATGAAAACCCATGACGGCCTTGCGCATGGCGTAGGCCTGGGTGCGCAGCACCAGGAAACAGACGGGGACCTCGTCCAGCACGATCTGCTGCACCTGGCCGTAGATGGCGCGGCGTTTCCCGGCGTCGAACTCGGAGCGGCCGGCGGCGAGCAGCCGGGTCAGTTCGGGGATGTTCATCCCCGCGCTGCGCGCCATGCTCGGCGAGAGCGAGCCATCGATGATCGACGAGAGACCGTCCGGATCGCTGTTGTCGCTGGTGGTGCCGTTGACGGCGATTTCGTACTGGCCGCGATTGGCCAGGGTGACGAAGTTCGCCCAGTCCGGCAGTGAGAGCTTGACGTCGATGCCGATGGCGCCGAGGTCCTGCTGCACCACTTCGGCGGTGGATTTGTGCATGCCGTTGGTGATGTTGGAGAGCAGGGTGCAGGAGAAGCCGCCGCCGAGCCCTGCCTCGGCCAGCAGCTTTCTGGCGCGCGCGGGATCGTAGGTCCAGCCGTTGGCGAGCCTGGCGTCGTAGAACGGGCTGTCGGGGGTGATCGGCATGCCGCCGACCGGCGTGGCGTGGCCGTAGAACGCCGCCTTCACCACGTCCTCGCGCCTGACCGCGAAGGCGACGGCCTGGCGCACGCGGGCGTCCTTGAACGGGCCGGTGCGGGCGTTGAAGATGAGATACATGAAGGGACCGTCCGTCGAGTCCAGCTTCAGGTTCGGATCGGCGGCGAGGCTGTCGATAGATTGCCAGGGGACGTATTCGATGAGGTCGAGATCGCCGGCCTGCAGCGCCGAGACCCGGAGATTCTCGTCGGCGTACACGGTCATCTGCAACGTCTTGAGCTTCGGGATGCCGGGCCGGTAGAATTTGTCGAACGGCGTGAGGCGCAGGCCGACGCCGCGCTCGTTCGAGGCGATGACGAAAGGACCGGCGCCGATCGCGCCGGCCGCGGTATCGGGCGAATCGGGCGAGATGATCGGCGCCTGCGGCATGGCGAACCAGTAGGGCAGGGGCGAGATCGGCTCCCTGGTGATCAGCCGCACCGTTGCGTCGTCGGGCGTTTCGACCGAGGTGATCTCCTGCATCGAGCTGCGCAGATAGGCGGTGGAGTTCGCCGCCGCCATCTGCTGGATGGTCCATTTGACGTCGGCGGCGGTGACGCGCTTGCCATTGTGGAAATAGGCCTCCCGCAGGTGGAAGCGCCAGCCGGTGCCGTCCGGCTCCCAGTGTTCGGCGAGTTCGCCGCGCAGCTTGCCGTCCGGCGTGTAGGAGAGCAGGCCGCGCCGGTGGCAGATGTTGACGGTTGCGGCCGAGGTGCCGGTCTGCTGCCAGGGGGCGAAGCTGGGAGGATAGAGTTCCAGGCCGTAGCGCAGCACCGAGGCGTCGGCGAAAGCGGTGCGGCCGCCCAGGCAGGCGGCCAACGGAACGCCGGCGAGAAGTGCGCGACGGGTCAGGTGCATGACGCGGTCTCCTGTCTTGTCGAACGCACGGCGCGGCGATTGTGATCCTCTCGGCGCGGCGTTCAAGCCCGCGCCCTTCTCGCCGTCCAAAGGCATGTCAGCCGCCAGGCACGATCATTCATGCCGTCGGCGCAGGCAGCGTCGTCTCGACATCGTCGCGAATACAGGCGAAGCGGTGGCCAGGGCCGCCGGAGCGCAGCGCCGGAACCACCTGCGCGCATTCCGCCAGCACGTAGGGGCAGCGCGTGCGGAACACGCAGCCGCTGGGCGGGTCGGCGGGGCTCGGCGGATCGCCGCGGAGCAGGATGCGCGCGCGCGGCCGCAGCGGATCGCCCGGCGCCGCCGCCAGCAGCGCGCGCGTGTAGGGATGGCGGGGGTGGCGCAGCACCTCGCTCGCCGGTCCCTCCTCCATGATGCGGCCGAGATAGAGCACCACCACGCGGTCGCACAGGCTGCGCACCACCGGCAGGTCGTGGCTGATGAACAGCAAAGCGAGGCCGAGCCGCGTGCGCAGATCGGCGAGCAGCGCCAGCACCTGCGCCTGCACGGATACATCGAGCGCCGAGACCGGCTCGTCGGCCACCAGGAACTCCGGGCCGGTCGCCAACGCGCGGGCGATGCCGATGCGCTGGCGCTGCCCGCCGCTGAACTGGTGGGGAAAGCGCTCGGCGTGCTCGGGCGCCAGCCCGACCTGCGCCAGCAGCGCCGCCACCCGCTCGCGCCGTTGCGCCGGCGGTGCTAGGCGGTGGATCGCCAGACCATCGGCGATCTGCCGGCCGACGCGGCGGCGCGGATCGAGGCTGGAATACGGGTCCTGGAACACCAGCTGCAGGCGCCGGCGCACCCGGCGCCTCGCGGCCTCGCGCAGCGAAGCGAGGTCGGTGCCCTCGAGCAGCACGCGGCCGGCGTCGGGCGCCAGCAGGCCGAGCACCAGCCGGCCGATCGTGCTCTTCCCCGAGCCGCTCTCGCCGACCAGGCCGACGGCCTCGCCGCGCGCTATCGCCAGCGACACGCCGGCGACCGCCTGCACCGGCCGGCCGCGCCGGAACAGGCCGCGCGCGGCAAAGCGGCGAGACAAATCCTCGGCGGCGAGCAGCGCGGTCACGCCGCGGTCTCCGCGGAAGGGCGCGTGCCGGCGAAATCCCGCCAGCGGATGCAGCGCGTCAGGCGGTCGTCGCCGACCGGCGCCAGCGGCGGGTGCGCCGCCTCGCAGGCGTCGCGCCGGTGCGCGCAGCGCGGGGCGAAGCGGCAGCCCGGGGGCAGGTCGTGCGGCGCCGGCACGGTGCCCGGGATGCTGCGCGGCAGCGCGCCGTCCTCGCCGGGGACGCTGGCCAGCAGCGCGGCCGTGTAGGGATGCAGCGGCCGGGCGAAGAGCGCCGCGGCGGCACCCTGCTCGACGATCTCGCCGGCGTACATCACCGCCAGCGTGTCGGCGATCTCGGCCACCACCGGCAGGCTGTGGGTGATGAACAGGATGGCCATGCCGCCCTGCCGCTTCAGACCGCTGATCAGCTCCAGGATTTGCGCCTGCACCGTGGTGTCCAGCGCCGTCGTCGGCTCGTCGGCGATGAGCAGGCGCGGGTCGTTGGCGATCGCCATGGCGATCATCGCGCGTTGGCGCATGCCGCCGGACAGTTCGTGGGCGAAGCTGCGGGCGCGGCGCTCGGGGTCGGGAATGCCGACCCGGCGCAGCAGGCCGACCGCGCGCTCCCGGACCGCGCGGGCCGGCAGGCGGTGATGGGCGCGCACCGCCTCGCCGATCTGCGCGCCGATGCGGTGCACCGGATTGAGGCTGCTCAGCGGGTCCTGGAACACCATCGCCATGGCGGTGCCGCGCAGCCGGCGCAGCGCCGTCTCGTCGAGGCGCCGCAGGTCGCGCCCATCCACCCGGATGTCGCCGGCGACGACGCGCGCGGCCGGCGGCAGCAGGCCCATGGCGGCGAGACCCGTCAGCGACTTGCCCGAGCCGCTCTCGCCGACCAGCGCCAGGGTCTCGCCCGGCGACAGGCGCAGCGACACGTCGCGCACCGGGCGGATCGCGCCGGCTGGCGTGTCGATTTCCACGGTCAGGCCGCGCAGCGCGAGCAGCGCATCGCCGTCCGGCGCCAGGCTCGGCGCGTGTGGGGCGAGCGTCCCGCGCAGTCCCGCCGGGCGGGGCGCGCGCTGCGGATCGACCGCATCGCGCAGCGCATCGCAGAGCGCGTTCATCGCCAGGATGGTCAGGCTGAGCGCCAGGCACGGCCAGAGCAGCAGGAGCGGCGCCTGCGCCATGGTGGAGCGCGCGGCGCCGATCATCAGGCCCCAGGAAGGCGCCGGCGGCACCACGCCGAGGCCGAGAAAGGACAGGCCGGATTCCAGCACGATGGCCGAGGCCATGGTCAGGCTGAACTGCACCAGGATCGGGCCGCCGATATTGGGCAGGATGGTGCGTGTCATGATGCGCAGCCGCGTCGCGCCGAGCGCGCGCATCGCCTCGGCATAATCCTGCGAGCGGACCGAGAGCACGCCGGCATAGACCACCCGCACGAAGCCCGGCAGATAGAGCAGCGCCAGCAGCGGCACCAGGGTGGCGGCACCCGGACCGAGCAGGGTGACGACCAGCAGCGCCAGCAGCAGCGGCGGAAAACAGAGCACGATGTCCATGCTGCGCAGTGCCAGCAGCTCGGCGAGGCGGCCGAGAAAGCCGCCGGCCAGCCCGAGCGCGGTGCCGAGCGCGACGGCGGCGCCGCAGGCCAGGACGGCAACCCCGAGCGACACGCGCGAGCCCCAGAGCAATCGGCTGAGCACGTCGCGGCCGTACTGGTCCTGACCGAGCCAGTGCGCGCGCGACGGCGGCGCCAGGCGGCCGGCGATATCCATGGCGAGCGGATCGGGCAGCGGCAGCAGCGGCGTCGCCAGCGCCACGATGGCGATCGCCGCGACGGCGGCGACCGGCAGCCAGTTCAGCCGCCGCACCGGCGGCTCATCCCTGGCGGACCCGGGGGTCGAGCGCGGCGTAGAGCAGGTCCACCGCCAGGTTGAGGGTGACGAACAGGATCGAAATCACCAGCACGATGCCCTCCACCTCGGGGTAGTCGCGCGCGTTCACCGCATCGACCAGCATTCCGGAGAGGCCGGGGTAGTTGAACACGTACTCCACCAGCACCGTCCCGCCGAGCAGCGTGCCGAGCTGCAGCGCCAGCACGGTGACCACCGGCATCAGGGCGTTGCGCAGCACATGGTGGATCAGAACGCGCCGGCGCGCGACGCCCTTGGCCCGCGCCGTGCGGACATAGTCGCGCTGCGACACGTCCAGCACCGCCGTGCGCGTCATGCGAAACATCGTCGAAGCGAGACCGAACGCAATCGCGCAGGCCGGCATCAGCAGCAGCCCGAAATGCCGCAGCGGAGCCTGCGCCAGAGGCACGTAGCCGCCCGCCGGCACCCAGCGCAACAACTGCGCGAAGATCAGGACGATCAGCGTGCCGATGACGAAGATCGGCGTCGCCAGCCCGAGCGTCGAGACGGCCGAACTGGCGCGGTCGAAGGCGCCGCCCCGGCGCAGCGCCGCGGCGAGCCCGGCCGGCACGCCGATCAGCAGCGCGATCGCCGCCGCCGTGCCGATCAGCTCGAGCGTGCGCGGCAGCCGCCGCATGATCTCGCCAGCGACCGGCGTGCCGTCCTGCAGGCTCTCGCCGAGATCGCCGTGCAGCAGGCGGCGGAAGCTGTCGACATACTGGGCGGCCATGGGCCGATCGAGGCCGAGCTGCGTGTGCAGCGCCGCGACGGCTCCCGGATCGGCCGGCGCGCCGCCCTGCGCCATCAGCAGCTCGGCTGGATCGCCGGGCACCAGACGGATGGCGAGGAAGACGATGCTGGCGGCAATCCAGATCAGCAGGATCGACAGGCCGACGCGGCGGATCGCCCAGGCCATGCGGAGCCTAGGGAGCCGCGGGAGGAGAGGGCCGTTTCGTATCGAGGCGCCCTTCCGCCAGGTCGCGGGCCGCGGCGGCGGGGTCGCGCTGCTCGGGCGGATAGTAGCCGCCGCCGCCTGCCGTCGTCACGGTGACGATCTGGCCGGGTGCGAGGGTGACGACGCCGCGATCGGCGACGGCGCCGCCGAAATCGAACGAGCCCGTCGCGCCGGGTCCCCCGCCGGCAAGGCCCCAGGGTGCGGTGCGCAGGCGCGAGCCGTCGACGCGCAGGCGGCAGGGCGCGTCGGCGCGATAGACCCGGCGCAGGCCCATGCCGCCGCGGAACCGGCCGGCGCCGCCCGAGCCGTCCACCAGTTCGTAGCGCAGCAGGCTCAGCGGATACTCGATCTCGAACGCCTCGACCGGCAGGTTGGAGGTGTTGGTCATGTGCACCTGCACGCCGTCCAGCCCGTCCTTGGTCGCCCGCGCGCCCGAGCCGCCGCCGATCGTCTCGAGGTAGATCCACGGCGTGCCGTCGGCGAATGCGCCGTCGAACAGGCAGACGGTGTTGGCGCCGTTGGTCGCCGCGATCACCCGCTCCGGCACCGCCTGGGCGAGCGCGCCGAGGATCAGGTCGACGACGCGCTGGCAGGTGCTGCAGCGTCCGTTCACCGCCGCGGGATGCACGCAGCTCACCACCGTGCCCTCCGCCGCGGTGACGGTGAGCGGCCGCGCCAGGCCGGCATTGGCCAGCACGCCGGGATCGACGATCGTCTTGACGGCGTAGAACACCGTCGCCAGCAGGGCGGTGCGCGTCATGTTCAGCCCGGCGCGCACCTGCGGCGGCGCGGTGAAGTGCAGGTGCATCGTCTCGCCGGCGACGGTGATCTCGCAGCCGAATTCCAGGCCCTCCGGCACTTCCGGGTTCTCGTAGACGTCGGAGAAGCGGTACGTGCCGTCGGGGATGGCGCCGATGCCGGCGCGCATCTTGCGTTCGGCGTAGTCGAGCAGGGCGCGGCCGGCGGCGAGCACCACGGAGGTGCCGTATTTCGCGCAGAGCGCCGTCATGCGGGCAACGCCGAGCCGGTTGGCGGCCATCTGCGCGCGCAGATTGGACAGGCGCTCGCGCGGCACCTGACAGTTCAGCAGGATCAGCGCCTGCACGTCCGCCTGCAGCACGCCGGCGCGATAGAGCCGCACCGGCGGGATGCGCAGCCCTTCCTGGTAGATGTGGGCGTGGCCGCGATCGGCGAAGTCGGCGTGGTGCGCCGTGTTGACCGCCCAGGCGACCAGCGTGCCCTCGGCGAAGATCGGCTCGAGCAGCACGAAATCCGGCAGATGCGTGCCCCCGCCTTCGTAGGCGTCGTTGCCGATGAACACGTCCCCCGGGCGCAGCTCCTCCGCGGGATGGCGCTTGAGGATGTGCGGCAGCATGTCGATGAAGCTGCCGAGATGCATCGGGATATGCTGCGCCTGGCAGAGCGTGCGTCCGTCGCTGTCGAACAGCGCGGTCGAGCAGTCCCGCCGCTCCTTGATGTTGGTGGAGTAGCTGGCGCGCACCAGCGCCTCGCCCATCTCCTCGGCGATGGAGTTGAGTGCGCTGCCGATCACTTCGACGGTGATCGGGTCGAGCTCCGGTGCGTTCTTGAGTGCGTTCGCCTGGCTCATGACGCGGTCTTCAGGATGAGGTTCAAGGTAGCATCAACGCGCGCCGTCATGCCCGGTAGAATGAACGTGGTCGCGTCCATCTGCTCGACGATCGCCGGGCCGGCGATGCGGTTGCCGCAATCGAGCCTTTCCCGGTCGTAGATCGGGCAGGACACGAAGCCGCCGGCCTCCGGCAGCCAGGCGTCGCGCCGGCCGAGCAACGCTGCCGCGGCGTCCGGCCCGGCATCGTCACGCGGCGGGAAGGCGGCCTTCGGCACCACCCCGGCCGCCTCGACGCGATAGGTGACGAGCTGCACCGGCTCGCCCTCGGCGACGAAGCCGTACATGCGTCGGTGCGCCTCGGCGAAACCTTCGGCGAGAACGTCCAGGCTCGCCGCGGTGATCGGGCCGGGCGGCACCGGGATGGCGAGTTCGTAGTTCTGTCCCTCGTAACGCATGTCGACGGTGCGAACGACGCGGCGGGCTGCCGGCGCGATGCCCTCCTCGGCGAACCAGGTCTCGGCCTTGTCGAGCAGGGCGGTAAACGCGCTCTCCAATTTCGGCAGCGAGGCGCCGGACAGAAGCTGCAACCGCGTGCTGGCGAAGTCGGACCGCAGATCGGTGAGCAGCAGGCCCATGGCGCAGAGGATGCCGGGGCTGCGCGGTACCAGGATGCTGCCGATGTCGAGCTCGCGGGCCAGCCGCGCCGCATGCAGCGGGCCGGCGCCGCCGAACGCCACCAGGGTGTAGTCGCGAGGATCGTGGCCGCGCTGCACGCTGATCACCCGGATGGCGCGCGCCATGTTGGCGGTGACCACCGCGACGATGCCCTGCGCCGTCGCCATGACGTCCATGCCGAGGGGCTCGGCGAGCCGCGCGATCGCCGCGCGCGCGAGGTCCTGGCGCACCGGCATGCGTCCGCCCAGCAGGTGCGTCGGGTTCAACGTCTGCAGCACGACGTTGGCGTCGGTGACGGTCGGCTCGGTATTGCCGCGGTCGTAACAGACCGGGCCGGGGGCGGCGCCGGCACTGCGCGGCCCGACCTTCAGCAGGCCGCCGCTGTCGATCGTGGCGATCGAGCCGCCGCCGGCGCCGACGGTGTTGATGTCGAGCATCGGCGCCTTGATCGGGTAGCCGTGCACCGTCGCCTCGCTGGCCAGGCGGACTTCGTTGCCGCGCAGCAGCGCGACATCGGTGCTGGTGCCGCCCATGTCGAAGGTGATGAGGTCGGCGAGCCCGGCCATGCGGCCGAGCGCCTGTGCGGCGATGACCCCGGTGCTCGGGCCGGACAGCACGCTGCGCACCGGCAGCCGCGCCGCCTGCTCGAAGCCGATGACGCCGCCGTTGGATTGCGTGAGGTGCGGGCGGGCGGCGAGGCCGAGCTGCGCCAGGCGCTCGCCGAGCCGGCTGATGTAGCCCTGCATGATCGGGCCGAGATAGGCATTCACCACGGCGGTGGAGAGCCGCTCGTATTCGCGGAACTCCGGCGCGACTTCGTGGCTGGCGCAGGCGAAGGCCTCGGGAAACTCCTCGGCGACGATGCGGCGCGCCGTGGCTTCGTGCTCGGGGCGGATGAAGCCGTAGAGGAAGCAGATCGCCACCGCCGCGACACCGGCGGCCTTGAGTGCGCGCGCCGCCTCGCGCACGGCGCGTTCGTCGAGCGCGGTTTCCACCGTGCCGTCGTGGCGCACGCGCTCCGGCACTTCCAGGCGCAGGTTGCGCGCCACCAGCACGGGCGGCTTGTCCACCTGGAAATCGTAGAGGTCCGGGCGGGTCTGCCGGCCGATCTCCAGCAGGTCGCGAAACCCCGCCGTGGTGATCAGCCCGGTCGGCACGCCGCGATGCTGGATCAGCGCATTGGTGCCGACCGTGCTGCCATGGCCGAAATACGCGACGGTCTCGGCCGCGGCGCCGACGCGATCGAGCCCCTGTTCGACGGCCTGCGCAATGGCGCGCGACGGATCGTCCGGCGTGGACGCCAGCTTCCAGACTTCGACGCGCCCGCTGCCCTCCTCGAACAGGCAGGCATCGGTGAATGTTCCGCCGGAATCGACGCCGATACGCCAGGCCATGCCGCGCTACCATTCCACGCTCTTTTCTGACTAGCGCAGGCGCCACGGCTTGCAAAGGCGCCGCGGGAGTTATCGCCCGCGACGCAACTCGACAGTGTCGCGGGCGCGGTACCAGCCGATGAGCGCGGGCAGGAGCAGGCGGGCGAGCGGTCCGGCCGGGATCGGCCGCAGCTTCGTGTCGGGGAGCATCCAGTCCTGCTGCGGCCGATCGAGCACGCGCAGGCTGATCTCGCGCCCGAGCAGCGTCGCGAAGGCGATGCCGCGGCCGCTCAGGCCGAGTGCCGCGATCAGCCCCGGCGCCAGGCGATGCACATGCGGATACTGGTCGGCCGTCATGCCGACCCAGCCGGCGACCGAGTGCTCCCAGCGCGGTGGCGCGATGTCGGGAAACAGCGCCCGCACGCGCGCGGTGGCGAGGCCGGCGTCCGCCGCGCCGCGATTGCTGAAGGGGGGTCCGTCCACGCTGACGTGCAATCGTCCGTCGCGCCGCATCCGCACGCCGGAATAGAGGCGTCTCGTGTCGGTCAGCGCCTGGCCACCCGGCAGGATCCTGCGACGGATGTCTTCCGGCTGCGTCTCGCTGACCAGCTGGTAGCCGCGCAGCGGCAGGAGAGAGCGGCGCAGCCCGGGCCACAGATCGTCGGTGTAGGCGTCGGTGGCCAGAACGACCCGCCGCGCCGCAAGCTCGCCCGCCGGCGTGCGCAGCGTCCATCCCTGCGCGGTGGGAAGCAGCGCGAGGGCCCTGGTGTTCTCGTAAACCGCGGCGCCGGCGGCCAGCGCCGCCCGGGCCAGGCCGCGCGCATAGGCCAGCGGGTTCAGACTGCCGCCGCGCCGGTCCAGCAGCGCCGCCTTGTAGAATTCGGTGCCGGTCATGGTTGCCAGCGCCGCATCGTGCAGCATGGCCACATCGGCGCCGCGCTGTTGCCAAAAGACGGCGCGCCGTTCGAGCGCGGGCTCGGCGCTGCGCGCATGCGCGGCGAAGATCAGGCCGGTGCGGACCGGCTCGCATTCGATGCCGTGCTCGGCGATCAGCCGGAAGACCAGATCGGGTCCGCCGGCCAACCCGGTGATGAGCCGCTCGCCCCAGTCGGGGCCGAAGCTCGCCAGGATATGGCGCTCGTCGTGCTTGGCATAAGGCACGACCTGGCCGAAAGCGCGGCCCGAGCCGCCCCAGCCGATTTCCCGCGCCTCGAGCACAGTCGCGGCGCAGCCCGCCTGCGCCAGATGCAGCGCCGCCGACAATCCGGAAAAGCCGCCGCCGACGATGGCGACGTCACAGCGCCGGGTTCCCGCCAGCGCCGGGCGGTTCAGCGCCGGCGCCGCCGCCGCGTAGGCCGCGGGAAGCGGCGTGTCATCGGCGAGCGGTCCGCGGCCGGCCGGTGGCACGGCTTCGGCCTCAATCGACGACGATCAGCTCCCGCGGTGTGCGCGACAGAATTTCGACGCCGCTGTCGGTGACCAGGACATTGTCGATCAGCCGCACGCCGAGGCCCTCCTCGGGAAGGAAGATGGCGGGCTCCACCGACACCACCATGCCGGCGCGCAGGATGTCGGTGCTGCCGCCGAACATGTTCGGGCTCTCGCCCCAGGAGGGCGGAAACCCCGGCGCCATGCCGTACCCCGTGGTGTGCGCGCGGTATCGGTCGAGCCCGGCCTGCGCGATGACGCGCTTGGAGGCCTCGTGCGGCACGATCGCCGGCACGCCGGCGCGCATCTCGGCGAGGCACGCATCCGACGCATCGAGGATAACCTGGTGCAGCTCGCGCAGCCGCGGTGAGGGTTCGCCGAGATTCCATTGCCGGCCCAGCGTCGAGGTGTAGCGCCGCCGCGCCGCGCCCATCTCGACGAGGCCGGTGTCGCCGCGGCGCATGCGCCGTTCGGTGGGGCCGCCGAGCGCGAAGGCGCTGCGCTCGCCGGTCATCAGGTTCATCGTGCTCGCGGGCAAACCGCTGCCGTGGCTCAGCAGCGCGTGATACGCCGCTGCCGCCAGCTCCAGTTCCGAGCGCCCCTCCGCAACGGCGCCGATCAGCGCCTGCAGCGCCAGCGCGGCGATGTCGCTGGCTTGCCTGACATAGGCGATCTCGGCCGGCGATTTCACGGCGCGCAACGCCATCAGCACCGTGCACGGTTCCTGGACCAGTGCGTCACCCAGCATCGCCTTCAGCCTGAGGTAATGGCCGGGCTGCAGATAGCCGCCGGGCACCTCCATGCCGACGCGCTTGCCGCGGATGCCGAGCTCATCGAGCAGGCGGGAAAAACCCTCCATTGGGTCCTCGGGCTCGGCGCCGTTGTAACAGCGCAGCTCCTCGGCCATGGTGTCGGCGGCGAACTCGCTCTGTTCCGTGCCGCGGGTGAACATGATCAGTTTCGAATCATCGGCGGAAACCGGCAGGCATTGGAACACCGTGTAGCTCTTGGTGTCCTGGCCGATCAGCCAGCGTATCGAGACGGGATGCAGCACCAGCAGCCAGTCGAGCCCAGCCTCCCCGATGGCGCGGCGCAGGCGGGCGAGGCGGTCGGCGAATTCCGCCGGCGTGAAATCATGTTTCGACATGGTGCGACCTCGTGTGGATCAGGGTTTAGGCGCGACGGCACGGCTGGTTTCGTCATGGGCCTGCAGCTCGCTCTCCACCAGCCGCCAGACCTGCGCCTTCAGCGCGGTGTAGTCCGGCGACAGCTGCACCGAGACGTGGCGCGGCGTCGGCAGCTTGTTTGGCAGCACCGCCTTGATGCGGCCAGGGCGCGCCGACATCACCACGATGCGGTCGGACAGGATCAGCGCCTCGTCGATGGAATGGGTGATGAACACGGTGGTCTTGCGGCTGGCGGCGTGGATGCGCAGCACCTCCTCCTGCATGACCTGCCGGGTCATCGCGTCCAGCGCCGCGAACGGCTCGTCCATCAGCAGCACCTCGGGGTTGGCGGCAAGGATGCGCGCGAGCGTCACGCGCTGCTGCATGCCGCCGGACAACTCGACGGGATAGCGGTCCTCGAAGCCGGTCAGCTTGACCAGGTCGATGAAGCGCTGGCCGGCCTCACGCCGCGCCGCGCGGCCGACGCCCTGCATCTTCAGGCCGAACTCGACATTGCCGCGCACCGTCTTCCAGGGAAACAGCGCGTAGGATTGGAACACCATGCCGCAGCGCGGCTCGATGCCGGTGATCGGCGCGCCGCGCAGCAGCACCTGCCCGGCGGTGGGCAGCAGAAAGCCGGCGAACAGCGCCAGCATCGTCGTCTTGCCGCAGCCCGAGGCGCCGAGCAGGCAGACGAACTCTCCTTCGATCACATCCATTGACAGATCGCGGATGGCAACGACGCTGCCCGCCTCGCCGGCGCCGAAGGTTTTCGTTACATGCCGGGCTGAGAGAATGGGCGCGCCGGCCTCAGCCACGGCGGGCGCGTTCCCAGGGCAGCAGCAGCCACTCCAGGCGCAGCGCCAGCCAGTCCGCCACCAGCACGGTGAGCGAGATGCACAGCATGCCGACCAGCACGAGCGGCAGATTGCCCCAGTCCTTGGCCTGCCAGATCAGCGCGCCGAGCCCGTTCTGCGCGGCGATCATCTCCGCGGTCAGCACGCAGGACCAGGAGATCGCGAGCGTGACCTTCAGGCCGGAGATTATGCCGGGCAGCGCGCCGGGCAGGATCACCTCGCGCATCACCGCGACGTCGGACGCGCCGAGGTTGCGCGCGGCGCGCAGCAGCAGCGGATCCACCCGCCGCGTGCTCTCCAGCGTGTAGAGCAGGATGTAGATCCACGATCCCATGAAGACGATGGCGACCTTCTGCATCTCGCCGATGCCGAGCCACAGGATGGAGAGCGGGATCCAGGTTATCGAGGGCAGCGGGCGCAGCAGCGACACGAACGGGTCCATGATCGCCTTCGCCGGCCGCCACACCCCCATCACCACGCCGAGCGGCACGGCGATCGCGGCGGCGAGCGCAAACCCGAGAAAGACACGCCGCGACGACACCAGCACGTCTGTCAGCAGCTCGCCCTGCTCCAGGGTGATCCGCCCGGCGTGCAGCACGTCTCCGGGCGAGGGCAGGAAGATCGGGGCGATCCAGCCCAGCCGCGTCGCCGCCCACCACAGCAGCAGAACGATGGCGACCGCCGCGAAATTCAGCGCCAGCAGGAACTGGCTGGTGCGCAGGCGCCGCCCTGCCGGCGTCACCTGGGCGCCGAGGACGGCCTGGCTCACCTCAAAGATCGTTTGAGAATGCGCTACGGCGAGTCAGATGGCGCGGCTTTCGAGAACCGGAGCGGAGCGGCCATGTGCGGCCGTGAGCACCGGAAGCGCAGAAAGCCGCGTCAGATGGCCGCCGCAGTAGCATTATCGAACGGTCTCTCAGGGTTGGGGGAGGAAGCTGACACTCTCCCACTTGGAAGTATCAGGCAGCGAGGGGATCTTGCCGTTGTCGTACAGCCACTGGGCCAGGAACTGCATCTGCCCGGCATGCAGCTTCATGTGCTCCGGCCAGCCCTCCTGGCCGAAATACTTGAAGGTCTTCATCGCCGCCAGCACCTCCTCCGGTGACTTGCGGAAATAGTGCGCCACCGTCTCGGCGGTCTCCTGCGGATGCGCGTTGGTGAAGGCGACGCCCTGGAAGATCGCCACGGCGAGCTTGCGCGCCAGCTCCGGCTGCTCGGTCACCAGCTTGCGCGAGATGATCATGACGTCGGGCGAGGCCATGGTGCCAAACTTCTTGTAGTTCGGCGTGTCCATGTCGGTGCCGAGCAGCTTGCCGCCGGGCGCCGCGTCCTTCACGCCGGTGAACAGCGGCTCCCACACGCAGGCCGCGTCGACGTCGCCCTTGGCCAGCGCCGCCGCCATCTCCGGCCCCGGGAGATTGACGAACTGGATGTCCTTCTCGGTCATGCCCTCGTTTGCGAGCAGGCCGTTCATGGTGATTTCCGCGGAGGTGTTGGCGGCGACCTTCTTCCCGCGCAGGGCCTTGAAGCTGTCGAAGCCTGGGCGCGCCCAGCAGCCCTCGTTGCCCGGCGAGTCGTCGACATTGGCGAAGAAGTAGAAACTCTGGTTGCCGCGGGCCATCTCGACGATGGCGGCGATGCGGCCGAGATTGCTGAAGGCGACGGAGCCGGCGGTGAGAGCGGCGATCCGGTCGCCCGATGCCGGGATGTTCTTGAGCTCGGTGTCGATCCCCTGCTCGTGGAAAAACCCCTTGTCGATCGCGACCATCAGGGGGATCTGTCCCCACCACGTGTTCGACGCCGCAAGGTCGAGCTTCGCCGGCTGCGCCATCGCGGCGTTGCCGAGCAGCACCATCGCACCCAGCACGCCTGCAAAGAGGGTTTTCAGCGTCACCTCTGCCACTCCTGCTCCGCCGCAGCGGGTTTGCTCGCAAAGCGCGGGATGACCTGCGCGCCGATCAGGTCGATGGCGCGCATCACCTGCTCATGGGTGGTGCGCCCGGCCTGCAGCACGAAGATCATCTGGTCGAGACCCGCCTCCGCCCATTTCTCGACGATCCGGCAGATCGTGTCGGGGTTGCCGCCCATCGCCATGCCGTCCTCGATGAGCTCGTCGTTGCTGCGGTTGCGGAATTTCTCCACCACGGCGTTCACGCCGCCGGCGGTGGCGAAGCGCACCGAGTTCAGCTCGGCGTCGTTGTCGCCGTTGTACCAGCGCGCGGCGGCGCAGGCCGTGTCGCGCCCGGTCCGGTCGTCCTCGTGGCAGTAGGTCAGCGCAAATCCGGCGACCTGCTCGTTGGCGCCGGCGCCGACGAACCCGCGCGGATCGGCGGCGCGGATCGCCTCGCGATACACACGGATCGCATCGCGCGTCTCGGCGACGCTGTTGCGGGTGACGCCGATCACCCCGAGCCCCTGACGGCCGACGCGCTCATAGCTGGCGAGGTTGGAGGCGGCGGCCCAGAGCGGCGGGTGAGGCCGCTGCAGCGGGCGCGGCAGCACGTGGCGCGGCGGCAGGTCGAAGTATTTGCCCTTGAAGCCGCTGAACCGCTCCTCCGCGAACATCTGCATGACCGCTTCGGTCGCCTCCTGTGCCCGCTCCCGCTCCTCGGGGCGGGTGACGCCGAAGGCATCGACCATGTAGGGCGTAGAACCCCGGCCCATGCCGAACTCTACGCGGCCGTTGCTCAGCAGATCAAGCGTGGCGACCCGCTCGGCGATGGAGAACGGGTTGTTCACCGTCATCAGCACGACGGCAAAGCCGAGGCGGATGTGCGACGTGCGCTGGCTGATCGCCGAGAGCAGCATGTCCGGGCACGGGCTGTGCCCGATCTCCAGGAAGAAGTGCTGCTCGGTGATCCAGAAATAGCCGAACCCCGCGGCCTCGGCCGCCTCGGCCTGGTCAAGCGCGTGGTGGTAGGCGAGCAGTTCGGCGTTCTCGCCCCACGGCCGCGGCATCTGGATCTGCGTCATCAGGCCGAATTTCACAACCAGCCATCTCCCGTGCTGCGCCTGCGCCGACGCGGCGAGGTTAGCGGCCCCGGCCGCCTTGCGTCCAAGGCATATCGGGCATAGGTCAAATAACCCGTTCGATGATTCACGGAGCGCCCTTCGGCAATGGAGACGCGCGCCTTGCGCTACTTCCAGGCGGTCGCCGAATGCGGCAGCTACAGCCGCGGCGCCGACCTGCTGCGCATCTCCCAGCCCGCGGTCAGCCGGCAGATCCGCGCTCTGGAGCAGGAACTCGGCCGCCCGCTGTTCCTGCGCCACAGCCACGGCGTCAGCCTCACGGATGCCGGGCGCACGCTGCTCGAGCGCAGCCAGGACATCCTGCGCCAGTTCGATCAGGCGCGGGAGGACATCAGCCGCGGCCAGGCGGGTCCGTCCGGCACGGTGACCCTGGCGGTGCCGCCGGCCGCCGGCAACTTCCTGCTCCCCGAGCTGACCCGGCGCTGCGCCGCCGCCTATCCCAACATCTTCCTCAAGATCGCCGCCGGTTTCAGCGTCTACATCCAGGAGTGGCTGGTGCGCGGCCGGGTCGATCTCGCCTGCCTGCATGACCCGCTGCCGCAGCCCGGCTTCAAGCTCACCAGGCTGGCGCGTGAGGAGGTGTTCCTGGTCGGCAAGCGCGCCGCCGTGACGCCGCGACGCGAGCACATCCGCATGCAGGACCTCGCCGGCGTGCCGCTCATCCTGCCCGGGCGCCCGAACGCCTCGCGCCGCCTGCTCGATGGCTGGCTGTCGCGGCGCGGCGTCAAGGTCGATGTGCGGATGGAGGTCGACGATCACCTGATCATCCGGGCGCTGATCAAGGCGGGTCTCGGCTGCAGCCTGCTCACCCATGGCGCCTTCCTCGGCGATCTCCGGCTCGGGGAGTTGCAGGCATGGCCGCTCCGCCCGCGCGTCTTCTGGGGCCTCAGCCTGATGGAGCCGCCGGCCGAGCGGCGCGGCGCCGCCGTGGCGACCCTCGCCGACCTCGTGCGGACCACCGTACGCGACCTGGTGCGCTCCGGGGCATGGCCCGGCGCGCTGCTTCATGATTGACTGCGAGCGATGCCATCGCGTGACAGGGATCGGACGAATGCAGGCGGAGCAACTCGACAAGGCGCCGGATGACGCCGCGACCTGGCCGGATCAGATCTACGACCTGCTGAAATCCCACGGCATCCGGCAGGTGGCGCTGGTGCCCGACGCCGGGCACTCCCGGCTGATCCGCCGCTGTCTCGCCGACGACAGCATGCAGGTCGTCACCCTGACCACCGAGGAGGAAGGCATCGCCATGCTCCTCGGCGCCTGGCTCGGCGGCGACAAGGGCGTGCTGCTGATGCAGAGCTCCGGCGTCGGCAACTGCATCAACATGCTCTCGCTCGGCATCCTGCATCGCACGCCGATGCCGATGATCGTGACCATGCGGGGCGATTTCGGCGAGTTCAACCCGGCACAGGTGCCGATGGGCAGCGCCACGCAGACCGTGCTGGAGGCGATGGGCACCATCGTGCGCCGCGCCGACCGGCCGGAGGATGTCGCACCCACGGTGAATGCCACCATCCGCATGGCCTTCAACACCTTCCGCCCGACCGCGACCCTGATCGGGCAGCGCGTGCTCGGCGCGAAGACCTTCGGAAAGGATTGAGGCGGTGGCGACTGCAAATACCCGGGCGCTCGACCGGCGGGAGCTGTGCCGCGCCGTGCTGGCCGATCGCGGCGACATGCTGGTCGTTGCCGGACTCGGCGCGCCGGCCTGGGACATCACGGCGGTCGGCGATTGCCCGGAAAATCTGCCGCTCTGGGGCGGCATGGGCGCGGCCGCGATGATCGGCCTGGGCCTCTCCATCGCCCAACCCCGCCGCACCGTGCTGGTGATCACCGGGGATGGCGAAATGCTCATGGGTCTCGGCAGCCTGGCCACCATCGCGGTGAAGCGGCCGCCCAACCTCGCCATCCTGGTGCAGGACAATGAACACTACGGCGAGACCGGCATGCAGGAAACCGCCACCCGATACGGTGTCGATCTCGTCGCCATCGCCCGCGGCGCCGGCTTCGCGCGCACCATGCTGGTGACCTCGGCGGATCAGGTCGCGCCGCTGCGCGAGGCCATCCACGCCGGCGCCGGCCCGCTGTTCGCGGTTGCCAAGGTCGACGCCGCCAGTCTGCCGCTCGTGCTGCCGCCGCGCGACGGGGCGTACCTGCAGGCGCGCATGCGCGAAGCGGTTCTGGGGCCGGAGGCACACCATCAGCTATAAGGAGAAAGGCGCCGGAGGGACCACGGTGGTGCGCATTGACCGGGTGGTGACGCGCGGCGGCGATGGCGGGCAGACGTCGCTGGGCGACGGCACGCGCGTGCGCAAGAACGATCTGCGGGTGGAGAGCTACGGCACCGTGGACGAGGCCAACGCCGTCATCGGCCTGTTGCGCGTGCAGGTGCGCGGCGATGCACAGGTGGATGCCGCACTGGCACGGGTGCAGAACGACCTGTTCGATGTCGGCGCCGATCTCTGCGTGCCGGGCGAGGCCGGCGCCCGGCTGCGGCTGACCGACGCACCCTCGACGGTGCTGGAGGCGGAGATCGCCGCGATGAACGCCGCGCTCCCGCCGTTGAAGAGTTTCGTGCTTCCCGGCGGCACCGAGGCCGCGGCCTATGCGCATCTCGCGCGCACGGTGGTGCGGCGCGCCGAGCGGCTGGTCGTCGCCCTGGCGGAAGCGGAGGCGGTGAACATGGCGCTGGTGCGCTATCTCAACCGCCTCTCGGATTACCTGTTCGTGCTGGCGCGGCACCTGAACCGCGGATCGGACATCGAGTGGGTGCCCGGCGCCAATCGCTGAAGTAAATGGGGTCTGGGGTCGACGGACCCCAGCGGGGTTGAGGGGCAGAGCCCCTCACCCTTCCTTTCTTACGGAATCTCCTCATACCCCGCGCGCACAGCGGCAAACACCCTGCCCACCGCGTCAGGATGTGCGGCCATTTCCTCGAACATCTTGGTTTTCACGAAAAACCGCCAGTGCACGGGCAGGCCGGCCAGCAGCGCCGTCAATTCGGCATAGGCCTCGGCGGTCCACACCGCTTCATGCGCCTCGCGTTCCGGCCCGAAGGCGAAGTGGCCGGCGGGTGGCGGGCGGCGACGCGCCCGTGCGGTTGCCGCGGCATCGATCCGCTCGCCGTCGAGGATCACGCCGTAGGCTGACGCGGCGGCCTCGCGCGAGACGTAGCCGCGCTGCACGTCCAATGCGACGCGCTCGGCCTCTCGCTCGAGAGGATTGCCGCGGCCGCCGCCGCCGGGAGAGTGGATGTGGATGACGTCGCCGGGTTCCAAGGTGACGGTATCGGTGTTGCCGAGCACGCGCTCGCGGGGGCTGCCGGGATTGAGGACGAAGTCGGACGGCGCACCCGGGCCGCCGCCGAGGATGCCCCACGGGCGGAAGCGACAGCGGTCGCGGTTGCGCGCGGTGATGCGGGTGTGCGGCGCGGCGACGCGGAAATCCAGTGCCGTGGCCAGGCCGCCGCGCCAGCGCCCGGCGCCGCCGGAATCCGGCAGCAGGCCGTAGCGCAGGATCTGGATCGGCACCTCGGCTTCGGTGATCTCGACGGGCGTGTTCTTCAGGTATGCGGCGTCGGCGCCGGAGCCGTTGGTGCCGTCTCGGTGCGGCATGCCGCCGGCGCCGCCGACGATCGGGTTGACCGCGGCGAGCACGCTGCGATGGGTGCGGTTGTCGGTGGTCATCACATTGACGATGGAGCTGGAGCCGGCCGGCGCGGCGGGCATGCACTCGGGGATCGCCAGGCCGAAGGCGCCGAAGATCAGGCTGCGCAGGCGCGCGCAGGTCAGGCTGCGCATGCCGACCGCCGCCGGGGGGTGCGGGTTCAGCACGGTGCCTTCCGGCACGACGCAGGTGAAGGGCCGGGTCAGTCCGGCGTTCAGCACGATGCGCGGCTCGAGGGTGCACAGGACGTAATAGACGCCGACCAGCAACAGCGTGTGATGCGGGTCGCCGCCGGTTGGCACGTTCAGCGCCGAGGTCAGCTGCGGATCGCTGCCGGTGAAGTCGAGCACCGCCGCGTCGCCGGCGATGCGCAGCGTGAGTGCGACGCGGCAGGGCTGCCCATCGACGGCGTCCTCGTCGGCGTAGTCGGAAAAGAAGTACTCGCCGTCGGGAATGCTGCGCAGCACCTCCCGCGCCTGGTGCTCGGCGTAGTCGAGCAGCCGCGCCATGCCTTCGCGCAGCCCGTCGGCGCCGAACTTGTCGATCGCCGCGCGCAGCTTGCGCTCGCCGGTGTTCAGCGCGCCGATGAAAGCCTGCAGGTCGCCGCGGTTCTGCTCGGGCTTGCGCACGTTGAGCAGCATGACGCGCAGGAGTTCCTCGTTCAGCACGCCGCGGCGGTAGAGCTTCATCGGCGGGAAGCGCACGCCCTCCTGGTGGACTTCGGTGAGCGCGCGCGACAGGCTGGCCGGCACGGCACCGCCCATGTCGGTGTTGTGGATGTGGCCGGCGGCGAAGCAGACCAGCGTGCCGTCATGGAAGATCGGCTTCCACATGTGCAGGTCGGGAACGTGGGTGGCCACGAAGCCGCTATAGGGATCGTTGGTGAAGGCGACGTCGCCGGGCTCGTATTCCTCGATCATCGCCAGGGCGCGGCCGTAATTGATGCCGGGGTACCAGGTGGCGCCGAGGTCCATCGGCACGGCGACGCACATGCCCGCGGCGTCGGTGACCTGGGTGGTGAAGTCCTCCGTCTCCTTGACGAAAGTGGAGTGCGCGGTGCGGTAGAGCGTGTAGGCCATGGTCTCGGCCGCCGCCCGCAGGTGGTTTCCCATGATCTGCAGGGTCACCTTGTCGATGGTCATGGCGCTGCCCCCTGCGCGGTGAGGAGAAGGTTGCCCCAGCCGTCGACCGCGCCGGCGAAGCCCTCCGGGATGCAGATCGTCGTGTCCTCCTGGGCGATGATCGCCGGGCCATCGAGGCGGTGGCCGTGCTGCAGCGTGTCGCGCAGATAGAGCGGCATCTGCCGGTTCGCCCCGTCGTACCAGACAGTGACCTCGCTGAGCGGCGCCGGCGTTCCTTCGATGCGCGGCATGACGGGAAATGCCGGCGGCGCCGTGGCCCCGGTGATGACCAGGCGCAGATTGATGATCTGCGCCGCCGCCTGCTCGTCGGAAAACGCGTAGATCGCGACGTGCTGGCGGTGGAACGCGTCCGCCACCGCCGCCATGTCGCCGGCCTCGATGCAGGCCTCGTCCAGGGGCACCTCGATTTCGAAGGATTGGCCGTGGTAGCGCATGTCGGCGAGATAGCGGCGGCTGGCCGGACCATGAAACCGCTGCTCCTCGCGCAGCCAGGCCTCGGCCTGCGCCCGCAGGGCGTGCGCCGCCTCGCGCAGCGCCGGCGCATCGGCCGGATCCGCGTCGAGGAAGACGGTGCGGACGAAGTCGTTCTTGACGTCGGCGATCAGCCCGCCGAGGGCGGAGACCACGCCAGGCCGGCGCGGCACCATGACGCGGGCCATGCCGAGCTCGCGCGCCAGCAGGCAGCCGAGCATCGGCCCGGCGCCGCCGAACGGCATCAGGCAGAAATCGCCGGGATCGGCGCCGGAGCGGCCGAGCAGCTTGTTGACCTCGACGAACATGCCGGAGATCGCCACCTTGACGATCGCCTCGGCGGTCTCGTGCAGGCCGAGCCGCATCTGCCCGGCGATCACCCCGATCGCCGCCTCGGCGCGGCCGCGGTCGATGGCGACCGAGCGATAGGCCAGGGGCGTGTGGCCGAGAAAGCCGCAGACCGCCATGGCGTCGGTGATGGTGGCGCGCTCACCGCCGCGGCCGTAGCAGGCGGGCCCAGGCACCGAGCCGGCGCTCTCCGGCCCGACCTTCAGCACGCCGAAGCCGTCCACCCAAGCGAGCGAGCCGCCGCCGTCGCCGATCGAGGTGACCGCGACAGCGGGAATGAAGATCGGGAAATTGCCCACTGTTTCGCCGGTGCCGAATTGCGGCTGGCCGTCGATGACGAGGGCGACGTCGGCGCTGGTGCCGCCGATGTCGAGCGTCAGCGCGTTGGCGATGCCCGCCTGGCGCGCCAGGAAGGCGGCGCCGATGACGCCGGAGGCGGTGCCGGAGAGCAGCATGTTGACGCACGCGGTCTTGCCGAGCCCGGTCGCCATGACGCCGCCGTTCGACTTGGTCACCATCGGCGGCGCCGCGACGCCGCGCCGGGCCAGCGCCTCCTCCAGCGAGGTGAGATAGCCGGCGACGCGGGGATGGACGTAGCCGTTCAGCACCGCGGTGGTGGTGCGCTCGTATTCGCGGATCACCGGCCAGATCGCGGTGGCGGTGAAGACGAAGAGATCGGGCGCCGCCTCGCGCAGGATTTCGGCCGCCATGCGCTCGTGCGCCGGGTTGCGATAGGCGTTGATGAAGGCGACGACGAGGCCCGCCGCCCCGGCTTCCCGTGCCGCCGCTGCCGCGGCGCGGATCGCCGGGATGTCGAGCGGGGTCTGTTCGCTGCCGTCGGCGAGGATGCGCCCGGCGATGCCGAAGATGCGGTCGCGCGGCACCAGCGGGTCCGGCCGGGCACAGAACAGGCCGTGCATCTCGGGCATGCGCAGCCGGGCCAGCTCGATGACGTCCTCGAAACCGGCGGTGGTGAGCAGCGCCAGCGCCGCGCCCTTGCGCTGGATGATGGTGTTGATGCCGATCGTCGTGCCGTGGACGAAGGCGGTGACCGAAGCGGGATCCATGCCGTGACGCTCCTGCAGCAGGGCGATGCCGGCCATCACCTCCTGCCCGGGATCGTCCGGCGTGGTCAGCACCTTGAGCGTGTGCAGTCCCTGCGTCGTCTCGTCCAGCGCGCAGAAATCGATGAAAGTGCCGCCGATATCCACGCCGATGCGCCAGCTCATGCCGTGTTGCCCCATCAGACCGCGGTCAGCCGTTCGATGCCATAGACCCGATCGAGTAGCAGCAGGGTGGCGAGCGCGATCAGCATCTGCACCGTGCTGATCGCCGCGATCGACGGGTCGAACTGGTTCTCCATGTAGCTCAGCATCACCACCGGCAGGGTGTTGGTGGTGGCGCTGCCGAAGAAATAGGACAGGGGAAGGTTGTCGAGCGAGGTCAGCACGGCGAACATCGCCCCGGCGAACACCCCTGGGCGCACCAGCGGCAAGGTGACGTGCAGCAGGATCTGCCCGCGCGAGGCGCCGAGGATGGAAGCGGATTCCTCGAGGTCGGACGGCACCGCGCGATAGGTCGCCAGCACAGTGCGCACGACATAGGGGATGGCGGCCACGGTGTGGGCGATCAGCAGCGAGGTGAAGGAGAGGCCGAGCGACAGCGCGGACAGGAAGTAGAGCAGCGCGAAGCCGAGCACGATCGCCGGCACGCTGATCGGCGCCAGCAGCAGATTGGCGAGCAGCCCGGCGAGCTTGTGGCGCGAGCGCGCCAGGGCCAGCGCCGCCGGCACGCTCAGCAGCGCGCCCAGCGTTGCCGAGGCCAGGGCCAGCTCGATCGAGGTTGCCAGCGACGTCATGAACGGCCGGTATTCCACGATGTGGCGGTACCAGCGCCAGCTCAGCCCGGGCATCGGAAAGACGATGTAGGAGGAGGACGAAAAGGAGACCACCACCACCACGGCGATCGGCAGCATGATGAACAGCAGGAACAGCGCCATGTAGCCGAACAGCAGCGCTACCGGGAGGCTCGGTCGCTTCACGGCTTGACGCCGCGGCGGCGCAACAGGCGGAACTGCAGCAAAAAGCCGAGCAGCGCCACCAGCATCAGCACGTTTCCCATCGCCGCGGCGAAGCCGACATCCTGCGTGGTGCTGAACTGCTGGTAGATCAGCAGCGACAGGGTGGTGATCCTGCCGCCGCCGAGCAGCAGCATGGTGAGGAAGCTGCCGTTGGTCAGCACGAAGACCAGGATGCAGCCGGTGGCGATCCCGTCGACGCTGAGCGGCAGGGTGACATGCCAGAAGGTCCGCAGCCGCCCGGCGCCGAGCACCCGTGCGGAGTCCTCGAGCTGCACGTCGATGCCCTGCAGCACCGCGTTGATCGACAGCACCATGAACGGCACGAGCACGTGCACCAGGCCGATATAGACGGCGATCGGCTGGTCGGCGAGCTCGAACGGCCGGGTGATCAGCCCCCAGTCGAGCAGCCACGCATTCAGCACGCCGCGCCGCGCCAGCAGCACGCGCCAACCGAAGGTGCGCATGATGATGGAGGTCAGCAGCGGCGCGACGACGCAGAACACGATCAGCGCGTTCCACCGCCCGGCGAAGCGCACCATGAAATAGGCCACGGGGTAACCGACCAGCAGGCAGACGAAGGTGGTGATCAGCGCCACCTTCGTGGTCTCCAGCAGCACCCCGGCATAGTACGGATCGGTCAGCAGCTTGACGTAATAGAAGAACGGCCCGCCGCCGATCGCGGCATCCACCGGCCGGCTGCGCAGCAGATTGGCGATCAGCGGGATGACGAAGAAGACCAGGAGATAGGCGATGACCGGCACACACCAGCTCGGTCGGGCGAGGCGGTACGGCCGGACGCGCCTCACGCCGTGTCCTGCAGGATCACCGCGCCGCCCGGCTCCCAGCTGAGGCCGACCGCCGCATCCGCCGCCACCGGCTGGCGCAGCTGGGTGTAGGCGAACACCGGCTGCGGCTGTCCAGACGCGGTCAATTCGTAGGCGAAATAGGTGCCGCGGAACACCACGTCGCGCACCGTCGCGCGCACCGTGCCGTCGGTCGGCGGGCCGAGGCTCAGCCGTTCGGGGCGCACGGCGAGGGTGACGCGCTGGCCGGGTGCCAGCGCCGCCGGGCTCTCCACCGTGCCGGCGGCGTGCGGCTGCGCGTCGAGCGCCACCGACCAGCGGTTCGGGCCATTCGCGCCGGTGACCACGGCGGCGAAGATGTTGGCGGTGCCGAGAAACTCCGAGACGAAGCGCGTCAGCGGACGGTCGTAGACCTCGGTCGGCCGGCCGACCTGCAGCACCTCGCCATGCGCCATCACGGCGACGCGGTCGCTCATCGTCAGCGCCTCCTCCTGATCGTGGGTGACCAGGATGGAGGTGATGCCGAGCCGCCGCTGGATGTCGCGCAGCTCGAACTGCATGCGCTCGCGCAGGTTCTTGTCGAGCGCGCCGAGCGGCTCATCGAGCAGCAGCACCGAGGGCGAGGTGGCGAGCGCCCGGGCGAGCGCGATGCGCTGCTGCTGGCCGCCGGAGAGCTGATGGATCAGCCGGTCCTCGTAGCCGTCGAGCCGCACCGTCGCCAGCATTTCGCGCACCCGCCGGGCCTTTTCGGCGCGACCGGTGCGGCGCATGCGCAGGCCGAAGGCGACGTTCTCGCCGACCGTCATGTGCGGAAACAGGCTGTAGTTCTGGAACACCATGCCGAGGCCGCGCTTGTTCGGCGGCAGACCCGTGACATCGCGCCCGGCGACGCGGATGCTGCCGGTGTCGGGCGCCTCGAACCCGGCGATCAGCCGCAGAGTCGTGGTCTTGCCGCAGCCGGAAGGGCCGAGGAGGGCCAGCATCTCGCCCGGCACCAGCGCGAGGCGCAACGGCTTGAGCACCTGCACGCCGCCGAAGCTCTTGCTGACGTCCGCCAGCTCGACCGGGGCGCCCGCCGTCGTGTTGTTTCCGCCGCCATGCGGTCTCACGCTCATGCGGCCCGACTATACTGCCCCGACCGGGCTACACAACGGCACGCGCAACTTGGGGCCGCGCAACTGTCGGGCGGCCCGACTCTTGCAGGTTCTGCCGCAGCGAATATGCTGCGGCGGCATTTATCAAGGGGCGACGCGATGGGCGCATATCCAGGCACGATGCGAGCGACCCTGCTCGCCGCTGCGGCACTCCTGCTGCTCGCCGCTCCGGCGGCTGCGCGCGCGGCGGACCTGGTCGTCGGCGCCTTCGGCGGCGTCTGGGAGCAGAGCCTGCGCAAATGCATCATCGCGCCGTTCGAGAAGAAGACCGGCAAGACGGTGGATGTGGTGCTCGGCGCACCGCTGCAATGGCTCAACCAGATCGGCGCCAATCCGGACAAGCCGCCGCTCGATGTCATCTACAACGCGACCGAAACGGCCTACGACGCGATCAACCGCGGCCTGGTGGACAAGTTCACCACTGCCAACGTGCCCAATATCGCCGAGGAGAAGCCGGAATTCGCGTCCATCCCGGACGGCTACGGCGCGATCCACAATTACGGCGCCATGGGCATCATCTACAACACCAGCACGTTGAAGGACCCGCCGAAGGACTGGAAGGAATTCGTCGAAGGCACGGTTGCGGGCAAGTGGAAAGCCGCCATGCCGAGCGTCAATTACCCAAGCGGCGGGCTGACCATCTCGGTCTGGCTGTTTGCCAAGACCTATGGCGGAGGGGTGGACAACATCCAGCCCGGGCTGGCGCAGATCAAGCGCATGAAGGACAGCGGCAACCTGACCTTCTGGAACGATCCCAACAGCGTGCTGAACGGGTTGAAGAGCGGCGACATCGACCTGGCGCTCTACTGGGACGGCCGCGCCTATTCCTTCATCGATGACGGCAATTCCGAATTCAAATACTACTCGCCCGATCCCGGCGTCGTCGTCGCCATGACCTGGATCCAGAAGATCAAGAACGGCTCGCCGCTCGGCTATGAGTTCGCCAACACGGCGCTGAGCGCCGAGGCGCAGTCCTGCTTCGGCAGCGCCATCCGCTACGGCATCGCCAACAAGGACGCGCAGTTCGACCCGAAGGTGGCGCCGGAGATCACCAAGACCTCGCTGCTGATCTTTCCCCCGTACAAGGAGATCGGCGAGAAGCAGGCCGCCTGGGTGGAAGCCTGGAACAAGCAGATCGGACGCTAGAAGATGGGATATCGCGTCGGCGTCGATATCGGCGGCTCCTTCACCGATTTCGCCGTGTTCGACGAGGCGACGCAGCGGCTGGAGAGCCTGAAGGTCTTTTCCCGTCCCGACGAGCCGGGGGCGGAGGTGCTGCAGGGCATCCGCCTGATCGGCGAGCGCTACGGCATCGCGCCGGAAGAGATAAGCTATTTCACCCACGGCACGACGGTCGGGGTGAACACGGTGATCCAGCGCAAGGGGTTGCGCCTCGCGCTGTTCACCACCGAGCATTTCCGCGACGTGCTGGAGCTGGCGCGGCTGAAGATCCCGAACATGTACAGCCTGCTCTCCAAGCGCCCGCAGCCGCTGATCACCCGCGACCGGGTGTTCGGCATCGCCGAGCGGCTCGCCGCCGACGGCAGCGTCGAACAGCCGATCGATCCGACCAGCGTCGAGGCGGCGCTCGAGGGCGCGCGCGCATCGGGTGCCGAGGGCATCGTCATCGCCTTCCTGCACGCCTATCGCAACCCGGCACATGAGCTGGCGGCCAAGGCAGTGGTGGAAAAACTGGCGCCGGAGCTGCCGGTGTTCTGCTCGAGCCAGACCTGGCCGATCATCCGCGAATACGAGCGCACCATCACCACGGTGATCGGCGGCTACGTGCAGCCGCGGGTTGCGCATTATCTCACCTCGCTGCAGGCGGCGCTGCGGCAGGTCGGCATCGCCGCCGATCCGCGGTTGACCAAATCCAATGGCGGCGTGATGACCGCCGAGCAGGGCAAGAGCGACTGCGTGCAGATGATCCTCTCGGGCACGGCCTCGGGGGTGATTGGCGCCAGCTACATCGCCCAGGCCTGCGGCATTCCGCGCTGCATGAGCCTCGACATCGGCGGCACCAGCGCCGACATGGCGCTGATCCTGGACGGCCAACCGCAATACGGCGTCGGCGAGCGGATCGGCGATTTCCACATCTTCATTCCGTCGGTCGCCGTCAGCTCGATCGGCGAGGGCGGCGGCTCGATCGCCTGGGTGGATCCGCTCGGCGTGCTGAAGGTAGGGCCGGAGAGCGCGGGATCGCGGCCCGGACCGGCCTGCTACGGCCGCGGCGGCACGCGCGCCACCATCACCGATGCCTTCGTCGCCTGCGGGCTGATCGGCTTTTCCGCCCTCGGCTATGCCTCGGTTACCGTGGATCGCGACCGCGCCCGCGCGGCGGTGGGCGAACTCGGCGAGAAACTCGGGCGCAGCGTCGAGCAGACCGCCGAGGCGATCATCCGCATCGCCGTCTCCGGCATGTATGCCGATGTCAGCGCGCTGGTCTCGCGCTTCGGCATCGACCCCCGCGAATTCGCCTGCCTCGCCTTCGGCGGCGCCGGGCCGATGCTGGGCTGCTTCCTGGCGCGCTCTCTCGGCATGCGCGAGGTGGTGGTGCCGCCGACGCCCGGCGTGCTGAGTGCGCTCGGCGGGCTGATCGCCGACATCAAGAACGATTTCATCGCCACGCTCTATCTGGATCTGGACGCCGCCGCGGCCGAGACGGTGCGCGACAGTTTCGCCGGGCTGGAGGCGCGCGCCGTCGCCTGGTTGCGCCACGATCAGGGCTATGACGGCGCCTACGGGCTGACCTACTCGGCCGAGCTGCGCTATCGCGGCCAGTCCTTCGAGGTCGACACGCCGCTCGATGCGGCGACGGTGACCGCGGCCGACGCGGCCGGCATCGCCGAGGCGTTCCATCGCGCGCATGAGCGCGTCTATGGCCACGCCGACCGCGGCGCCAGGCTGCAGCTCATCGCCATCCGGCTGGTGATCAGCGGCGCCACCGCGAAGCCCGCCCTGCCGCGCCAGCTGCGCGAACCCGGCCCGGCGCGCGAGGCCGGCCGGGCAACCGTGTGGATCGACGGCGCATCACGCTCCGCCGCGCTGTTCCACCGGCCCGATCTGCGCGCCGGACAGAGTTTCCGCGGCCCGGCGATCGTCACCCAGGATGACTGCACCACCATCCTGCCGCCGGGCTTTTGCGCCGAGGTGGACGAGTTCACCAATCTGCGGATCGTGCCGGAGGCAGCCGGATGAGTCCCGAAAGCACCGGTCTCGACAACACCACCTTGCAGGTTCTGGCGAATTACTGCGCCGCGGCGGCGGAGAGTATGGGCTGGACGCTGATGCGCACCGCGCACTCCACCTTCGTCAAGGAGACCGAGGATTTCTCCTGCCAGGTGCTGACGCCCGAGGGGCTCACCGTGGCCTCGCCGAAAACCTTCGGCGCCACCTGGTACACCGGCCTCGATTATGGCGGCGTCATTCCCGGCTTCGACTATCGCGACGGCGATATCTGCATCACCAGCGATCCCTATGCCGGCTTCGTCGCCACCCACACGCCGGACACGCATATCTGGAAGCCGGTGTTCCGCGACGGCGCACTCGTCTGCTTCGTCGGCAGCCACATCCACAACACCGATGTCGGCGGTGCGGTGCCCGCCACCCTGTCGCGCAGCCTGACCGAGATCCACCAGGAGGGCTTGCGGATTCCGCCGATGCGCCTGCTGCGCGACGGCGTGATGAACCAGGACCTGCTGAACCTGATCTCGCGCAACGTCCGCCTGCCCGAGCAGAACTGGGGCGACCTGAACGCGCAGATCGCCTGCGTCAATGTCGGCGAGCGCAAGGTGCACGAGATCATCGACCGCTTCGGCCGGGAGTCCTTCTGCACCGGCCTCACCGCCCTGCTGGACTATGCCGAGCGGCAATCCCGCGCGCTGATCGCCAGCCTGCCCGACGGCGAGTGGTTCTTCGCGGATTACGCCGATGAGGATCAGGAAGGCGGCTACCCCGTGCGCGTCGCCGTCACCCTGCGCATCCACGGCGATACGCTGACCGTCGATTTCACCGGCAGTGACCCGCAGCTGGTCTCCTCGCTCAACATGCCGACCGGCGGCATGGAGCGCCATTCGCTCGCCATGGTGGGTGTGGTCTATGCGCTCTATTCGCTCGACCCGACGGTCATGCTGAATTACGGCCTGGTGCGGCCGGCCCGCGCCATCCTGCCGCCGGGCACGGTGATGAACGCCGTGGAGCCGGCGGCGGTGGGCATGCGCAGCCTGATGAGCAACCTGGCGCAGACCGCGGTGATCGGTGCCTTCTGCCGCGCCTTGCCGGACCGCATGCCGGCCTCCCCTGGGAGCGGCGTCAGCCTGATGAACGTCAAGACGACGACGCGGGCCGGGCGTACCGTCATGGCTTCGATCGGCCCGGTGGGCGGCGGCGCCGGCGGCGGCCCGTTTGCCGACGGCTCGGAGGGCAGCGGCGCCAACATGTCCTACCTCAAGAACACGCCCATCGAAATCAGCGAGGCCGAAATCCCGGTGCGCATCCGCCGCTACGGCCTGGTGGCGGATTCCGGCGGTGCCGGGCGCTGGCGCGGCGGCTCGGCGCTGGAGATGGAGTTCCAGCTCTTCGCGCCGCAATCCATGGTGACCGCGCGCAACCGCGACCGCTCGATCTTCTCGGCCTGGGGGCTGTGCGGCGGCCAGGCGGGGCGGGTCTCCCGCTTCATCCGCAACCCCGATACCGATGCGGCCGTCGAGCTCGGCTCGACCGACGTGGTGTCCTGCGATCCCGGCGACATCATCCTCATCCAGGGCCCCGGCGCGGGCGGCTACGGCGATCCCGTGGAGCGGCCGGTCGAGGCGGTGGCGGCGGATGTGCGGTGCGGCTTCGTCTCCGCTGATCGGGCGCGCACCGATTACGGCGTGGCGCTGGATGCGGCGCTGGCGGTCGATGCCGCGGCGACCGCACGGCTGCGCGCCGAGCTGTCACGCCGACGCGCGCCGGGCGAGTTCGGCCACGGCGCCGGACGCCTGGCCTTCGAGGCGGTGTGGACGCCGGCGCGCTATGACGCGCTGACGCGCATCCTGATCGAGGTGCCGACGACCTGGCGCTTCTTCGTCAAGCACCGGGTCTTCGCCGCCCTCGCCGGCCACGTCGCGTCGACGGGTGGCGGTGCGGCGGACGTCGTCGCCGCCTACGAGACGCTGGCCGCCGGCTTCGCCGATCTTCCCCCGGTGCCGCCCGGGCTGGCCTCGCGCCTGGCGGCGGCGGCCGAGTGATGGGCGAGTCCAGCCCGGCGGCGCTGCTGTTCACGCCGCTGACGCTGCGCGGCGTGACGTTCCCGAACCGCATCGTCGTCGCGCCGATGCAGATGTACATGTCGGGGCAGGACGGCATCGCCACGGACTGGCACTTCCAGCATCTCGGCAAATACGCCGTCGGCGGCGCCGGGACGGTGATGACCGAGGCGCTCATCGTCGATCCCGTCGGCCGCAACACCTACGGCGATCTCGGCATCTGGTCGGACGCGCATGTCGCACCGCTGCGGCGCATCGCGCAGTTCCTGCAATCGCAGGGCAGCCTGGCGGCGGCGCAGCTGCACCATGCTGGGCCGAAGGCGTCGCGCCAGCGGCCGTGGGAAGGGCTCGGCCCACTTGGCGAGGCGGAGGCGGCTCGCGGCGAGGCGCCGTGGCAGCCGGTCAGTTCCAGCGCCGCGCGTACCATCGAGGGCTGGCACCAGCCGCGGGCGATGACGGTCGCGGAGATCGGCCGCCTGCTCGAGGATTACGGCAACGGCGCGCGCCGCGCCGCCGAGGCCGGCTTCGACGTGCTCGATATCCATGCCGCGCATGGCTACCTCATCCATTCCTTCCTCTCGCCGGTCGCCAATTTCCGCGATGACGCCTATGGCGGCGGCATCGACGGGCGCATGCGCCTGGCGCTGGAGATCGCCGAGAGCGTGCGGGAGCAGTGGCCGGCGGAGCGGCCGCTGTTCTTCCGCATCTCCTGCGTCGATTGGCGCCGCGACCTCGACAGTCGCGCCGATGGCTGGACCATCGAGGACAGTTTCGTGCTGGCCCGCGAACTGGCGGCGCGCGGCGTCGATCTCATCGACTGCTCCTCGGGCGGCATCCGGGCGGAGAACTCGATCATGGATTTCGCCAAGAGGCGGGTGAAGCTGACGCGCGGGCACCAGGTGCCCTATGCCGAGGCGATCCGGCGCGAGACCGGAGTGCCGACCATGGCGGTCGGCGTCATCCTGGACGGCAAGCAGGCAGAGGCGATCCTGCAGTCGGGGCAGGCCGATCTGGTGGCCATCGGGCGGGAGGTGCTGAACGACCCGCATTGGGCGCTGCACGCCGCCCAGGCGCTCGGCGTCGATCCGGACTGGCGGCGCTGGCCGCCCTCCTACGGCTGGTGGCTCGAGCTGCGTGACCGCATCGGCGTGTCGGCGTGATGCGCCCGGACGCCTACTGGTGGCAGGAAGCGCCGCTGACCGAGACGCCGCAGCTGCCGGTCGCCGAGAGCTGCGACGTCGTGGTGGTGGGCGCCGGCTATACCGGGCTGAGCGCCGCGATCACCCTGGCGCGGGCCGGCCGCTCGGTGCAGGTGTTCGATCGCCAGCGCCCGGGCGAAGGCGCCTCGACGCGCAACGGCGGCATCACCAGCGGCAATCTGCGGCCGAGCCACGCGACGATGACGCGGCGCTTCGGCGCGGCCCGTGCGGACGCCATCCTGGCGGAAGCCAAGGCGGCGCGCGAAGACCTCTACCGCTTCATCGAGGAGGAACGGCTCGACTGCGACTTCAAGCTGGTCGGCCGGTTCAGCGGCGCCGCCACGCCGGCCGGCTACGAGACCCTGGCACGGGAGGCCGAGCGGCTGCACCGCACGCTCGGGATAGAAAGCTACGCGGTGCCGCGCGGCGAGCAGCGGAACTATCTCGGCACCGACTATTATCACGGCGGCAGCGTGCGGATGGATATCGGCGGGCTGCATCCGGCCAAGCTGCACGCCGGCATGCTGCGCCTGGCGACCGCTGCGGGTGTGCCGATCCACGGCCAGACCGCCGTGCTCGGCATACGCCGGGACGGCGAACGCTATGAGGTTGCGACGGCACGCGGCGTGGTGCGGGCGCGCGACGTGATCGTCGGCACCAACGGCTACACCGATGCCGCCGACCGCTGGCTGCGCCGCCGCCTGGTGCCGGTGCGCAGCCGCATCATCGCCACCGCGCCGATCTCGCCCAATCTGATGGGCGCGCTGATGCCGAGGCGCATGATGGCCGGCGACACGCGCAAGCTGCATTACTACTACCGGCCGTCGCCGGACGGCACGCGCATCCTGTTCGGCGGGCGCGACGGCACCATTGCCGGCGATCCGGCCTGGCCGACCAGGTCGTTGCAGGATGCGCTGGTCAGCGTGTTCCCGGAACTGCGCGATGTCGAGCTCGCGCATAGCTGGTTCGGCAACGTGGCGATGAATCGCGACATGGTGCCGCGGATCTTTTCGCGATCCGGCATGCGCTACGCCGTTGGCTATTGCGGCTCGGGTGTGGTGTGGGCCCGCTGGGCCGGGCAGAAGGCGGCGCTGCAGGTGCTGGCGGAGAGCAGCGGCCGCTCGGCGCTGGATTTCCGGCCCCCGCCGGCGGTGCCGCTGTTCAATGGCAAGGCCTGGTTCATGCCCGCCGTGTTCGCCTGGCTGACCTTGCAGGACCGCCTGTCCGGCTGGAGCCGGGCTCGGCAGCGATGACGCGGCTCGCCGGATTGCTCTGCCTGGCTCTGCTGGTTGCGGTCCCGGCCTGGGCGGGCGACGCCATGGCCATCGTGGCGGCGGAGAACTTCTATGGCGACGTGGCGCGGCAGATCGCCGGGCCGGAGGTCAGGGTCACCAGCATTCTCAGCAATCCCGATCAGGATCCGCATCTGTTCGAGGCCAGCCCCTCGACGGCGCGCGCGCTGTCGGGCGCCGATCTCGTCATCTACAACGGTGCGGACTACGACCCCTGGATGGCGAAACTGCTGGCAGCGGGACGATCGTCCCGCCGGCGGATCATCGTGGTGGCGGACCTGCTGCACCGGCGCACCGGGATCAACCCGCATCTCTGGTACGATCCCGAGACCATGCCGGCCGTCGCCAGAGCGATCGCGGCGGAGCTGCCGGGCGCCGGGCCGCGGCTGCAGGCGTTCCTTGCCTCGCTGCAGCCGATCGATGCCAAGATCGCGCAGATGCGCAAGGCCTATGCCGGCATCCCGGTCACCGCGACCGAGCCGGTGTTCGGCTACATGGCCGCCGCGCTCGGCCTGACGATGCGCAACGAGCGCTTCCAGCTCGCGGTGATGAACAATACGGAGCCCAGTGCTGGCGATACCGCCGCGTTCGAGCGGGATCTGCAGACGCACAGCGTGCGAGTGCTGATCTACAACAGCCAGGCGACCGACAGTTCGGCGCTGCGCCTGATGCACCTTGCCGAGACCGCCAAGATCCCGGTCGTCGGCGTGACCGAGACCGAGCCGGCAGGCAAGACGTACCAGGAGTGGATGCTCGGCGAGCTGGAGGCTTTGGACAGGGCGCTGGCGCAGTGAGGCCCCCAATCCGCCTTATACCAGTTCTCGGGAGCGCCGACTCATAGCCGTCATATCAGCGAAGCGGGAATCCTTGTGCGGCGTGGACCCCCGCTTTAGCGGGGGTGACGATAATGGGAGGCGCTCTGTGCGACCTCGTATTTCTGTGCGACCTCGTATACTGAGTCAGGGGCTCTGGGGGCGAGGGCAGAGCGCTCGCCTTTCTTCCAGCACGTCCCGCAAGCTCCGCTCCCAGGAAATGCTGGGCCGCCAGCCCAGCAGCGCGCGCGCCCGACTGGCATCGCCGGCGGCAACCGCGATCTCGGCGCTGCGCAGCCGCGACGGTTCGACCTCGATCCGCGCCTCGATGCCGGCCAGCGCGACCAGCGCATCCAGCACGTCGCCGATCCGGCGCGGCACGCCGGAGGCGACATTGATGATGATGCCCGGCGTCAGGCTCTCGGCGCGTTGCAGGCAGGCAACGTAGGCCGCGCAGACATCGCGCACGTCGAGGAAATCCCGCCGCGATTCCAGCTGCCCGACCCGCAGCACCGGGGGCTGCACGCCGGCGGCGATGCGCGCCACCTGCTCGGCGAATGCGGTCACCACGAAGGCGGCAGACTGGCCCGGCCCGATATGGTTGAAGGGCCGTACCCGGATCGCCCGCAGCCCGTCGCTGGCCAGCGCGCCGATCGCCAGATCGGCCGCCGCCTTGGTGGAGCCATAGATGCTCGCGGGGTCGAGCGCCGCGCTCTCGTCCAGCAAGGCGCCGCTGCGGAAGGAACGGCCATAGGCGTCGGCGCTGGAGGCCAGCAGGAAGACGCAATCCGGCGCGTGCGCGAGAATCGCCTCGGCAAGGTTGAGCGTTCCCAGCAGGTTGACCTGCCATGCCCGTCTCGGGTCCTGCCGCGCCGCCGGAACGGCGCTGATCGCGGCGAGGTGGACGCAGCCGTCCGGCCGCATCTCTCGCAGCGCCGCAGTCACCGCCGCCGCTTCGGTAACGTCGAACTCGGCGGCCTGTACGGCGGCATCGGGAAACGCCTGGCGCAAGGCGGGGAGCAGGTGGCAGCCGACGAAACCGGTGCCGCCGGTCACCAGCAGGCGGCGCAAGCTCACCCTCGGCCGAGGGCTTGCCGATGGCGCGCCAGATCGGCCTCGACCATCTCCGCCAGCAGTTCCTCGAAGCCGATCCGCGACTCCCATCCCAACGCGTCACGGGCCTTGGCGGCATCGCCGGTCAGCGTGTCGACCTCGGCGGGGCGCAGAAGCTGCGGATCGGTGGTTACGTGCTCCCGGTAGTCCAGCCCGACATGGCCGAAGGCGAAGCGGCACACGTCGCGTACGCTCCGGGTCTGGCCGGTGGCAACGACATAATCGTCCGGCGCTGTCTGCTGCAGCATCAGCCACATGGCCTGCACGTAGTCGCGCGCATGTCCCCAGTCGCGCTGCGCCTCGAGATTGCCCAGGGGGATTTCCCGCGCCAGCCCCAGCTTGATACGGGCAGCGGCGTCGGTGATACGCCGGGTGACGAACTCGATGCCGCGCAGCGGGCTTTCGTGATTGAACAGGATGCCGGAGGAGGCGTGCAGCCCGAAGCTCTCGCGGTAGTTCACCGTCATCCAATGCGCATAGAGCTTGGCGATGGCGTACGGGCTGCGCGGATAGAACGGGGTTCGTTCGTTCTGCAGCGCCTGCTGGCGCTTGCCGAACATCTCCGAGGAGGAGGCCTGGTAGAAGCGCGCCTCGGGGCGGGCGATGCGCACGGCTTCCAGCATGTTGGCCGCACCGAGCCCGGTGATGCTGCCGGTCAGCAGCGGCTGCTGCCAGGAGGCCGCGACGAAGCTCTGCGCCGCGAGATTGTAGACCTCGTCCGGCCGGCAGGCCTGGACCACGCGGATCAGGCTGGAGAGGTCGGCCATGTTGCCGTCGGCGAACTCCACCTCCTCGATGACGCCGAGCCAGCGCAGCCGCTCCCCGACGACGTCGGATGAGGCGGAGCGGCGCAGTAGCCCGACCACCCGGTAGCCCTTGCTCAGCAGCAGCTGCGACAGGTAGGCGCCGTCCTGGCCGGTGATCCCGGTGATGAGGGCGGTCGGCATCAGGCCTCTCGGTCGCTGTGCGTGGGCAAGGGGCGATCAGGTCGGCGTCGCGACGATGTCCACGTGGTCGACGCCTCGGGTTTCGTATTCGTCAATCACTGCTCTCCAGTTGCGTTCTGCGTGTTGTAGCGACCCATCGGGCCGGATGGTCGCCAGCCGGTAGCCCTGGCCGATGATCCAGCGCAGGTATTCCTCGCCGCTGATCCCGGAGATGCCCGGCATCAGGCCGGGGCTGAACTCGCTGACGATCACCGGATGGTGCTCGGCGATGGTCTGCCGGCACCCGAGCAGGGCATTGTACTCGGCCCCTTCGACATCGGCCTTGATCAGGTCGATGCGCCGCTCGGGCGGCAGCAGCGCGTCGGCGCGCACGCAGGGCACGATCTCCGATCCGAGGACGGCATCGTGCCGGTCGGGCAGCGCGGACGTGGTGCCGTTGGAGTAGGACGCGTTGAGCTCCAGCAGACCGGTGTCGCGCCCGGCGGCGGTCTGCGAGACCGTCACCTGGGCGAAGCCGTTGGCCCGCCGGCTGGCTTCCAGCAGCCGCACGTTGCGCCGGTTCGGCTCGACCGCCAGCACGTAGCCGGTGGCGCCGACCAGGGAGGCCGAGAGCAGGGTGAAGTAGCCGATATTGGCACCGAGATCGAGGACGCCCATGCCTGGCCGCAGCAGGCGCCGGAACACCGCAGTGACCTCCGGCTCATACTGCCCGGCCGCGACCGACTGACCGACGGCCAGGTCATCCACACTGGTGTAGATGGCGAAGCCGTCGAGCCTGGTCAGGCGGACCCCCGGATCGGGGCTCGGCTCGAGCAGGCCCCGGCGGGAGAATTCGAGGCTGTTGACGTAGCTCGCGACGATCCGCGTCAGATCGTCACCCGCGCGGGCGGAATGGCCCTGCCACTCCTCCCGGTTGGGGTGGCGGCCGAGCAGCAGGCGGAAGCAATAGAAAATGTCCTCGGGACTGGCAGTGGAGTGATAAGGGAGCAGCCACGGCTCATGTCCCGGTCCGGCGCCGTCCGGCATTGCCGATGCAACTCCCCTGGCTGCGAGCGCAAGCCGGCCTCTCCCGGAGTGCAAGCGGCGGCTTGCTGATATTACTATGCCGAGCCCCTCGCGGTGTCGAGGGCCGGGCCGCACCCGTCGGGAGCGGGGGGTGCCAAACCGATCCGGTTCCTGTAGCAGGGCGCCTCCCTCCACCCTGGCTCGCGGCCCGGCACCTGCATGACGTTCACCTCTTATGCCCAGAATTTCGAGGACGTGCTGCTCTGGCGCGCCCTCGGGCATATCCCGGCCGGCTTCTATATCGATGTCGGCGCCGCCCATCCCGACGTCGATTCCGTCACCCGCGCCTTCTATGACCGGGGCTGGAGCGGCATCGACGTCGAGCCGGTTGCCGACTTTGCCCGCCGCCTGCAGGCCTGCCGGCCCCGCGATGTCGTGCTGCCCCTGGCGCTCGGCGAGCGCGCTGGCCAGGGCGAACTCTACGTGGTCGTGGGCACCGGGCTCTCGACACTGGAGCGTCAGGTCGTCGACGGCTACGGCGAGGGCAAGTTCCCCGTAGAGCCCGGCCTCGTGCAGATCGAGACGCTGGCGGAGATCTGCCGCCGTCATGCGCCGGCCGACATCCATTTCCTCAAGATCGACGTCGAGGGCAGTGAGCGGGCGGTTCTGGCGGGTGCCGATTTCGCGGCGTTCCGTCCTTGGATCGTGCTGGTGGAAGCCACCGCGCCGATGTCCACAGTCGAGACCCATGCGGCGTGGGAGCCGCTCCTGCTCGAGGCGGGGTACCGCTTCGTCTGGTTCGACGGCCTCAACCGCTTCTACGTCGCGGCCGAGCGGCACGCCGCGCTGGCGCCCAGCTTTCGGACGCCGCCGAACGTGTTCGACGACTTTCTGCGGATCGCCGACACCGACTGGACGCGACGGATCAGCGAGGCGGAAACACGCGTCGCCGCACTGCTCGACCGTGCGGTCGCCGCCGAGGCCCGTGCCGCCGCGCTGCTCGACCGGTCGGCGGTCGCCGAGGGGCGGGCCGAGACGGCGGAGAGCCATGCCAGGACCGTCGAGCAGCGTGCCGAGGCGGCTTATCTGCGCCTCGCCGAGGAGACCCGCAACGCCGCCCGGCTGCGCTCGCTGGCCGACAGCCGCGGCCATGAGGTCGACCGCCTGCACGCCGTCATCGCCGAGGGCGAGAAGCGCACGCGGGAGGCGGAGAACTGGCTCGCCGCGATGCGCCGGAGCACGTCCTGGCGGCTGACCGCGCCGCTGCGGCTGGTGGTCAACGCGATCGGCGAGCTGCGCGCCCGCGGCGTTCCTCCGGTCACGCCGCCGGCGGCGCCGCCCCAGGCGATACCGCCCGCGGCCGGGCCGGCGGCGCTGTCCGTCGCCCAGCCCGACCGTCGCGCGCCTTCCCCCGGGCCGAGCCCAGGAAAACGCCGCGTCGTGCACCAGTTCCATTCCGGCTCGGCGGTCGGCGACGCCATCACCAATTCGATGTTCCTGATCCGCAGGAAGCTGCGCGAGCTCGGTTACGTCAGCGACATCTTCGTCGAGCATCGGGACGCGAAGCTTCTCGACGCGCTGCGGCCGATGAATGAGCTGCCGCAGCACGACGGATATGTGCTGATCGTGCACCACTCCATGGGCTTCGACGCGTTCTCGCTTGTGGCGCAACTGGCCGCGCCGAAAGTGCTGCTCTACCACAACATCACGCCTCCCGAGCTGCTGCCCGGCGAGCCGGTGCTGCAGGACTATTCGCGACTCGGCCGCCGGCAGCTGGCGGAGTGGCGCCCGCGGGTCGCGGCGGCGCTGGCGGACAGCGAATACAATGCCATCGAACTTCGCCGCTTGGGCTTCGCCGCGGTGCAGTCCTGCATGCTGCTGTTCGACATGGCGGAGCTGCGCGCCACGGCAGGGCGCTTCACCCGCGCGGGCGCGGACGAGCCCTTCACCATCCTGTTCGTCGGACGGGTCACCCAGGCCAAGGGGCAGCGCGAGCTGATCGCCGCCTACGCCGCCTTCCGCGCCCGCTTCGAGCGGCCGTCCCGCCTGGTGATCGTCGGCCGGCACGACGGCGCCGGCCCGGACTATCTGCAGGCGCTGCAGGCCGGCATCGCCGAGAACGGGCTGGCCGCGCACGTGCTGCTCACCGGGCTGGCCTCCGACGACGAGCTGCACGGCTGGTACGCCGCCGCCGATCTCTACGTGTCGCTCAGCCGGCACGAGGGCTTCAGCGTGCCGCTGATCGAAGCGATGGTGCACGGCGTGCCGGTGCTGGCCTGGCCGAGCAGCGCGGTTCCCTACACGCTGGGCGACGCCGGCGAGCTGCTGGAAGACACGGCGCCGCAAGCGGTGGCGGAAAGGATGCTGGCGCTCGCCGGCGATCCGGCGCGTCGCGCGGCGATCGTGCAACGCCAGTACGCCCGGCTCGACCGCTTCACCCTGCAAAGCCAGATTCCGGCACTGGTGCAGGCGCTCACCATGGCGGGCACGGCGCCGCCCGTGGCGGACGCGCCGACGCGGCAGATGCTGGCCGCGAACATGCGCTTCACGGTGATGGGGCATCTCAACAAGAACTACAGCCTGGCCGCCATCAATCGCCGGCTTGCGCTGGCGCTGGAAGCCGAGCGCCCGGGCCGCGTACGGGTGGTGCCGGTAGAGGGCCAGACGACGTCGGATCTTTCGGAAGTACCGTCGGAGCAGCGTGCCGCGATCGCCGAGCTGGCGGCGCGCCCCGGCTCGGTCAGCGGTCCGGAGATCGTCATCAGCCACCATTTTCCCGTGCATGTCCCGGAGGAGCCCGGCGACGCGGCGCTCGCGCTGTTCTTCTGGGAAGAGTCGCTGGTGCCGTGGGACACCGTCGCCCTGCTCAACCGCTCGTTCCGCGGCGTGCTGTCGCCCTCGCGCTTCGTCAGCAAGGCGCTGATCGATTCCGGGCTTTCCATCCCGGTGCGCACGGTCGGCTTCGCACCGGACCTGGCGGGCTTCCGCCGGCTCGCCGAAACGCGGGCTGGAGGCGCAGGCCGGGGCGGGCGCTTCACCTTCCTGCACGTCTCGTCCTGCTTCCCCCGCAAGGGCGTTGACGTGCTGCTCGCGGCCTATGCCGGCGCGTTCCGGCGCGGCGATGCCGTGCGGCTGGTGATCAAGGGCTTTCCCAATCCGCACAACGCGACGGCGGAGCAGATCGCGCAACTGCGCGAGACCGACCCCGAGGCACCCGAGATCGTGCTGGTCGATCGCGACATGACGGAGCCCGAGTTGCTGGACCTCTACGCCGAGGCGGATGCGATGGTGCTGCCGACGCGCGGGGAGGGGTTCAACATCCCCGCCGCGGAGGCCATGGCCGCGGGCATGCCTCTGATCGTCACCGGCTTCGGCGGCCACCGGGATTTCTGCGATGCCAGTGTCGCGCGGTTGATCGACTACCGCTTTGCCCCATCCCGCAGCCATCTCGCGGCAGCGCACTCCATCTGGGTCGAGCCGCTGGTGAAGGATCTGGCGGCGGCGATGCGGGAGGTTGCGGGCGGGGCTGCTTGCGCGGGCTCGGGGGGCGAGCGCACGCGCCGCGCCGTGGTCGCGGCCGAGGCCTTGGCCGATCGCGGTGCGATGGTGCGGCGGGTGCGCGAGGCGGCGCTCGACTTCCTGCTGGCGCCGCCGCGCGAGCCGCTGCGCATCGCCTGGGTCTCGACCTGGTCGGTGCGCTGCGGCATCGCCGAATATTCCCGCCATCTCCTCGACAACCTGCCCGCCGACGAGGCGATCGGCGAAATCACCATCCTCGCCGACCGGCGGACCGAGCCGACGAGCGGCCCGCGCCGCGTGCTGCAGGGCTGGGAGCTCGGCAATCCCGAGAACCCGCACACTCTTGCGGCTGCCGTGGCGGCGCAGGATCCGCACATCGTCGTCCTGCAGCACCAGCCCGGGCTGTTTGCCTGGGGCATCCTCGCCGACCTTCTGCGCACGCCGGCCTTCGTGGAGCGCGTCGCCGTCGTCACGCTGCACAACACGCGCGACCTGCTGGATGCCAGCGTGGAGGAGCGGGACCGTGCCGTCGCCGCGCTGGCCGGCGTCGCCCGGGTGATCGTGCACACCATCGCTGACCTGAATCTGATGAAATCCTTCGGTCTGGTTTCCAACGTCGCGCTGTTCCCGCAGGGCGCCCCGCCGGGAATTGCGCCCCGTTCGCCGCGGCCGCTCACTCCCGGTGAGGCGCCGCTGATCGGCTGCTACGGCTTCTTTCTGCCGAACAAGGGCATCG
>JAFAYM010000168.1 GCA_019240395.1 Acidisphaera sp. | reverse complement strand
TCGGCGATGCTTTGCGCATAGGCGACCGCCGCCGCCGGCAGATCGACGCCGTCCTCCAGCAGCGCGTCGACGACGCCGAGCCGGGCAGCCTCCTCGGCGGGCACGTGACGGCCGCTGACGATGATCTCGAGTGCCGCCTTCGGGCCGATCAGCCGCGGCAGGCGCTGCGTGCCGCCGCCGCTCGGCAGGATGCCGATCAGCACCTCCGGCAGGCCCAGCCGGGCGCTGCGCACCGCGATCCGGTAGTGGCAGGCGAGCGCGTTTTCCAGGCCGCCGCCCAGCGCGTAGCCGTGGATCGCCGCCACGACCGGCTTGGCGCTGCGGTCGAGCACATCATAGGTGCGGCCGCCGAGAGGCAGGCCCGCACGTCTCTTGCCGAACTGGCGGATGTCGGCGCCGGCAATGAAGCTGCGCCCGGCGCCGATCAGCACCATCGCGCGGATCTCCGGGTCGGCGTTGCCGGCCTCCAACGCCGCAATGATGCCCTCGCGGATCCCCGGGCCGAGGGCGTTGACCGGCGGATTGTCGACGACGATCAGGCCGATGCCCTCGCGCCGTTCAAGGCGGACCGGTGCCGCTTCGCTCAACCCGCTTCCTCCCGACCCCGCTCAACTCTAGAGACGGCCCGCCAGCGCGTCCATGCGGGCCCTTGGCGGCCGACCTGCCCCCGGATAGGGTCGGCGGAGCAACATGCCTCCTGGTCTGAGATGAGCGAAGCTTCGCCGGGGGTAGACCCGGCGTCCTACCTGCAGCGCCTGCTCGATGGCGGCGTGCTGATCGCCACCGGCGTCGATGGCGTGTACGGCCGCAGTGCCGCCTTCGAGGACGTGGTCGAACGGCTCGATGCGCTGATCACGCGCGCCGGCCGGAACGACGGCGCCGAGGTGCTGCGCTTTCCGCCGGCGATCACCCAGCGCGATTTCGAGATGAGCGGGTATCTCCACAGCTTCCCCCACCTCGCCGGGACCGTGCACAGCTTCTGCGGCGACGAGCGCGCGCATCGCGAAATCCTGCGCTGCGTCGGCGAGGGCGAGGACTGGACCGCCGGGCAGAAGATCGCCGGCCTCGTGCTGACGCCGGCCGCCTGCTACCCCGTCTATCCCGTGATGGCGAAGCGGGGCGGGCTGCCCGGGCAGGGGCGGCTGGTGGACGTGTATTCCTACTGCTTCCGTCGCGAGCCCTCGCTCGACCCGACGCGCCTGCAGCTGTTCCGGATGCGCGAATACGTGCGGCTCGGCACGCCCGAGCAGTGCCTGGAATTCCGCGAGACCTGGCTGGAGCGTGGCCAGGCCCTGATCGCCTCGCTCGGGCTGCCGCTCGAAATCGACGTGGCCAACGACCCCTTCTTCGGCCGCGCCGGGGAGATCATGGCGGAGAACCAGCGGCGCCAGAAACTGAAATTCGAGCTGCTGATCCCGGTCGCCGACCCGGCCAGGCCGACGGCGTGCCTCAGCTTCAACTACCATTCCGACCATTTCGGCCAGGTCTGGGACATCCGCACTCCGGACGGCGCGCTCGGCCACACCGCCTGCGTCGGCTTCGGCATGGAGCGGATCACCCTGGCCCTGTTCAAGCACCACGGCCTCGACCCGGCGGCCTGGCCGGAGGCGGTGCGAGCGGCGCTCTGGTCGCGGGACCGTACGCCGGCGGCTTGACGGAGCCGCCTTGCCCCGCTTGTCCGTGCAAGCCGTCGTCTGCGACATGGACGGCACGCTGTTCGACACCGAGGCGCTGTATCGGGTCGCCTTCATGCAGGCGGTCGCGGCGTTCGGCTACACCCTCTCCGAGACGGCCTATCGGAGCTTGATCGGCATCTCCAGCCGGGAGCGCGGGGCGCTGATGCGGCGCCACCTCGGCGAGGGCTTCCCCTGGGCCGCCTGCCTGGCCGACTATGCCGGTCGCAAGGCCGGGCTGCTGCGCGACGGCATCCCGCTCAAGCCGGGGGCGGCGGAACTGCTGGACGAGCTGGCGGCCCGCGGCGTGCCCCGGGGGCTGGCCACCTCGGCGACTCGCCCGACCGCCCTCGGCCTGCTTGGCCGCGCCGGCCTGCTCGACCGGTTCGATTGCGTCGTCACCCGCGACGACGTCGAGCGGGGCAAGCCGCATCCCGACCCGTTCCTGCGCGCCGCCGCCTGCCTCGGGGTGCCGCCGGAGCGCTGCGTCGCCCTGGAGGACTCGCCCCCCGGGGTGCACGCCGCCCATGCCGCGGGGATGCCGGCGATCATGGTTCCGGACGCCCTGGCCGCCACCGAGGAGGTCCGGCGCAAGTGCCTGGCGGTCGCCGCCGACCTGCACGAAGTTGCCGGCCTGCTTCGTTCCGTCTAGGAGGGTCCCTCAGGCCGCCGTTGGAGTCCCCTAAGTAGCGGATTTCAAAGGCTCCGCCGTCGCGCAAAGAGAGCGCAACGGATTTGACGGGGTCGAGGGGCAGAGCCCCTCGCCTGTGTTGGACGTGCGGGAGAGAGACATGCGACCGGCCGGGCCGCCGCTCAGGATCGTCATCCTGGGGCTCACGATCACGTCCTCCTGGGGCAACGGCCACGCCACCACCTACCGCAGCCTGGTGCACGGCCTCGTCCGGCGGGGGCACTCGGTGCTCTTCCTGGAGCGCGACAAGCCCTGGTATCGCAGCAACCGTGACCTTCCGAAGCCGCCCTTCGGCCACACGCAACTGTATGAGGCGGTCGAGTCGCTGGCCGATGCCCATGCGGCGGCGATCCGCGAGGCCGACCTGGTCATCGTCGGCTCCTACGTGCCGGACGGCGCGGCGGTCGGGCGGCTGGTGCAGGAGCTGGCGGGCGGCGCGACCGCCTTCTACGACATCGACACCCCGGTCACCCTGGCGGCGGTGGAGGCCGGGCGCTGCGACTACCTGACGGCCGCGCTGATCCCCGGCTTCGACCTCTATCTCTCCTTCACCGGCGGCCCGACCTTGCGCGAGCTGGAGCGGCGCTTCGGGGCGCGGATGGCACGGCCGCTCTACTGCTCGGCCGACCCGCAGCCGCCGCCGCTCGCGCCAGGGGTGGCCAAGCCGCACTGGGATATCGGCTATCTCGGCACCTACAGTGCCGACCGCCAGCCGGTGCTGGAGGAGCTGCTCTGCACCCCGGCCCGGCTCTGGGCCGAGGGGCGCTTCGTGGTGGCCGGCCCGCAATACCCGGCCACCCTGGACTGGCCGGCCAATTGCGAGCGCATCGAGCATCTGCCGCCCGCCGAGCACCCGCCCTTCTACGCCGCCCAGCGCTTCACGCTGAACGTCACCCGCGCCGACATGATCCGGCGCGGCTACAGCCCGAGCGTGCGGCTGTTCGAGGCGGCGGCGTGTGCGACCCCGGTGATCAGCGACTGGTGGCCGGGGCTCGACACCCTGTTCCGCCCGGGCGAGGAGATCCTGATCGCGCGCTCCGCCGCCGAAGTCTTGCGGATCCTGCACGAGACGTCCGAGCCGGCGCGCCAGCGCATCGGCGCCCGCGCCCGCGCCCGAGTGCTGGCGGCGCATACCGGCGACCACCGGGCCGCCGAGCTCGAGCAGTACGCGCGGGCGGCGCTGGACCGGCGCACCCACCAGTCGCGGGTCGCCACGGCATGAGGATCGTCATCTTCGGTCTCGCCGTCAGCTCCTCCTGGGGCAACGGCCATGCCTCGCTGTGGCGCGGGCTGATCCACGCGCTGCTGCGCGACGGCCACCGCGTCGTCTTCTTCGAGCGCGACGTGCCGTACTATGCCGAGCACCGGGATTTCTCCACGCTCCCCGAAGGCGGCGAGCTGGTGCTGTACCGGGACTGGGACGATGCGCCGGGGTCCCGCGCTCTCGCCGAGGCGGATGTCGGCATGGTCACCTCCTACTGCCCGGACGGGATCGCGGCGACGCGGCTGGTCTGCGACAGCCGGGTGGCCGTGCGCTGCTTCTACGATCTCGACACGCCGGTGACCTTGGCGCGGCTCGATGCCGGCGAGCCCGTCGCCTATCTCGGGCCGGAGGGGCTGCGGGACTTCGACCTGGTGCTCAGCTACACCGGCGGTGAGGCGCTCGAGGCGCTGCGCAGCCGGCTGGGGGCGCGCCGTGTCGTGCCGATCTACGGCTCGGTCGATCCGTCGCTGCACCGCCCGGTGTCGGTCGAGCCGCACTATTCGGCACATCTCTCCTATCTCGGGACCTATTCCGAGGACCGGCAGGCGGCGCTGCTGCGGCTCTTCGTCGAACCGGCGCGGCAGCGTCCGGCTTCGCGCTTCGTCATCGGCGGCGCGCAATATCCCCGCGAGTTCCCCTGGACGGAGAACATCTGGTTCGTGCGCCACGTGCCGCCGCCGGCGCATCCCGCCTTCTACTCCTCGTCGCGCCTCACCCTGAACGTCACCCGCGCGGCGATGGCGCGCATGGGGTGGTGCCCGTCCGGGCGGCTGTTCGAGGCGGCTGCGTGCGGCACGCCGATCCTGAGTGACGCCTGGCCCGGGCTCGACGCCTTCTTCGCGCGGGGAGACGAGATCCTGGTGGCGGACACCACCGCCGAGGCGCTCGCCGCCCTCGACACGGACACGGCGGAGCTGGCGCGGATCGCCCGGCGGGCCCGCGAGCGCACGCTGCAGCAGCACACCGCACAGCGGCGGGCGCAGGAAATGGTGCGCGCCTTCGAAACCGTCGGCGAGGAGGTCTGAGCGTCGTGTGGGGGATCGTTCCCGCGGCGGGCAGCGGCACGCGCATCCAGCCGCTCGCTTTCTCCAAGGAGCTGCTGCCCGTCGGCAGCCGCAGCGACGAGGGCGTGGAGCGGCCGCGTGCGGTCAGCGAATACCTGCTCGAGCGGATGTTGCGCGGCGGCGCCGACAAGATCTGCTTCGTCATCTCGCCGGGCAAGTCGGACATCCTGCAGTACTACGGCGGCGCCTACGGAACCGCGGCGCTGGCCTATGTCATCCAGGGCCAGGCGGCGGGGCTGAACGACGCGATCTTCCGTGCCTTGCCGCTGATCCGACCGGACGAGCCGGTGATCGTCGGCCTGCCGGACACGGTGTGGTTTCCCGAGGATGCGCTGGCCGGCCTGCCGGACGACCGGTTTTCCTTCCTCTTGTTCCCGGTCGGACGGCCGGAGCTGTTCGACGCCGTTGACACCGATGAAGCCGGCCGCGTGCGGGAAATCCAGGTGAAATCGCAGGAGGCGCGCACGCGCTGGATCTGGGGGGCGTTCAAGATGCCCGGGTCCACGCTGCACCGGTTGCACGCGCTGTGGCGGGCGCGCGACCGGCAGGACCAGTTCGTCGGCACACTGGTGAACGCATTTCTCGCCGCCGGCGGCGAGGCCTGGGGCGTGCGCGCCGGGCAGAGCTATGTCGATGTCGGCACCTTGAACGGCTACCGGGAGGCGATGCGCCTGCTCGACGGCAGCGCGGATGCCGGGCTGCAGGAAGCCCACACGTGAAAGAAGCGGGCGCATGAAACAGGAGTGGACGGAGGAGCGCATCCGCGCGCGCGCGCAGGCCCTCGGGCCGTGGTTTCACAACCTCGACCTCAAGGGCGTGCGTACCGCGCCCGAGCATTTCCTCGGCGACTATCCCGAGGTGAAGTGGCGAAACTTCGCCGCGGCGCTTCCCGCCGATCTCGCGGGGCGCACCGTCCTCGACATCGGCTGCAATGGCGGCTTCTACGCCATGCAGATGAAGCGCCGCGGTGCGGCGCGGGTGCTGGGCATCGACTTCGACGAGGACTATCTCGCGCAGGCGCGCTTCGCCGCCGAAGTCGAGGGGCTGGACATCGAGTTCCGCCAGCTCTCGGTCTATGACGTCGGCGCGCTGCGCGAGCGCTTCGACGTCGTGCTGTTCGTCGGCGTGCTCTATCACCTGCGCCATCCGCTGCTGGCGCTCGATCTGATCCACGAGCATGTCGCGCGTGACCTGCTGGTGTTCCAGTCGATGCAGCGCGGCAGCGACCGGGTCGCGGCGGTGGCGCCGGACTACGATTTTGCGGAAACCGCGATCTTCGACGATCCCGGCTATCCCAAGCTGCATTTCATCGAGCGGGACTATGCGCACGATCCGACCAATTGGTGGGCACCGAACCGCGCCTGTTCCGAGGCGATGCTGCGCAGCGCCGGCTTCGAGGTGCTCAGCCACCCGGAAGCGGAGGTTTTCATCTGTCGCCGGCTGGCGCGCTCCGACGCGGCATACGGCGCCGTCTATCCGTCGCGGTGAGGCTCCGATGATCGAAGCGGCGATGATCTGGAACGAACCGAACAACAAATCGCACTGGGACCTGGAGGCCGACCCCGGCTGGCAGGTTTTTGCGCGCATGACGCGGCTCGCCGGCGAAGCGATTCGCGCCGAGGCACCCGGCCTGCCGCGCGTGCTCGGCGGCATTTCGCCGATCGATCCGGATTTCATCCGCTGCCTGGCGGCGCAGGATGCGCTGACCGAGCTCGATGCCGTCGCCGTGCACGGTTTTCCGCTGGACTGGAATCACTGGATGATCGGGGAGTGGCCGGCGAAGCTCGACGAAATCCGTGCGGTGACGAAACTGCCGGTCTGGGTGTCTGAAGTCGGCGTTTCGAGTTTCGGCGCCGAGGAGGTGCAGCAATGGGGCCTGCAGCGCACGGCGTCGCTGCTCGCGGGGCGGTCGCCGCGCATCCATTGGTACAGCCTCTACGACCTGCCCGCGGCGTGGCCGGCGACAACGCGCCATCGCGAGGCGGAGGGTTCTTCCTACTACCGCCATTTCCACATGGGACTGCTCGACGAGCATGGCCGGCCGAAGCTGGCCGCGCGAAGCTTTCCCGAATTCACGCCGGAGCTCGGCATCTGCCAGTGGTTCCATTTCGAGGATCATCGGCTGGATGACGCGGTGCGCTGGCTGCGCGATCTCGGCGTCACCTATCTGCGCACCGGGCTGAGCTGGGCGGACTGGTACCGGCCGGATGCGCTGGCGTGGTTCGACCGGCAGATGCGTGCGCTGGAACCGTTCGACGTGACCGTCACCTTCTGCTTCACGCCGGAGCACAAGGGCACCTGGCCGCACTACACCGCGCCGCCGCGCCAGCCGGAGGAGTTCGCCGAGTTCTGTGCCGCGATGATCCGCCGCTACGCCCCGGGCCCGGCCGGCGCGATGCCGGCGGCCGCCGCAGCCGCGCGCTGAGGCGCCGACATGCCCGACATCCTCGCCGATCTGCGGCAGCGCCGGCCGATCGAGGTCCCGGTTGCACTCGTGGTCGCGCATCCCGACGACGAGACGATCGGCGTCGGCGGCTCGCTGCGCCTGTTCCGCCGGCTGCTGCTGGTGCACGTGACGGACGGGGCGCCGCGCAACCTGGCCGATGCGCGTGCCGCGGGTCATGCGACCGCCGCCGCCTACGCCGCGGCGCGCCGTCGGGAACTGGCGGCGGCGCTGGCAGAGGCGGGCGTCGCTCCGACGCTTGCCGAGCTGGGCGCTGCCGACCAGGAGGCGTCCTTCGCCATGCCGGCGCTGGCGCGCGCGCTGGCGGGCCTGCTGCGCACCCACCGCGCGGCGGCGGTCATCACCCATCCCTATGAGGGCGGCCATCCCGATCACGACGCGACGGCGTTCATCGTGCACGCCGCCTGCACGCCGGAGACGACGGTGCTGGAAATGACGTCCTATCACGCCGATCCCGGCGGTGGGGTGGCGGTCGGCCGCTTCCTGCCCAACGGGACGGCGCCCTGCGTCGTCGAGCTGAGCGAGGCCGAGCGGGCCGCCAAGCGGGCGATGCTCGGCTGCTTCGTCAGCCAGGGTGCGGTCCTCGAGGGGTTCGGGGTGGCGCGCGAAGCCTTCCGGCCGGCGCCGTCCTACGACTTCACGGCGCCGCCACACCCCGGCCCATTGCACTATGAGCGCCACGATTGGGGCGTCACCGGCGCCCAATGGCGCGGCTTGGCGGCGGCGGCGCTGGCCGCGACGGTGCCGGCATGAGCCGGCTTACCGTGCTCAGCGTCGCCTACCCGCTGGCGGCGGCAGGTCCGGACGCGGTCGGCGGGTCCGAGCAGGTGCTCTCCGCACTCGACCGGCGCCTGACGGCAGAGGGCCACAAGTCGATCGTGGTGGCCCCCGCCGGCTCCGAGGTAATGGGCGAGCTGATCGGAGTCCCGCCGCTGCCCTCGGAGCTCGACGACGCGGCGCGGGCGGCCGCGCAGGGGCATTTCCGCGCCGCGATCGCCGACACGCTGCGGCGGCGCCGCGTCGACCTGGTGCACATGCACGGCCTGGATTTCCACACCTATCTGCCGCCCCCGGGGCCGCCGGTTCTGGCGACCCTGCATCTGCCGGCCGACTGGTATCCGCCCGAAGCGCTGCGCCCCTCGCGGCGGGAGGTTTGGCTGCACGGCGTCTCGGCCACACAGCACGCCGACCTCGAACGGGTGGCGTCGGCGGAGCGGCTGCTGCCGCCGATCGGCAACGGCGTGCCGGTCGAGGCGCTCGGCAGTGTGCGGCTGACGCGTCGCGGCTACGCGCTGATGCTCGGCCGGATCTGCCCGGAGAAGGGCCAGCATCTCGCGCTCGAGGCGGCGCACCGGGCCAACGTGCCGCTGGTGATCGCCGGCACCGTTTTCCCCTACGCTTCGCACCTCGCCTATCACGAGACGGAAGTACGGCCCCGGCTCGACCGGCTCCGCCGCGACATCGGGCGGGCGGGGTTCGCGCGCAAGCGACGCCTGCTCGCCGGCGCGCGATGCCTGCTGGTGCCGAGCCTGGTGGCGGAGACCAGCTCGCTCGTGTCGATGGAGGCCCTGGCAGCAGGAACGCCGGTGGTCGCCTTTGCCGCCGGCGCGCTGTCCGAGATTATCGAGCCCGGCCGCACCGGCTTCCTGGTACGCGACGTCGAGGAGATGGCCGCGGCGATCCGCCAGGTCGAGACCATCGACCCGGAGACCTGTCGCGAGGCGGCACGCCGGCGGTTTCCGCTGGAGCGGAGTACCGGCGCCTATCTCGCGCTCTACCGCCGGCTCGCCGGTTCCGCCGCCGCGGTGGCATGAAGGGCGAGGTGCTGGCCAGCGATGCGGCGCTGCAGGCGCTGCGCCCGGAGTGGGACACGTTGTGGCGGAGGGTGCCGGGCGCCACACCATTCCAGTCGCCGGCCTGGTTGCTGGCGTGGTGGAGTGCCTTCGGCACCGGGCTGCCGCGCGTCGCGCTGCTGCGCCGCGAGGGAAGGCTGGCCGGCGTGCTGCCGCTCTACATCCTGGAGGAGGCGGGACAGCGCAAGCTGCTGCCGATCGGCGTCGGGATCACCGACTATTTCGATGCGCTGATCGATCCCGCGTTGGGTCCGGCGGCGGCCGGTCGGCTGCTCGGCCTGGCCTTGGCCGCGGTGCGGGAAGACCAGGTAGGGGCATGCGATCTGACCGACCTGCCGCCGGGTGCGGCGATGCGCGAGGCGACGCTGCCGGCGGGCTGGCGCGGCACGTTGCACCAGACGGATCCCTGCCCGGTCCTGCAATTGCCGCCCGACGAAGCGGGCCTGATCGCCGCGATTCCCAGGGGCAAGCGCCGCGATCTGCGGCTGGCGCTGAACCGGGCGCGTCGGATCGGCGGCTGCAGCACCGAAGTCGCCGATGCCGAGAGCGGGCCGGCGCTGCTCGAAGCGCTGATCGCGCTGCACCAGACTCGCTGGGTCGGCCAGGGATCGGGCGCCGGGCTGGCCGATCCGCGTGTCCTCGCCTTCCATCGCGCGGCGGTGCCGGAGTTGCTGGCTTGCGGCGTGGTGCGGCTGCAGGTGCTGCGCTTCGGCCCACGCATCGTCGCCGGCTTCTACGCGCTGCTCGCCGGCCGCGACCGCATCCTGTTCTATCTCAGCGGCTTCGATCCGGCGCAGGCGCGCGAGAGCCCGGGCACCATCCTGCTCGGCCGGATGATCGAGGACGCGGTGGGCGAGGGCCGGCGCGAGCTGCACTTCCTGCGCGGCGGGGAAGGCTACAAATACCAATGGGGCGGGGTGGACCGGATGAACGCGAGCCGCCATCTGGTGCCGGCATGAGCGGCTCGATGGAGGATCCGGTGCAGCTTTGCCTCGACGGGCGCATCTCGCCCGAGGTGGCGTTGGCCCGGCTGACCCTCGGCGGCATGGGGCCCGGGGCGATCCGGAGCCTGCTGGAGCGGGCCGGTCCGCCGGCCGCGGCACTGTCACGCCGGCTCGCCGACAGCCGCGGCGGGCTCGAGCGTCTCGCCGGCATGCTGGAGGCCTCGGGGCTGGATCATGCCGCAGGCGAAACCGGCAGCGCCGCCATCACCGCGATCCGCGACGCCTTCGATCGCGCCGTCGCCCGCTCGCCGGAAGCCAGCGTCGCTGCCTATTCGCTCGGCGAACCGGCGATCCTGGCCGCCGCCACCGGGGAATTGCTGGCCTGGCTGACCCGGGAGGGGCTGCTCGGGACCGACCGGGACGTCGTCGATCTCGGCTGCGGCATCGGCCGCATCGCCGCCGCGGCGGCGCCGCACGTGCGCTCGGTGCTGGGGCTGGACGTTTCACCGGGGATGGTGACCGAGGCGCGCCGCCGCCACGCCGAGGTGGCCAACCTGCGCTTCGCGGTCACCGATGGGCAGGGATTGGACGGCCCGTGCTGCGACCTGCTGCTCGCCGTCGACAGCTTTCCCTATCTCGTGCAGGCCGGCATGGCGGTGGCCGAGCGGCACGTCGCCGACGCGGCGCGCATCCTGCGGCCGGGCGGGGCGCTCGCCATCTGCAATCTCTCATACCGCGGCGACCTTGACGCGGATCGGGCAACGGCCGCGTGCTGGGCCGCGCGACACGGATTTGAGCTGGTGCGAAATGGCGCCGCCCCGTTCACACTCTGGGACGGCACGGCGTTTCTGCTGCGAAAGCCCTTACCCCCGAGCCAAGGAGCACACCCAGGATGGTTTCGCGCGCGGACGTGATCGGCGCCTACCGGCTGTTCCTGGATCGGGAGCCGGAAAGCGAGCAGGTCGTCGAGGACCATATCCTGCATCCGACGATCCAGGATCTCCACCGGACATTCCTCAATTCCGACGAGTTCAAGGCGCGATCGGAGATCAGCTTCAAGCCGTTCGACTGGCCGCCGATCACCGTGCAGGTCGAGACCTCCGGGCCGGAGCTGCAGGCGATGTTCGACATGGTGAACAGGCAGTGGACGCAGCTCGGCCAGGAAGATCCATATTTTTCGGTCATCGGTGATCCCAATTATCGCGGCACCGAGGTCAGCGACGAACTGCGGGATACCTTCTACGAGACCGGCCGCTACGAGATGGACCGGCTGATCAGCTTTCTCGCGCGCTCGGGGATCGCGCTGACGCCGGACATGACGTGCTTCGAGCTGGGCTGCGGCCTTGGACGCGTCACGCGATGGCTGGCGGAGCATTTCCGCCAGGTGCAGGCGGCCGACATCTCCGGTGCGCACCTTGCGATGGCCGAGCAGGCGCTCCGGCGGGCCGGCGTCAGCAACGTCACGTTGATCCGGCTGGCCAACATCGAGACGATCCGCACGATCCGGAACTTCGACGTGTTCTTCTCGGTGATCGTGCTGCAGCACAATCCGCCGCCGGTCATGGCGGCAATCCTGCGCAGTATCCTCGAGAACCTCAATCCCGGCGGCGTCGGCTATTTCCAGCTGCAGACCTACGGGCTGGATTACGAGTTCCGCGTCGACAGCTATCTCGCCGAGCACACGGAAGGGCCGGTGATCGAGATGCACGTGCTGCCGCAGGAAGCCGTGCTGGACATCATCTACGACACCGGCTGCAAGCTGCTGGAAGTGCGCGAGGACGGGCAGGGCGGTGCAACGAACGGAATTTCGCAGACGTTCGTGGTGCGAAAGGCGGGCGTGGCGCGAAAGGCGGGCGGGGTCGGCAAGACGCACTGATCACGGCGGCGCCAACGCAGAGGCCGGCCGTTTCGACGGCGATCGGAGGGGTGTCGGCGGCGGATTGTGACGGGTGGCGAAGGCGAGCACCGCCAGGCCGCAGACCGCCGAGATCAGCGACCCGCCGAACACCGCGAGCTTCACCTCGGCGTCGCGCTCGCCGCCGTGAAAGGCGAGGCCGCCGATGAACAGGCTCATGGTGAAGCCGATGCCGCAGAGCAGCGCCGCGCCGTAGAGCTGCAAGGGCGTGAGCTGGCCGGGCGGACGCGCGACGCCGGTACGCCACGCCAGCATGACGGCGCCGAAAACGCCGAACTGCTTGCCGAAGACGAGGCCGGCGGCGATGCCGAGTGTCACCGGGTCGAAAACGTGTCGCCAGGTCAGCAGGTCGAAGCGCAGCCCGGCATTGCTCAGCCCGAACAGCGGCAGGACGACGAAGGCCACCCACCAGCCGAGCGCCTCTTCGAGCCGCAGGGCCGGGCTGTCGCCGTGGCGCTCGGCCATCGGCACGACGAAGGCGAGCGCCACCCCGGCGAGGGTCGGATGCACGCCGGAGCGCACCAGGCAGGCCCAGAGCACCAGCCCGCCGACGAGATAGGGGCCGAGCGCGCGCACGCCGGCACGATTTGCCGCGAACAGCGTCATCCAGACGAGCGCGGCCGCGGTCAGCGGCAGCAAGGCGAGGCGGTCGGTGTAGAAGATCGCGATCACCACGATCGCCACCAGGTCGTCGAGGATCGCCAGCGCCGCCAGGAAGATCTTCAACGCCACCGGCACCCGCCGGCCGAGCACGCTCAGCACCGCGAGCGAAAAGGCGATGTCGGTGGCGACCGGAATCGCCCAGCCGCGCAGCGCCGCCGGATCGGAGCGGTTGAGCACGAAATAGATCGTCGCCGGCAGCAGCACGCCGCCGAGGGCGGCCAGTCCCGGGGCGGCGATCCGCGCCGCGGAGGCGAGCTCCCCCTGCGTCATCTCGCGCCTTATCTCGAGGCCGACCAGCAGGAAGAACAGCGCCATCAGCGCGTCGTTGACCCAGACCTGCAACGGCCGCACGAAGGCCAGCCCGTCGACGCTCACGCCGATCGGCATTCCGAGCAGGCGGAAGTAGAGGTCCGAGGCGGCGGAATTCGACCACAGGATGGCGGCGGCGGCGGCCAGGATCAGCACGAAGCCGCCGGCACTCTCGGAACGGAAGAAGGCGAGCAGGGCGGCGAAACGGCGCGCCACCTGCGCGGGGAAGATTTGCCGCCTTTGCATCCCCGTGGCTATGGCCTCGAAATGCCTCGGGGGCAACAATCCGCTGCCGTACCACGTTTCCGCCGGGCAATCGTCGAGGGAGCAGCCCACGGTTCGGCATAGCGCGCCCGGCGACAAGCCGTGCCCGGAGCATGCGTCCCCGGAAAACGAGGCACTGTGGGAGGCCGCCATGCGGCGGGGCGACTGGGCGGCGGCGTGGCGGGTCAGCGACGCGGTGCTGCGCGCCCGCGACCCGGC
>JAFAYM010000238.1 GCA_019240395.1 Acidisphaera sp. | reverse complement strand
GCGGAGCTACTTTGCTGACAGTCGATCTTCCTCTATATATTGCTGCCTGTACAGGCGGCGTGAAGGCGATCAATTACAACCACCTTAAAGAGAAACGACCTGATTTCCAGTGATGCTGCCGGGCCGGTCGCGCGGGTCGGCTGAGTTACCGCGGGCCGTCTGATCCGAGGCGATCCGACAGGCTCGCCGCCTTCAGTCGTTCATCGGGTAGGCGGCCATGACGCGCCGTTGCAGGCGCCACAGGCGGAACGTCTCCATCAGGCCGGAGGTGGGGTGACCGGCCGCGCGGTTTCTGCGGCCGATCTCGAAGGCGGCACGGTAATGGAAGAACTGGGCGGCGTAGGCTTGCGGCAGGGTGGTGCGCGGGTCCCAGATGTGCGTCGCTTCCGAGCCGACGCCGTTCACCTCGATGATGGTGAAGCCGGTGCCGCGGCGCAGCTCGGCAACCGAGCGGAACCGCACGTCGAAACGGCCGAAGTGGAAATCCGGAATCGAGCGGGCGATGCGGTCGATGCAGTCCGTCAGCTCGTCGGTGATGTGCTCGCCGCCGTTCTCGAAGGTAGAGCCCTTGCAGTGGTTGCCGACGAAGACCAGCCGCACAGCCTCGCCTGAGGCCGGCACCTCGTCGAGCCGCGCAGCAAGGCGCGGCAGATAGAGCTGCGGCACATAGCCGGCGCGCGGATCGGCCAGGATCAGGTCGCGCAAGCTCGTGCGCCCGTCGCCGATCAGCACCGGCGAGGATTTCAAGGTGAGCGACGTGAGTTGCCCGCGCGCCTCGCCCGGCCGGCGGATGTAGAACAGCCCGGCTTCGCCCTCATCCCGCACGAAGCTCTGCAGCACGATCGCCAGATGCGGCGGGAATTCCCGGAGGTAGCGGGCCAGGTCGTCCGCTCCGGCGAGGAAGCGCACGCCGGTGCCGTTGCAGCCGATATCCGGCTTGACCACCAGCGGATAGGCGAGCCCCGCTTCGGCGATCGCCCGCTCGGCCGCGGCGGCATCGCGCGGCGGGTTCTCGCCGACCTGAAAGAGGATGTAGGGCGCGGTCCAGTGGCGTTGCTCGGCGCCGATCTGGTCCAGGATTGATGTCTTCGACTCGCCGCACAGCCCGCCAGTGGCGATGCGCGGATTGGCCGCCGTCGGCAGGCTGAAATCGCCGTAGCGCAGGCCGAGCCAGATCCATTGCAGCACCACCGGCGCATAGAACAGCCAGCCCGGCCAGAACTCGAAGAACGACACCGGGCGCCCTGCGCCGCGGCGCCACCAGCGCGGCCGCGGCATGTCGAGCGGGAGCGAGCGCAGGGTCGCGTCGAGCCCCTTCACGGCTTGATCTCCATTGCCTTGATCATCGTGTCCCTTCTCATCGATCGGCGCTCTGCAGATGGGCGGCGAAGCGGCCGATCAGCACCACCCCGATGGCAAACCCGACCGCGCCGGCCCAGCGCCAGGCGCCGAAGTGATCCATCAGGAACTGGCCGATGCGCAGCGACACGCCGAACAGCAGCGACGTCCAGGCCAGCGTCGCGACGATCGCCGCCAGCGCGAACTGCCGCAGATCGGCGGCCAGGAAGCCGCAGGCGGTGTAGGTAGGGAGCCGCATGCCCGGCAGGAAGCGGCTGACGAGCACCACCTTGAACACCCGGCCGCGCAGCCATTCCTGCCCGGAGCGCATCCGATGCGGCGGCACGTACCGTCGCACCCAGGCCACCCGCGCCGACAATCGCCCCAGGCCGTACAGACCGAGGTCGCCCAGCACGATCCCGGCGTAAAGGGAGATCAGCGCCAGCCAGATCGGGATTCCCCCCGTCTGGGCCTGCATGGCGGCCAGTACCGTCGCCGCGTCCTCCAGGATGAACGTGCCGAGGATGATGGTAAGCCCTTGGAACAGCTTGTGCTGTCCCGCCTGGCGCAGGAGGAAGGCGACCGAAGTGTCGAGCATCCGCGCTGTGCCGGGTCAGGAACGGACGCGGTGGAACTTGACGGCAGAGGGCGCGAGCATCCTTTCCGAGCCCCGCCGTTGAGGTGTGCCGATCAAAATTCTGCTGCCCGATTCGAGGGGGCCGCGCCGGGCGACCGCCAATGCGGCTATGACGTGGTGCCGTACCATCGGGTTTGTCAACCGCCGGCATCACCAATGCGTGAGAGGACGCTCCGTTACACTTTGTAGGGTGCCGCGTCCCGCGCCGGTAATCTCGCGTGCCGATCGTCGGCCGGAGCAAGCGCATGAGTAGTCTTTTCGATCTCTCGGGGAAGGTCGCCGTGGTCACCGGATCGAGCCGCGGCATCGGCCGGGCGATCGCCGAGCGGCTGGCCGAGCACGGCGCCGATGTGGTGGTGTCCAGCCGCAAGCGCGAGGCGTGCGAGGCGGTCGTCGAGGCGATCACCGCGAAGGGCGGCTCGGCCTTCATGCAGACCTGCAACATCGGCCGCAAGGAGGAGCTGCAGGCGCTGGTCGATGCCACGGTGCAGCGCTGGGGCGGCGTCGACATCCTGGTCTGCAATGCCGCGGTCAATCCGTATTACGGGCCGTCGCTGAACGTGCCGGACGATGCCTATGACCGGATCATGAATGCCAACGTGCGGAGCAATCTCTGGCTCTGCAACATGGTGCTGCCGGGGATGGCGGTGCGCGGCGGCGGCTCGGTGATCATCGTCTCCTCGATTGGCGGCCTGAAAGGCTCGGTCAATCTGGGGATTTACGCGTTGTCGAAAGCCGCCGACATGCAGCTCGCGCGCAACCTGGCCTGCGAGTGGGGCCCGAAGAAGATCCGGGTGAATTGCATCGCCCCCGGCCTGATCCGCACCGATTTCGCGCGCGCCCTTTGGGAGAACCCGGAGATCCTGGCCAAGCGCACGCGCGACACGCCGTTGCAGCGGATCGGCGAGCCCGACGAGATCGCCGGCGCTGCGGTCTATCTCGCCGGTGCTGCCGGCAGCTTCATGACCGGCCAGACCATGGTGATAGACGGCGGCGTAACCACAGGCTCCCCTTAGAGCAGCGTGCGATCAGGTGGAATCACCTGATCGCACAAGCTGCTCGCCAAAACAAAGTGATAGAGCGGCGGGCGTGAACGCGAGTTCGCGCCCGCCGCTCTAAGTCATGGGGTCTGGGGGCCGCTGCCCCCAGCGGGGTCCCATGCTTCAGGCGTGGGGGCAGAGCCCTGGCCTTATTTGCTGCCAAGGGTGTGCCTTCTCGAAAGCTGCCGAAGCCTGCAGAACCCCCAGATCATCGAACCGCCGCCCCACGATCTGCAACCCCACCGGCAACCCCTCGGAGGTAAACCCGCACGGCACGGTCGCCGCCGGCATCCCGGTGAAATTGAACGGGTATGAAAACTCGGCCCAGCTGATCCAGTCCCAAGGGTGTTGCGGCCAGTGCGCGGGCTGCAGGAGTTCGGCCGGGAAGGCGGCGACCGACACGGTCGGCGTCAGCAGGAAATCCCAGTCCTCGAACCAGCGCGCGACGGCGGCGCAATAGGCGAGCTTGCGTTCGCGGACGGCCTGGTAGTCGGCGGTGGTCCAGCCGGTCGCCGTCCTGATGCAAGCGACCAGGCCCGGGTCCATCCGGCTCTCGAACTCCGGCAGGTACTTGGCGTGCGCGCTGGTGTGCGCGGGCCAAGTGAAGCGGATGAGCTCCGGCCCGTTCTTGCCCCAAGCCGGGGTGACTTCTTCGACCGCCCCGCCGACCAGATCGCCGAACGCCGTGGCCGCCGCCGCCACCAGCGCCGCGACCTCGGGCTCGACGCGGGCGTGGCCCAGATCGGGGCTGAACGCCACGCGCTTACCCTTGATGCCCTCGCCGAGCCGCGCCGGATAGTCCGGCGGCCAGGCCTCGCAGCTCGAATGGTCGAGCGGATGCGGGCCCGACATCGCCTGCAGCATCAGCGCGGCGTCGGCGACGGTGCGGGTCATCGGCCCGATATGCGAGGTGTAGTCGTTGTTCGACACCGGATAGTACGGCACCCGGCCGTAGGTCGGCTTCAGGCCGTAGATGCCGCAGAAATGCGCCGGCATGCGCACCGACCCGGCGCCGTCGGAGCCTTGATGCAGCGGGCCGTAGCCCGCCGCCGCCGCGGCGCCGGCACCGGCCGAGGACGCGCCGGCGTTGTAGCCGTGCTTCCAGGGATTGTGAGTGATCCCGGTCAGCGGACTTTCGCTGACGCCCTTCCAGCCGAACTCCGATGTCGTCGTCTTGCCCAGCAAGATCGCGCCCGCCTGCTTCAGGCGGGTCACCACCGGCGCGTCCTCGTCAGGCACGCTGCCCTTGCAGGTGTGCGAGCCGCGCTCGGTCGGGATGTCCTTGGTGATGATCAGATCCTTGATGGTCACCGGAATGCCGTGCAGCGGGCCGAGAGCGTCCCCGCCCATCAGCGCCGCCTCGGCGCGCCGCGCATCCTCGACGGCCCGCTCGGGCGTGAGGGTGGCGAAGGCGTTCAGCTGCGGTTCCAGGGCTTCGATGCGGGCCAGGACCGTCTGCACGACTTCCACGGGAGAGATCTGCTTCTCGCGTATGAGTGCGGCCAGATCGGTTGCGGGGAGGTAGCAGAGATCTGTCTCGTTCAACTTCGGGCCTCCGACAAAGCGGGCAGGCAAGTAAGCAAGCCGGGGCTTTGCCCCGGACCCCACCAGGGGCCGAGCCCCTGGACCTCAAACACGTCGCCGCAATATGCTCGCACGCCGCGCGGGAGGAAACATGTCCGACGACATGAAGACATGCGTCATCCTGGACGACTACCAGGACGTTGCCCTGACGTTCGCGGATTGGAAAATCCTCGCCGACCGCGTGACCGTGACGCGCCTCACTGAACACCTCGCGGATCAGGACGAACTCGTCGGCCGGATCGGCGATGCCGATATCATCGTCATGATGCGGGAGAGGACGCGCTTCCCCGCCCAGCTGTTCCGGCGACTGCCCAGGCTCCGCCTCCTCGTCACCAGCGGCATGCGCAACGCGGCGATCGACCTCGCGGCAGCGGCGGCGGCCGGTGTGGTGGTGTGCGGAACCGCGTCGGACTCGACACCGCCGATGGAGCTGACCTGGGGGCTGATCCTGGGATTGGCGCGGCAGATCCAGGCCGAGAACACGCAGCTCCGGCAGAACGGGCCCTGGCAAAGCACCATCGGGGTCGATCTGAAGGGGTCCCGCCTCGGCATCGTCGGGCTCGGCAAGATCGGCACCCAGATCGCCCGGATCGGGCAGGCTTTCGGCATGCACGTCGCGGCGTGGAGCGCCAACCTGACGCAGGAGCGCGCGACCGCTGCCGGCGTGGAAATGGCCGCGTCCAAGGAAGCGCTGCTGGAGAACAGCGATTTCGTCACCATCCATCTCGTGCTCGCGCCGGCGACGCGCGGCACCATCGGCACCGCCGAACTGCGCCGCATGAAACGGAGCGCCTTCCTCATCAACACGTCGCGCGCGGAGATCGTCGACCAGCCGGCACTCATTCAGGCGCTCGAGGACAAGCGCATCGCCGGCGCCGGGCTGGATGTCTTCGACACCGAGCCGCTGCCGCCGGACCATCCATTCCGCCGCCTGCCGAATGTCCTGGCGACGCCGCATCTCGGATACGTCGCGCGAAACAATTACCGCGCCTATTTCACCGAGGCCGTGCAGGACATCGAGGCCTGGCTCGCAGGATCGCCGATCCGCACCCTGGGCTGAGCGCCGTCTATTCGCGGCCGTAATGGTCTTCCAGGCGGACGATGTCGTCTTCGCCGAGGTAGGCGCCCGATTGCACCTCGATCAGGCTCAGCGGGATGCGGCCGGGATTCTCCAGGCGGTGCACGGTGCCGAGCGGCAGATAGATGCTCTCGTTCTCGCGCACCAGCACCTGCTCGCCGTCGCGCGTCACCAGCGCACTGCCGTTCACCACGACCCAATGCTCGGCGCGATGGAAATGCTTCTGCAATGACAGCTTGTGCCCCGGCGTCACGCAGATGCGCTTCACCTGGAAGCGGTCGCCGCGGATCAGGCTCTCGTAGAAGCCCCACGGACGGTAGATCCGGTTATGCGTCACCGCCTCCGGCCGCCCGGCTTGGCGCAGACGGTCGACGATCTTCTTCACGTCCTGCGCGTGCTCTCGCTTCATCGCCAGCACCGCGTCCTTCTCCACCACCACCACCGCGTCCTCGAGCCCGACCACGGCGGTCAGCACGCCGTCGCTGCGGACATAGCAATGGCGCGCCGCCTCCATCAGCACGTCGCCGATCGCCACATTCCCCTGCTCGTCTTTTTCGCCGAGCTCCCACAGCGCCCCCCAGCTGCCGACATCCGACCAGCCGAGATCGGCCGGCACCACCGCGGCGCGCGTGGTGTGCTCGGCCACGGCATAGTCCAGGCTGATATTCGGGCTGACGCCGAAGGCCTCTGGCGAGAGGCGGATGAAGTCGAGGTCCTGCCGCCGTTGCGCCACCGACGCCTGCGCCGCCGCCAGTACCGCCGGCGCATGCGCCGCCATCTCCTCCAGCAGGGTCGCCGCGGTGAAGACGAACATCCCGGAGTTCCAGAGATGATGCCCGGAGGCGACGAAGCTCGCCGCCGCCGCGGCATCCGGCTTCTCGATGAAGCGCGCCAGCGCGTGCACGCCCGGCAGGTCGGCCAGCTTCTCGCCCAGCTCGATATAGCCGTAGCCGGTTTCCGGCGCCGTCGGGCGCATGCCGAAGGTGACGAAGCGTCCGGCCCGCGCCGCCACCACCGCGCGATGAAGCGCTTCGGCCAGGGCCGCGGTGTCGGCGATGGCGGAATCCGCCGCCATCATCCACAGCACGTCGTCGGGGTTTTCCTCGGCGATCAGCACGGCCGCGGCGGCGATCGCCGGTGCGCTGTTGCGTCCGACCGGCTCCAGCATCAGCCGCGCGCCGGCAATTCCGGCCGTGCGCATCTGCTCGGCGGCGAGGAAGCGATGCTCCTGGTTGCACACCAGCAGCGGCGGCGCCAGGCCGCCATCGGCCGCACGCAGCGCCGTCTCCTGGATCAGCGATCGCTTCGACGTCAGCGGCCAGTATTGCTTGGGAAAACTCTCGCGCGACACCGGCCACAGACGCGAGCCCGAGCCCCCGGAAAGGATCACCGGAACGACCCGCGACCGGGTCGAGGCGGCCCGGCTCTCGCCGGCAACAGGACTGACCAGGTTCATCGGCGCTCCACGGCAGGACCAAAATCTAGATGCGTGCCCGCCGCAGTGTCCAGCAGAAGCCGCTCACCAGACGCGCCGGGTCTGCCGTCGCGCCGTTCCCATGGAGATGATCAGGCTGGCCAGCAGCGTGCCAACGATCACGCCGGCGAGGCCATAGATCGCCGCCGCCGTGCTCAGCACCAGCTGCGGCGTGTAGGTGTCGAGCGTCGTGCGCAGCACCGATGCCTTGTAGCCCTGCGGATCGCGCAACGCATCGCTCGCCGCCGCCACCGGGCGCAGCAGCGGCGCGGCGCCTTCGATCCGGTCGTAGGCGGCCTGCAAGGCGCCCGCCCGCTCCACCGACTGCGTCAGCGTGGCGGCGTTGGACGGCTCTCGCGCCTGCAGTGCCGCGATCACCTCCGCGTCCCCCGCCGCGGTGATGCCGTAATACTGGCGCGCCGAGGCCTCCCGCTGGTCGATGTCGCGCCGCACGTCCTGCGCCACCTGCAACAGGCTGTCGGCATACTCATGCGTCAGCGCCGGGGCCTGCATCGCCAGGAGTCCGAGCGCGAGTGCCAGCACCAGGCTGATCGTGTCGGTCAGCCAGCGTTCCAGGAACCGCACCGGCGTGGCACCTCGTGGTCAGCTTGCCGCCACAGGAGCGGGCCCGCATGATGCCGGCCCACCCAGCGAGGCAGCCCTGATGTCCGATCCCGGCCGTATCGTCAACGATCCGCAGACTGCCATATCAGAGGAAACCCGACGCATCGAGCCGGCGCTCATCGAAATCCGCCGGGACATCCACGCCAATCCCGAGCTCGGCTTCGAGGAGGTGCGCACCGCCGGGGTGGTGCAGCGGGAACTGGAAAAGCTCGGCATCGCGCACCGCACCGGGATCGGCCGCACCGGCGTGGTCGGCACCATCGAGGGCGGCCGGCCCGGCCCGGTGCTGGCGATCCGCGCCGACATGGACGCGCTGCCGATCCACGAGCAGACCGGCTTGCCCTTCGTCAGCCGGATCGAAGGGCGGATGCACGCCTGCGGCCACGACATCCACACCAGCACCCTGCTCGGCGTCGCCGCCGTTCTGCAGCGCCTCTCCCCGCAGCTCGCCGGCACCGTCAAGCTGGTGTTCCAGCCCGCCGAGGAGCTGCTGACCGGCGCGGCGGCGATGATCGAGGACGGCGTGCTCGAGGCGCCGAACGTCGACATGGCGCTCGGCTTTCACAACCACCCCGACATGCCGGTCGGCCGCTTCGGCTACGTCCACGGCGCCTGCCTGGCCGCCTCCGACCGGTTCGACCTGTACGTCTCGGGAAAATCCGGCCACGCCGCGCACCCCGACGACGCCGTCGATCCGATCGTCGCCGCCGCCTCGCTGATCACCCAGCTGCAGACCGTGGTGTCGCGCGAGGTCAAGCCGATCCACCCGGCGGTGGTCACCGTCGGCGCCATCCATGCCGGCACCGTGCACAACATCATCCCGGACCGGGTGCATCTGCGCGGCACCGTGCGCACCCTGCACACGCAGTCGCGCGCCATCGCCGAGACGGCCATCCGCCGGCTTTGCGCCGGGCTGGAGCAGTCCATGCGGGTGTCCTGCGAGCTGCAATACGTGCAGGGCGTGCCGCCGCTGTTCAACGACGAGGGCGTGCTGGAGCGCACCGTCGGCAGCGTGCGGGCGCAGTTCGGCGACGTGGTCGACAAGGGTGAGCCGAGCCTCGGCGGCGAGGATTTCGCCCTGTTCGCCAACCGGGTGCCGGCCTTCCAGCTCCGCGTCGGCTCCGGCACGCCGGGCCGCGCCGACAAGCTGCACAATTCCGGCTATCAGCCCGACGAGTCCTGCATCGGCCTCGGCGTGCAGGCGCTCTCCCGCGCGGCTTTGGACCTGCTGAGCTGATCAGGACAGGGCTTGTGATCAGGACAGGGGCTTGTGAGCCCGCTCGATCAGCCGGCTGAAGAAGCCGCTCTTTTTGACGGGCTTGGCCGGCTCGGTCGCCTTCTGACGGGCCTTCACCTCCGCCTGCGCCTGCTTCTGCTTGGCATCGAGCCACTTCTCCAGGCTCATGCCGGCTTTCGCCGCGCGCTTCGCCTCATAGGCCCGCTGTCCCGCGCTGAGCCGCTTGCCGCCCTCGGTCCTGGCCATTCCGCTCCTCCGACGCGCTGAAGCGCTTTTGGCAGCCGGCCGCCGCGTGTTCAAGCGATGTCGCCGCGCCGGCGCAGCAGCCACTGCCCCAGCCCGCCGAGCGCCGCGTTGATGGCGATGCCGGCCAGCGACAGCAGCACCAGGGCGCAGAACATGCGCGGGATCTGCAGCCGGTAGCCGGCCTCCAGCATCCGATACGCCAGGCCGGAGGCAAACCCGCCGGAGCCCGCCACGAACTCGGCGACCACCGCCCCGACCAGCGCCAGCCCGCCGGAAATGCGCAGTCCCGCCAGGAAATACGGCAGCGAGGCCGGCAAGCGCAGCAGCCGCAGGGTCTGCCAGCCGTCGGCGCCGTTCAGCCGGAACAGGTCGAGCAGCGCCTGCGGCGGCGCCGCCAGCCCGGCCGCCGTCGCCGAGAACACCGGAAAGAAAGCGACGATGGCGGCGCAGACCACCAGCGAAGCGAATGGATCACCCACCCAGACGATGATCAGCGGCGCGATCGCCACGATCGGTGTCACCTGCAGGGCCACCGCCCAGGGCTGGATGGCGGCGCGCGCCCAGGGGCTGGACGCCATGCCGATCGCCAGCACCAGTCCGAACAGGGCCGCGGCCACCAGCGCCGCCGCGGTCACCGCCAGCGTGGACGCGAGGGCTGCGAGCAGCCCGGCGGGATCCTGCAGGAAGGCGCGGCCGATGGCGACCGGGCCGGGCACCAGGTAGCTCGGCACCTCCAGCAGGCGTACCGCGCTTTCCCAAACCACCAGGACCAGAACGGCGAATAGGGCGGGGGCGAAGCGAAGGAAGGAAGGCGAGGACTCCGCCCCACACGCTGAAGTATGGGACCCGCTGGGGCCGCGGGCCCCAGACCCCCTTACTTGAGTCATGGGGTTTGGGGCCGACGGGCCCCAACGGGGTCCCATGCTTCAGCGTTTGGGGGCAGCGCCCCTGGCCTTCTTATCGCTTCCGTTACCTCCGCGACCAGCGCCGCATAAGCCGGATCGAGCCGGGTCGCGAA
>JAFAYM010000106.1 GCA_019240395.1 Acidisphaera sp. | reverse complement strand
GATCCTCGGCGTCTGCGTCCTGGGCGCGCTCTTCTGCCTGCCCAACCTTGCGGCGAGCCCGGCGGGCTGGCTGCCCTGGCGGCAGGTGCATCTCGGCCTGGATCTGCGCGGCGGCAGCTACCTGCTGATGCAGGTCGACATGGACGCGGTGATCCATGAGCGGCTGGACGGGCTGGTGGACACGGCCCGGCAGGCGCTGCGCGGGCCGGGAGTGGGCTACACCAGCTTGGCGGCGGAACCGGCGCAGGACCGGGTGGCGGTGCGGCTGCGCGATCCCTCGCAGCTTGCGACGGCTCTGGCGGCCTTGAAGACCGCCACTGGGGGGGAGAACACCGGCCCCGGCAGCCAAGCCGACGTCGACGTGGCGGCCGCCGGCGACGAGATCACCCTGACCCTGTCGCGCCTCGCTTTACGCGATCGCGCCAACGCCGCCGTGCAGCAATCCATCGAGATCGTGCGCCGGCGCATCGACGAGACCGGCGTCGTCGATCCGATCATCACCCGCCAGGGCGACAGCCGAATCGTCGTTCAGCTCCCAGGCATCGAGGATCCCGAACGGATCAAGGAGCTGCTCGGCAAGACCGCGCGCATGACCTTCCGCCTGGTCGACGAGGCGGCGAACCCGCAAGCCTCGGCGCCGCCGCCGGGCGATGACTTCCTAGCGATGCAGGACAACCCGAAGTCGCGCCTGGCGGTGCGGCGACGTGTCGAGGTGGATGGCGCCGACCTGACGGATGCGCGGGCCGGGCAGAACCCGCAGACCGGCGAATGGGTGGTGAACTTCACCTTCAATGGCGTCGGCAGCCGGCGCTTCGCCGACGTCACCCGCGCCCAGGTCGGGCATCCCTTCGCCATCGTGCTGGACGACAAGGTGGTCAGCGCGCCGGTGATCCGCGAGCCGATCCTCGGCGGTCGGGGGCAGATCAGCGGCCATTTCGACGCCCGCTCGGCGACCGACCTCGCGGTGCTGCTGCGTGCGGGTGCCTTGCCGGCGCCCCTGAACGTCGTCGAGGAGCGCAGCGTCGGGCCGGAGCTTGGGGCGGACAGCATCCGCGCCGGGGCCATCTCGCTGGCCGTCGGGTTCGTCCTGGTGATCGGCTTCATGGGGATTTTCTACGGCCTGTTCGGCTGGATCGCGAACCTGGCGCTGGTGGTCAACCTGGTGCTGATGCTGGCGATCCTGTCGCTCCTGGAAGCCACCCTGACGCTGCCTGGCATGGCCGGCATCCTGCTGACCCTCGGCATGGCGGTGGACGCCAATATCCTGATCAACGAGCGCATCCGCGAGGAGACGCGCAACGGCCGCCCGCCGGTCGCGGCGATGGAGACCGGCTTCAAGCGCGCCTACGGCACCATCCTGGACAGCAACGTCACCGCCCTGCTGGCGCACGTCATGCTGTTCATCTTCGGCAGCGGGCCGGTGAAAGGCTTCGCCGTGACGATCACCGTCGGCATCATCACGACCCTGTTCACCGCGACCCTGCTGGCGCGGCTGATCATGGTGCGCTGGTACGCGGCGACGCGTCCAGCGGCGCTGCCGGTTTGACACCCCATGCTGCTTCGTCACATGTTCATGCGCCCCCTATTCCGACTGGTTCCCGACCACACGCGCATCCAGTTCATGCGCGGCCGCATCATGGGGCTCGTGGTCTCCGCGGTGCTCTCCACCTTGTCGATCGGCCTGTTCTTCTATCCCGGGCTCAACCTCGGCATCGACTTCCGAGGCGGCATCGTCATGGAGGCGCGCACGCCGGGGCCGGCGGATTTCAACCGCATCCGGACGGCGCTCGCCGGCGAGCACCTCGACGAGGCAGGCGTGCAGCGCTTCGGCGACGCCAGTGACGTGCTGATCCGCCTGGAAAGCCAGCCCAGCGAGGCCGCCACCCAGGCCGCCGCCGATCGCGTGCGCCAGTCCCTCGAGAAGGACATCCCCGGCACCAAGCTGCTGCGCGTCGACGCCGTGGGAGCGAGCGTGTCGGCCGAGCTGTTCCGCAACGGTATGCTGGCGCTCGGCATCTCGCTGCTGATGATCCTGGTCTATATCTGGTTCCGCTTCGAATGGGAGTTCGCGGTCGGCGCAGTCGTGACGCTGCTGCTCGACGTCACCAAGACGATCGGCTTCCTGGCGATCACGCGCATCCAGTTCGACCTGGTGATGATCGCCGCCATTCTCACGATCATCGGCTATTCGACCAACGACAAGGTCGTGGTGTACGACCGAGTGCGCGAGAATTTGCGCAAATACAAGTCGATGCCGCTGCGCGAGCTGATCGACGTGTCGATAAACGAGACGCTGAACCGCACGCTCGGCACGTCGATGACGGTGTTCCTGGCGAGCCTGCCGCTGGCCTTGTTCGGCGGGCAGACGCTGTCGGGGTTCGCCTGGACGATGCTGTTCGGCATCGTCGTCGGCACGTCGTCGTCGATCTTCATCGCCGCTCCGATCCTGCTGTTCCTCGGCGAGCACCGGCTGCGCAAGGACGCGGCGCCGGTGCGGGTGCCGAAGGCGCGGGTCAAGGCCGGAGGGGCATGACCGGCCGGATCGGCCGGCGCTCCTGCCTGACCGGTGCGGTTGCAGCAATGTCGCGAGCCCTGGGCCTCAGGTCGGCGCGGGCCGACCAGAGCCTGCGGCTGCTGATCGCCAGCGCGAGCGGCTCCGGGGGCGACCAGGAAGCCCGGGCCTATGCGCCATTCCTCGAGCGGCACCTGCCCGGAGCCGAGATCGAGCCGGAGGACATGCCCGGCGAGGGCGGGCTGGTCGCGTTCCGGCAACTCGCCGCGGCGCCGGCTGACGGGGCGACCCTGGGCTGGGTCACCACCCCCTCGCTACCGGCGCGCATGGTGGAGCACGGCCTGGCGGGAATGACGCCGCAAGCAGCAGGAATGCCGGGCATCTCGCTGCTCGGGGCGGTGCAGAAGGAGCCGATCGCCCTGGTGTCTCCCGCCACGGCGGCGCTGGCCTCGGCGCAGGACCTGTTCAGCCGCGAAGCGGGCGCTGCTGCGCTGCCGCTCGGCACGCCGCCGGCCGGCAGCCCGCCGCATCTGGCTGCGCTGCGGCTGCAGGCGCTCGCCGGTGCCCGGCTCAACATCGTCGTCTTCCCCTCGGCCGCGGCGGCGCGCGAGGCGGTGCTCGCCGGCAATGTCGCGGCGGCCGCGCTGGCTCTCGGCGACGCGATCGCAGCGCTGCGCGACGGCCGGTTGGCCGGACTCGGCATCACCGCCAATCACCGGGTCGATGCGTTTCCCGACATGCCGCCGCTCGGCGACGCCGGCCTGCCGCTCTCGGCCTTCATCCTGCGCGGCCTGGCCGCCCCTGCCGGCCTGCCCCAGGCGACTGCCGCCCGATTGCTGGAAGCGATGCAGGCCGTGGTGGCGGACCCGGACTACCACGCGCAGGGCGACGCCAGCGGCTTTTCCGTGCTTTGGCTGGACGGCGATGCCTGGACCGCCCACGCCGAAGCGGAGCGCGTCGAGCTGACGCGGCTTTGGCAGGCGGCTCCCTGGCGGCCGTTGCGGACCTGGTGAGCCGCCGGCCATCCCATTAACGAGAGATTACTCACTACGCTTTTCACGTCCACGTTGACGGGACTGTTAATAAATGCGACAGTTCTGCTCAGGGGTTAACCGGGTGGCCCGCGTCGCGTCGGACGCCTCGGCCGGGCAGAGGGAAAAATGCGGCAGGAAACTCAGCAGGGCGGCTCCGGGCTCCACCTCCTCCTGCTCAGCCGTGACGGCGCGTGGACCCGAGCGGTGCACGCCGCGGCGGCCGAAATCGGCGTGGCCGCCCTGGACGCCGCCCACTCCGCGAGCGACGCGATGAGCCGCCTGGTCCGCGCCGACCACCGCATCTCCCATCTGCTGGTGCAGACCGGCTATACCGACCAACGGCTCGGAGATCTGCTGGCGCTGGCGGCGCGCAGCCGGGACAGCCGGACCGCGCTAGTCATGCTCGGCACCGAGGGAGCGGTGCCGGCCCGAACTGCGATCGCCACCGAGCCGAGCGGCGCTTCAGTGAGCCGCGCCCTGTTCGCCACCGCCGCAAGCGGTGTTCCGGTCGCCACGCTGGCGGCCGAGGAGCTATCCGAGGCGCTGGCCGGCGCCCGGCTGCACACCCGCTACCAGCCGATCGTGCGGCTCGCGGATCGGGGGCCGATCGGGCTGGAAGTGCTGGCCCGGCTCGAGCATCCCGCGCACGGCACACTGGGCCCCGAATGCTTCGTGCCGCAGATGGAGACGGCGGGCCTGGGACGGCGCCTCACCGAGGCGGTGATCGACCGCGCCTTCGCCGATTACCGCGCCCATCTGGCGCCGCATGGCCTGTTCATCGCGATCAACCTGCCGCTCGATGTGCTGCTCGCGCCGGACGCGCTGGCATGGCTCGACGGCAGGCGTGCGCGGGCCGGGATCGCCGCGACGCGCATCATTGTCGAACTGACCGAGAGCCAGCCGGTCGCCGGCCTGAACGCTGCGCGACTTGCCGAGCTCCGCCGCTCGATCGCAGAGTTGCGGCGGCTCGGCTACGGGCTGGCGATCGACGATCTGGGTCCGGAGATGCCGGACCCCTTCGCGCTGCTCGATTTCGGCTTCACCGTGCTGAAGCTGGACAAGGCCCTGGTGCGCGGCGCCGCGAGCGATGGCCCGGCGCGGCGGTTCCTCGTGGACGCCGTGTCCCGCGGCAAGGCGGCCGGCATGACGAGCATCGCCGAGGGTGTCGAGGACGCACCGACCTGGGAGCGGATGCAGGCGATCGGCGTGCAAGCCGCGCAGGGCTATCTCGTCGCGCGCCCGCTGCCGGCGGCGGCCGTGCCGATCTGGCTCGATGCCTGGATGCAGCAGGACTGAAGGCATGATCCGGTGGCTCATCTCGCTCCCGGCGAGAGGCTGCTGAGGACGAGCGTCAGCCCCGACATCCCGAGCAGGCCGAGCACGATCTCGTGGAAGCGCCGATCGCTCAACTTGCGATAGGCGAGCGTCCCGAGCCAGGCTCCGGTCAGCGTGCCGGGTAGCGCGACCGGCATCAGCCGGCCGAACTCGGCGGTCAGCCGGCCCGAGACCGCGTGCGCCACCAGGGCGGCGAAGAGAATGCTCAGGTTGAACGCCTGGAAAACGCTGCGGCGCTCATCCTTGCTCCAGCCGCGCAAGGTCGCCCACACCGTCGGCAAGGGACCGGATAGGCCGGCCAAGCCACCGAGAATGCCGCCGGCGAGCCCGATCGCGCCGTCGGCGAGGCGGCCTCCCCAGGCGACGCGCGGGACGAGCCTGCCGAACAGCATGAAACCGGAGAAGCCCAGCAGGAAGATGCCGACTCCCAGGCGAAAGGCGTCCGGATCGACGTAGGTCAGCAGCCTCGTGCCGATCGGCACGCCCAGCAGGCCGGGGACGATGAAGGGCAGGACGCGGGTACGGTCGATGGCGTGCCAGATCGTCGGAATGGTGCCGATCTGTGCCACCACCGAGCAGACCACCACGAGCGAGGCGGCGAGCGTCGGGGTCACGACGTGCAGCCAGATACCGAGGGCGACGAGCCCGGTGCCGAAGCCGGCGAGGCCCGAGACGAAGCCGCCGGCCAACGCGCCCGCCAGCACGACAGACAGGGTGGCGGTCAGCATTCGACCGAACCCGAGCCTCGCCTACTTCGATGGACGCGCCGGATTGCCCAGCGCCGTCGTTCCCGCAGGCACGTCACGGGTCACCACGCTGCCGGCGCCGATCACCGCGTCGTCGCCGATCGTGATCCCGGGAAGCAGGATCGCTCCCCCGCCGATCCAGACATGGCGGCCGATGCGGACCGGGCGGCCGAGCTCGAGGCCCTGGCGCCGCGCCGCCGGGTCGCGCGGATGATCGGCAGCGTAGATCTGCACGGCAGGACCGATCTGCGCGCCTTCGCCGATCTCCACGACGGCGACATCGAGAATTACGCAGTTGAAGTTGAGGAAGGCATCCGCGCCGAGGCGGATGTTGTAGCCGTAGTCGCAATGGAACGGCGGCCGGATCACCGCACCGGGCCCGACGAAGCCGAGGCGTTCAGCGAGGATGTCACGGCGCTCGTCTGCGGACAGGGCGAGCGAGGCGTTGTAGCGCACCATCCAGACCTTGGCCTGCGCCATGTCGGACTGCAGCTCCGGATCGCCCGGACGATAGAGCTCCCCCGCGAGCATCCTCTGCTTCTGCGAACGCTCCACGTCGGAAGCGCCCCGCTAGAAGCGTCGGGGCGCGCCCTCGATGCGACGGTCACGCATGTCCGGCCCGGGCTCGCCATCCTCCAGGTCGCTGTCGTCCAGGCGCTCCATGTTCACGGAGTGGTCGCCGCCATGTTGCAGGATTTCCTGCTCGCGCGGCCCGGCGGTGCGGTCCACCTGCCAGATGCGCTTCAGCCCCTCCTCCTGCGCCCGCTGCTTCGCCGCCTCGGTCGCTTCCTCCCACGACATCGACGAACCGTCGGCGTGCACCAGCCTTGCCGTCTCCTCCGACTTGTCGGGGTTGCTGACGATCATCTCGATCATCAGGCGCTGCGGCGCGTCCTCGTCGAAACGGCGCATCAGCACGACGGAATGGCCCCCGGGCAGCGGGTCATGCGGCTGCAGGGTCTTGATCTCGGTCATGCACGTCTCCTTCGCGGGCCGGGCACTCAAGCAGCGTTGCGCCCGGAGGACCAGACCTCACGATACAGTGCGACGATCTCGCCGGCGTCGGGCACGCGCGGGTTGTTGGCCGGGCTGCCCGACCCGATCGCCTGCTCCGCCATGACCGGCAGCCGGCGCTCCCACTCCGCCGCATCGATGCCGTAGGCCGCCGGGCCGGGCACGTCCAGTTCCCGGTTCAGCGCCTCCAATCCCGCCGCCAGCTTCTCGCCCGCCACGGCGTCGCTGTCGACGTCGCTCGCGAAGCCGATGGCGCGCGCCGCGGCGGCATAGCGGGCGGCCGCCTGGCCCAGGCTGTAGCGGGTGACGGCGGGCAGCAGCATGGCGTTGGACAGTCCGTGGGGGACGTGGAAATGCGCGCCGATCGGCCGCGACATGCCGTGCACCAGGGCGACCGAGCTGTTGGTGAACGCGATGCCGGCCTGCGTCGCACCCAGCATCATCGCCTCGCGCGCGGCGGCGTTGCGCGGCTCGGCATAGGCCGTGCGCAGATTGGCGCCGATCAGCCGCATCGCCGCCAGCGCCTGCGCGTCGGAATAGGGGTTGGCGCGACGCGAGACGTAGGCCTCCAGCGCGTGCGTCAGGCTGTCCACGCCGGTGTCGGCAGTGGTGCGCCTGGGGACGGTGTAGGTGAGCTCGAAATCCACCAGGGCCGCCAGCGGCAGCGCGCCGAGCCCGGCGATCAGCATCTTCTCCTCGCGTGCCGTGTCGGTGATGACGGTGAAGCGGGTCGCCTCGCTGCCGGTGCCGGCGGTGGTGGGAATGGCGATCACCGGGAGCGCCGCGCGGTCGGCCTGCACCGGCACCTTGTAGTCGCTGATGTGGCCGCCGCCGCCGGCGAGGATCGCCATCGCCTTGGCGGTGTCGATCGGCGAGCCGCCGCCGAAGCCGATGAGGCAGTCGAAGTTTCCCTGACTCAGCACCACGGCACCCGCATCGACGACGGTGTCGGTCGGCTCGGGAACCGTGTCGCTGAACACCTCGGCGTGCATCCCGGCAGCGGCAAGCGGATCGAGGCAGCGCCGGACCAGGCCCGAGGACACCATGAAGGGGTCGGTGACCACGAGGGGGCGGCTGAGGCTGAATTTTGCCAGGACTTCGCCGATCTGGGCGACGCTGCCGCCGCCGACCAGCATCAGGCGGGGAGATACGATGCTTGTGACCATGGTTCTTGCCTCCCAAGGAAGTAAGGCGAGGGCTCTGCCCTCGACCCGCTGGGGTCAGGGGACCCCAGACCCCATTTACTTAAGTAACGGATTCCAGAGGCTACGCCTTTGGCGGGGTCCCCGTCTTTCCGACTTGGGGGCAGAGCCCCTCGCCTTCCTTATTTCGTCGGGAACGTCGGCGGACTGATCGCCTCAACCGAGCGATGATCCCAGTCGAGCCCCGGCGCGCGTGCGATCACCCGCTTCTGCGCCTCGTGCAGCGCCGCCGCCGCGCCGGGATAGTCGATGGTGAGCACCCGCCCGTCCTGCACCACGCACTCTCCGTCGACGTAGACGTGCCGGACCGCACGATCGCCGGCGGCGTAGATCAGGCTGCGCACGGGGTCGCGCGCCGGGCGCATCATCGGGTGCGTGATGTCGACCAGCACGAGATCGGCCCGGCACCCCGGCGCGAGGCGGCCGATGTCCTCGCGGCCGAGCGCGCGGGCGCCCCCGGTGGTTGCCGCCTCGAACAGGTCGGTACTGGTCAGCGTGCGCGGATTGCCGGCCTGTGTGCGCGCGAGATACGCAGCCAGCCGCAGCTCGTCGAGCATGTTGTGGGGATAGGTGTCGGTGCCGATCCCCATGTTGACGCCGGCGCGCCTGTAGCGGCCGAAATCCTTGAGCGTGATGCCGCGGCGCGCGAACACCGTCGGGCAATGCGCGACGGTGGTGCCGGTCGCGGCCAAGCGCGATAGATCGGTGTCGGTGTGCCAGCGCGTCGCGGGATGATCATCGAGGAAGATGCCGTGGCCGACGATCGACCGCTCGGAAAGCAGGCCGAGCTCGTCGAGCCAGCCGATCGGCGTGACGCCATGCCGGCGGGTGATCTCGTGGAACTCGGATACCGACTGCGCGGCGTGGATCTGCCAGACCAGGCCGCGGGCGTGGGCTTCCGCGAAGCTGTCGCGCAGCAGGGTCTCGCTGCAGGTGTCGATCTGCGCCGGCACCACCATGCCGAAGAGGCGCCCGCTCGGATGCTGCTCGGCGCGCTCGATCAGCGCGAGCGCCTCGGCCATCGCCTTCTCGCCGGCCGGCTCGTCCCACTCGTATTCGACGAGGTGGCCGTTGCGCGTGAACCAGCGCGCGGAGCGGAACATCGGCGCGACGCAGACCCGCATGCCGCTCTCGGCCAGCAGGTCCAGCCACCCCGGATGCGCCATCGACAGGTCGGCGAGCGTGGTGACACCGGAGAGCAGCAGTTCGCTGAGTGCGACGCGCACGCAGGCGGGAATGGCGTCCGCATCGGCGCGGAAGATCGGCATGTATTCGTAGAGCGAGGAATTGTACAGGCCCGGGCTGCCGATCTCGTCGATCAGCCCCTTGTTCATCGGCTCGCTCGAGGGGTGGCTGTGGATGTCGACCAGGCCGGGCATCACCATCAGGCCGCGCCCGTCCACCACGGTTTCCGCCGGCCCATCATACGAACGGCCGACGAAGCGCAGCACGCCGACGTCGAAAGCGACGTCGGCGTCCGGCATGTAGGCATGGGCATCGCCGTCCCAGGCGATGACCATGTCCGCGTTGCGGATGACGGTGGTCATCCCCGTCAGTGGATCTCCCCGGAACGGCGCAGCGCCTCGCGCAGCTTGTCCGGCGAGAAGCCGGGGTCGCGACAGATGTCGAGGATGACCTTTTCGCGGCGGGAGACCAGGTCGATCGCTGCGGGGAGTTTCTTCACCGCGTCCGCCGGAACCACGACGGCGCCGTGGAAATCGGCGTGGATGACGTCGTCATGCTCGACAAGCATGCCGAACACGTTCACGGCATGGCCGAAATCCACCATGTGAACATGGGCGTGGCTCGGGCCGATGCGGCCGCCGACGATCTGGAACTCCGGCGCCAGCATGTCGAGGTCGCGGAAGGAGCCGTTGGTGACGCAGCCGATGCAGCCCAGCGCCTTGTGCACGGTGGTCTGCACCTCGCCCCAGAAGGCGCCGAAGCCGGGCGTGGGGTCGATATCCTGCAGCACGGCGATGGTCGGCAGGTCGCGGGCGTGCACGTAGTCGTACCAGTCGGTGCGATCGATCGCCGGACCGCGCATCTTCTCCTTGGCGCGGATCATGCCGGTGCGGGCCAGGCCGACGATCGGCTTGAACGTCCGATCCACCGCGACCATCGGCTCGACGGTGAAACCGATGGCGCGGCGCTCGGGGACGACGATCTCGAGCCCGTTGCAGATGGTCGGCGTGTCCCATTGCTTGAGGATGTCGAGGTCCTCGCGGGTGAAGGGGTGGTCAGCCATGGCTTTCTTCCTCATCACTCATGCCGGAGCGCAGCATCGCGCCGTTTCCGGCTTTCGGCAACGCGTCGCCGGCCGCTGTTCAGCCAATGGCGTTATGTGCAGAATGGTTACCTTCACCCATGCCAGATCGGGAGTTTAGCGGATGACAGACAAAGTCGCCGTCATCACGGCGGGCGGCACCGGTCTGGGCGCCGGAGCCGCGCGGAGCCTGGCGCGTGATGGGTTTCAGGTGGCGATCCTGTCCTCGTCCGGAAAGGGCGAGGCCCTGGCGCAGGAGCTCGGCGGTTTCGGCGTGACCGGCTCCAATCAGTCGCCCGATGATCTCAAGCGCCTGGTCGATGGGACGGTCGAGCGCTGGGGGCGCGTCGACGTGCTGGTCAACAGTGCCGGACATGGTCCGCGCGCCGCTCTCCTCGATCTCACCGACGAGGATTGGCAGCGCGGAATGGGCGTCTATTTCCTCAACGTCGTCCGCCCGACACGGCTGGTGGCGCCGATCATGCAGCAGCAACGGTCCGGCTCGATCGTCAACATATCCACCTTTGCGGCGTTCGAGCCCGACCCGGCCTTTCCGGTATCGAGCGTTTTCCGCGCCGGCCTTGCCGCCTTCACCAAGCTGTTCGCCGACAAATACGCGGCCGACAATGTGCGGATGAACAACGTGCTTCCCGGCTTCATCGACAGCCTGCCGGAGAAGGACGAGTTCCGTGTCCGCATTCCGATGGGCCGCTACGGCCGCACCGAGGAGATCGCCGACACCGTCGCCTTCCTCGCCTCGCCCGGCGCCGGCTACATCACGGGACAGAACATCCGGGTGGACGGGGGGATAACCCGATCCGTCTAGCAGACGCTGACAATGCGACCGCAGAGAAAGTGCAAGCGATGGACGTTCCCTTCCCGCCCACATCCCCCGTAATCGCACGCGGAGGCAAGGCGATCTATGGCGCGCCGCTCGGTATCCTGATGCTCGAAGCGCGCTTCCCCCGCATTCCCGGGGATATGGGCAACGCCACCACTTGGCCCTTCCCGGTGCTCTATCGCGTGGTGAAGGGCGCGAGCCCGGAGCGCGTGGTGCTGCAGGGCGCCGCCGGGCTGCTGCCGGATTTCCTCGCCGCCGCCTCGGAACTTGTGGACCAGGGGGCGGAGGCCATCACCACCAATTGCGGTTTCCTCTCGCTGTTTCAGGCGGAGCTGGCGGCGCATGTGCGCGTGCCGGTCGCCACCAGCGCGCTCATGCAGATCCCTTGGGTCCAGGCAAGCCTGCCGCCGGGCCGGCGGGTCGGGGTGATCACGGTGTCGGCGAGCACCTTGACCGAACGGCACCTGCTCGCAGCGGGAGCGCCGGCCGATACGCCGGTGGTCGGCACGGAGAACGGGCGCGAGTTCTTCCGCGTGCTGATCCGCGGCGAGAGCCAGGCCATGGATGTGGCGCGCGCGGCGGAGGACGTGCTGGAAGCCGGCCATGCGCTGGTGGCGCGGCATCCGGAGGTGGCGGCGATCGTGCTGGAATGCACCAACATGCCGCCCTATGCGCATGCGCTGCGTGAGGCGCTCGGAGTTCCCGTGTTCGACATCTATTCGCTGATTACCTGGTTTCAGGCGGGGCTCCGGCCTCGGGATTTCGGCAAAACGTAAGGCTCAGCGAAACCGCTGCGGCGAGTACGGCGCGGGATCGATCACCGGCCTCTTGCCGCCGACCAGGTCAGCCACCAGCCGCCCCGTCATCGCACCCGACGCGAGCCCGATATGCCCGTGACCATAGGCGTGCACCACGTCCGGACAGCCGGAGGCGGGGCCGATGCAAGGCAGGCTGTCCGGCGTCGATGGACGGTGGCCCATCCACATCGTGACGCGCTCGCGCGGCAGGTCCCGCGGCAGGCCGGGATGCGTGCGCAGCGCGTGATCCAGCAGAACCTCGGCGCGCTTCCAGTTCGGCGCCGCCTCCAGCCCGGCCAGCTCCACCTGGCCGGCAATGCGCAGCCCGGGCCGGGTCATCGTGTTCACCATCTTGCCGTCGCTCGGCATCACCGGCGTGCGCGGAAATGCCTCGGGATCACGGATCACCACGTGATAGCCGCGCTCGGTTTCCAGCAGCACGCGATCGCCGGCCTCGCGCGCGAGCTGGCGGGATCGTGCCCCGGCGGCGATTACCGCCTTGTCGCAGGCGATCTCGCCGGCATCGGTGCGCACCGCCTGCAGCCGACGCCCGCGTATCGTGAAGCCGAGCGCCCGGTCGCGCCGCAGCACCGCACCCTGCGCCACCGCGTGCCGCACCAGCGCCGCCACATAGGCGCCGGGCTCGGTGCAATTGCCGCCCTCTTCGATCAGCACGCCGAACGTATAGCGGCGGTCCAGCGACGGCTCGCGCTGGCGCAGATCGTTCTCGTCGAGCTCGATCCAGCGCACTCCGGTGTCGTGGCGCAAACGCCAGCTCAGCGCCTCGGCCTCGAAATCGGCGCGGCTGGGGAAGATGTAGAGAAGCCCATGGCGCTCGATCAGCTCCGGCACTCCGGCCTCCTCGGCCAGAAGGCGATGCCGCTCGGGACTGTCCGCCACCAGTGCGCGCAGCGCCCGCGCAGTCGCCTCCACCTTCGCCACCGTCGAGCCCGATCGCAGGAAACGCAGCAGCCAAGGCGTCAGCCGCGGCAGATAGGACCAGCGGATCGCCAGAGGTCCCAGCGGATCGGCGAGCCACCCCGGCACCTTCCGCCACAGCCCGGGCATGGCCATCGGCACCACCGAGCTGGGGCTGAGCCAGCCGCCATTGCCGTAGCTCGCGGCCTGCTCGCCGCCCGGCTCGCCGGGCTCCAGGATGGTGACGCGGTGTCCGTCTCTCAGCAGTTCGACGGCCGAAACGGCGCCGGCGATCCCGGCGCCGATGACGACGACGTGCAGCGGCTCAGCTCGCCGCGGCCACCGCGCGCTTGGCCATCACCGTGATCAGGTGCGCGCGATACTCGGCGCTGCCGTGGATGTCGCTGTTCAGTCCGCCCGGCGGCGTCTTGATGTGGGCGATCGCGTCGGGCGACCAGTTCCCGCTCAGCGCCTGTTCCATTTCGGTGTGGCGGAACACGCCGTTCTGCGAGGCGCCGGTGACCGCCACCCGCACGCCGGCCGCGCTCTTGGCGACGAACACGCCGACCATGGCGTAGCGCGAGGCCGGATTGCGGAATTTCTCGTACGCCGATTTCTCGACCGGCAGCGCGAACTCGATGGACGTGATCAGCTCGTCGGTCGCCAGTGCGGTCGTGAACATGCCCTGGAAATACTCGTCCGCGCCGATGCGGCGCTTGTCCGTGACGATAGTGGCGTTGAGCGCCAGCACCGCCGCGGGATAGCAGGCCGAGGGATCGTTGTTGGCGAGCGAGCCGCCCATGGTGCCGCAATGGCGCACCTGCGTATCGCCGATCCAACCCGCCATCATCGACAGCCCGGGGATCGCCTTCTTGATCTCCGGCGAGGCGGCGATCGCGCCGTGCGTCGTCATCGCGCCGATGGTTATCTTGTCGCCCTCGGCCTTGATGCCGGCGAGTCCGAGGCCGGCCAGATCAACGAGCGTCGAGGGCTTGTTCAGGCGCTGCTTCAGCACCGGGATGAAGGTCTGGCCACCCGCCAGCGCCTTCGCCTCGGGTTCCGCGAGCAGCTTCACCGCGTCGGCAATGCTGGACGGCTTCTGGTAGGTGAAATCATACATCGGTGGCTCTCCCGTACGGGCCTACTCGGCGGCCATCGCGGGCTGGCCGTCCCGCATGATGGTCCAGATCTTCTCCGGCGTCGCCGGCATGTCGAGATGCCGGACATTGTACTGCTTCAGCGCGTCGACGACGGCGTTCATCACCGCCGGCGGGCTGCCGATCGCGCCGACCTCGCCGCAGCCCTTCGATCCCAGTGGGTTGTGCGTGCAGAGCGTGGTTTCGCTGCCCACCTTGATGTCGGGAACGTCCTCGGCGCGCGGCATGGTGTAGTCCATGTAGCTGCCGGTCAGCAGCTGGCCCTGCGCGTCATAGACCGCGTGTTCCATCAGCGCCTGGCCGACGCCCTGACAGACCCCGCCCTGCACTTGGCCCTCGACGATCATCGGGTTGATCACCCGGCCGATGTCGTCGACCGCAGTGAAGCGCACCACCCGGGCCATTCCGGCGTCGGCCTCGATCTCCACCTCGCAGATATGGCAGCCGCCGGGAAAGGTGAAGTTCTTGGGATCGTAGAACGCGGTTTCATCGAGGCCGGGCTCGAGTTCCTCGATGGGGTAATTGTGCGGGACGTAGGCGGCAAGCGAGATCTCCGCCAGCGCCTTCGACTTGTCGGTGCCGGTGACGGTGAATTTTCCCTCTTTGAACTCGATGTCCTCGACCGCCGCTTCCATCAAATGGGCGGCGATCTTCTTGCCCTTGGCGATGATCTTGTCCATCGCTTTCACCATCGCCGAGCCGCCGACGGGAAGGCTGCGGCTGCCATAGGTGCCCATGCCGAACGGGATCTTCGCGGTGTCGCCGTGCACCACCTCGACCTGGGAGATCGGCACGCCGAGCTGCTCGGAGACGAGCTGCGCGAACGTCGTCTCGTGCCCCTGGCCATGGCTGTGCGCGCCGGTCAGCACGGAGACCGAGCCGGTCGGATGGACGCGGATGCTGGCTACTTCGTAGAGCCCGGCGCGGGCGCCGAGCGAGCCCACCACCTTGCTCGGCGCGATGCCGCATGCCTCGAGATAGGTGGAGATGCCGATGCCGCGCAGCTTGCCGCGGCTCGCCGCCTCGCGCCGCCGCTCCTCGAAACTGTCCCAGTCCGCCGCTTGCAGCGCGGTCCGCAACGTGGCCTCGTAATCGCCGCTGTCATATTGCAGGGCCACCGGCGTCTGGTAGGGAAAGGCGTCGGACGGAATGAAGTTGCGGCGGCGCAACTCGACCTTGTCGATGCCGGTATCGTAGGCGATGACGTCGACCAGGCGCTCGAGCAGATAGGTCGCTTCCGGCCGGCCGGCGCCGCGATAGGCGTCGACGGGAACCGTGTTGGTGAACACCGCCTTCACCTCGGCATAGATCGCCGGTGTCTTGTAGACCCCCGCCAGCAGGGTCGCGTAGAGATAGGTCGGCACGCAGGGCGCGAATGTCGAGAGATAGGCGCCCATGTTGCAGAGCGTGCTGACGCGCAATGCCAGGAACGTGCCCTGCTCGGTGATCGCCATTTCGGCGACGCTCTCATGGTCGCGGCCATGCGCGTCGGACATGAAGCTCTCGAAGCGTTCCGCCGTCCATTTCACGGGTCGCTTCAGCTTGCCGGCGGCCCAGGTGACGATCGCCTCCTCGGCATAGTGATAGATCTTGCTGCCGAAGCCGCCGCCGACATCCGGCGCCACCACGCGCAGCTTGCTCTCCGGCACGTGCAGCACGAAGGCGCCCATCAGCAGCCGGATGACGTGCGGGTTCTGGCTGGTGGTCCAGAGCGTGTAGTCGCCCGAGCTCGGATCGCACTCGCCCACCGCGGATCGCGGTTCCATGGCGTTCGGGATCAGCCGGTTGTTGGTCAGGTCGAGCCGGACGACACGCGCGGCGCGCTCGAACGCGGCATCCACCGCCGCCTTGTCGCCGATATGCCAGTCGTAGCAGACATTCCCCACCACGTCGTCGTGCACCCGCGCCGCCGCCGGCGACACCGCGTCGCGCACACTGGCGATGCCGGGAAGGTCCTGGTAGTCGATGACGAGCAGCTCCGCCGCGTCCTTGGCCTGCTGGCGGGTTTCCGCGATCACCACGGCGACGGGGTCGCCGACATGGCGGACCTTGCCGACGGCGATCACCGGATGCGGCGGCTCAGCCATCGGCGAGCCGTCCTTGTTGTGGATCTGCCAGCCGCAAGGCAGGCCGCCGAGCCCGTCGGCCTCGATGTCGCGCCCGGTGAACACCGCCACCACCCCGGGCGCCGAGGCCGCGCGGCCGGTGTCGATGCCGCCGATCCTGGCATGCGGACGGTCGGAGCGCCGGATGAAGGCATAGAGCTGGCCGGGGCGGTTGATATCGTCGACGTAATTGCCGCGTCCCGCGAGGAAGCGGCCGTCCTCCTTGCGCCGGACGGAAGCGCCGATGCCCTCGAAACCCATTTCGTGTCCCCCCTGGCCGGCGCGCCCGCGTCAGGCCGCGGCGGCCGGCGCCTGCTTGTTGTGCATCAGCGGCCAGGCGGCGGCGATCGCCTTGACGATGTTGTGGTAGCCCGTGCAGCGGCACAGATTGCCCTCCAGCCCCTCGCGGATCTCGTGCTCGGTCAGGCCATCCGGGTGCATGTTCACCAGGTCGATGGCGCTCATCACCATCCCCGGCGTGCAGAAGCCGCATTGCAGCGCGTGGTGCTCGCGGAACATTTCCTGCATCGGATGCAACGTGCCATCGGCCTGCGCCAGGCCCTCGATGGTGGTCACTGCGGCGCCGTTCGCCTGCATCGCCAGCATCGTGCAGGATTTGATGGAGCGGCCATCCACATGCACCACGCAGGCGCCGCACTGGCTGGTGTCGCAGCCGACATGGGTGCCGGTGAGGGCGAGCTTCTCGCGCAGCAGCTCGACGAGGAGCGTGCGGCCCTCCACCTCGACCGAATGGCTCTTGCCGTTCACCGTCAGGGTGACCTGAGGCATCGCTTCCCCCTTTCAAAGGCGTCGCCCGCGGTGCGGGGCGGCGATCAGTTTGGCGGCCCGGGGCGCGCGTGGTCAAGCCAGCGAAGGTCAGGGGTCTGCCCCAACGCTGAAGGAAGAGACCCGCTGGGGTCCGTCGACCCCAGGCTATGCGCGCCTGGCCCTTCCTGGTGGTGCGGCAACAGCTTCTCCGTGTCAGCCGCCACCGCGGCATCCAGATGGCAGGCCGAAACATGCCCTCCGCCGACGGGCCGCAGCAGCGGTTCCTCGATGCGGCAGCGATGGAACACGAACGGACAGCGTGTGTGGAACCGGCAGCCCGAAGGCGGATTGATCGGGCTCGGCACATCCCCGCGCAGGATGATCCGCTCGCGCCGGGCCAGCGGGTCCGGCACCGGCACCGCCGACAGCAGCGCCTTGGTGTAGGGGTGGTGCGCCCGGGTGAACAGGGTGCGCCGATCGCACAGCTCGACGATCTTGCCGAGATACATCACCGCGACCCTGTGCGTCAGGTGCTCGACGATCGCGAGGTCATGGCTGATGAACAGCAAGGCCAGGCCCAGCGCCTGCTGCAGATCCCCGAGCAGGTTGACGATCTGCGCCTTGACCGAGACGTCGAGCGCCGAGACCGCCTCGTCGCAGATGATCAGGTCCGCCCCCGGCGCCAGTGCCCGGGCGATGCCGATCCGCTGTCGCTGGCCGCCGGAGAATTCGTGCGGATAGCGGCCCATCGCCTCGCGCGGCAGGCCGACCTGGTCCATCAGCGCCGCCACCCGCTCATCCAGCCGCGCGCCCGATTTCGCCAGGCCGAAATTGACCATCGGCTCGGCCAGGATATCGCGCACGCGCATGCGCGGATTGAGGCTGCTGAACGGGTCCTGGAATACCACCTGCATACGCCGGCGCAGCGGCCGCAGCCGCCCGACCGAGAGATTGTCGATGCGCTCGCCGCCCAGCCATACCTCGCCGGAAGTCGGCTCGGTCAGGCGCAGGATCGTCTTGCCCAGGGTGGATTTGCCGCAGCCGCTCTCGCCGACAACCGAGAGCGTCTCACCCCGATCGAGCGAGAAGCTGACGCCATCCAGCGCGTGGACCTTGCCGGTGGCGCCGCCGAACAGCCCGCGGCGCAGCGGAAAATGCTTGGCCAGCGCGCGGACCTCGAGGATCGGCGCCGCCGGCGTCACGATGCGAGCCTCTCCAGCTTCTCCGCATAGTGGCAGGCGGCGAGATGTCCTGGCGATTTCAGTTCGACAGCCGGGGCGATCCGGCGGCAGAGATCGGTGGCGTCGGGACAGCGGCCGGCGAAGGCGCAGCCGACGATGGGCGCGCGCAGGCTCGGCACCTGGCCGCGGATTTCGGCGAGCCGGGACCCGCCGGCATCGGTCAGCGAGGAGCCGAGTTTCGGCACCGCCCCGAGCAGGCCACGGGTGTAGGGATGTTGTGGGTTCGCGAAGATCTCTTCGACGCCGGCCTCTTCCACCTTGCGTCCGGCGTACATGACGATCACCCGCTCGGCGGTTTCCGCCACCACGCCGAGGTCGTGGGTGATCAGCATGATCGCGGAGCCGAGCCGGGTCTTGAGATCGCGCATCAGGTCGAGAATCTGCGCCTGGATCGTCACATCGAGCGCCGTGGTCGGCTCGTCGGCGATGAGCAGCTTGGGGTTGCAGGCCAGCGCGATGGCGATCATCACCCGCTGGCGCATGCCGCCGGAGAGCTGGTGCGGATATTCCCGCACCCGCCTGGCCGGCGCCGGAATGCCGACCAGCGTGAGGATCTCGACGGCCCGGCGCTCCGCCGCTCGTGCCGACAGTCCCTCATGCAGCCGCAAGGTCTCGCCGATCTGCCGGCCGACGGTCAGCACCGGGTTGAGCGAGGTCATCGGCTCCTGGAAGATCATGCTGATTTCGTTGCCGCGCAGATCGCGCATCGCCGCGTCCGGCAGCCCGAGCAGCGAGCGCCCCTCGAAGCGGATCTCGCCGGCGATACGGCCCGGCGGCTCGGGGATGAGACGCAGGATGGACATCGCGGTGACCGACTTGCCGCAGCCGCTCTCGCCGACGATCGCCACCGTCTCGCCCGCGCCGATCTCGAACGAAAGCCCCTCGACCGCGCGCAGCACACCGTCCGGGGTGGCGAAATGCACCTGCAGCGCCTGCACCTGCAGCAAGGGATCGCTGGCCGCCATCAGAGCCGGCCGGCGGCCCGCGGATCGAGCGCGTCGCGCAATCCGTCTCCCAGCAGGTTCACCGCGAGCACCGTCACCGAGAGGAAGATCGCGGGAAAGAAGACGATGTAGGGCTTGACCTGCCAGAGCGCGCGGCCTTCGGCCATGATGTTGCCCCAGGAGGGAATGATCGGCGGCGTGCCGGCGCCGATGAAGGAGAGGATCGCCTCGGTGATCATCGCCGAGGCGCAGATATAGGTCGCCTGCACGGTCAGCGGCGCCAGGGTGTTCGGCAGGATGTGCCGGAAGGCTATCTTCCAGAAGCGCGAGCCCGAGGCGGTGGCGGCCTCGACGAACGGCTGCTCGCGCAGCGACAGCACCAGGCCGCGCACCAGCCGGGCGACCTGCGGCACCTGCGGCACGGTGATGGCGATGATGACGTTCTGCACCGAGCCCCGCGTCAGCGCCATCAGCGCGATCGCCAGGAGGATGCCGGGGATCGCCATCAGCCCGTCCATGATCCGCATGATCAGCGCGTCGGTCCAGCGCACAAAGCCCGACACCAGGCCGATCAGCATGCCGATCACCGAGGCCAGCAGCGCCACCGAGAAACCGACGATGAGCGAGACCCGCGAGCCGTACAGCACGCGGGAGTAGATGTCGCGCCCCAGCATGTCGGTGCCGAACCAGTACTGCGGCGAGGGCGCGCGCGTCCGCCTGGCCGGCGCCAGCGCCGTCGGATCGACGGTGTGCAGATAGGGTGCGCAGATCGCGATGAAGATCATCAAGCCGATCAGGGCACCGCCGGCGACGATGGTGGGATGGCGCACGACGAAGCGCATGACGGCGCCGCGCCGGCGCACCGGAGGCAGCACGTCCGGCAATGTCGGGGCGGCCGCCGGATCGCCGGGCAGGACGGCGCTCAATAGCGTATCCTGGGATCGAAGAACGTGTAGGTCAGGTCGACCAGCAGGTTGACCAGCACGAAGGCGAAGCTGAACAGCAGCACCACCCCCTGGATCACCGGATAATCGCGCCGCAGGATCGCATCGACGGTGAGCCGGCCGAGCCCGGGGATGGCGAACACCGTCTCGGTCACCACCGCGCCGCCGATCAGCAGCGCCACGCCGAGCCCGATGACGGTGGCGATCGGCACCGCCGCGTTCTTCAGGGCATGCAGGAACAGCACCGAGTTCTGCCCGAGGCCCTTGGCCCGCGCGGTGCGGACGTAATCCTGGCTGAGCACCTCCAGCATGGTGGCGCGGGTGATGCGGGCGATCAGGGCGATATAGATGCCGCCGAGGGTCACCGCCGGCAGGATCAGCGTGCGCAGGAACGGCCAGAAGCCCTGGCTTATCGAGGTGAAGCCCTGCACCGGCAGCCATTCCAGCTGTAGCGCGAAGATGTAGGCCAGCACGTAGCCGATGACGAACACCGGCACCGAGAAGCCGATCACCGCGTTCAGCATCACCGCCCGGTCGATCAGCGTGCCCTGCTTCCACGCCGCCAGTACGCCCATCGGCACGGCAATGACGATCGAGAGGATCATCGTCAGAATCATCAGCGACAGCGTCGGCTCGATACGCTGCGCGATCATGTGGCTGACCGGCAGGTTGGTGAAGATCGACACGCCGAGATCGCCGTGCAGCACGCGCCAGGCCCAATCGGCGAAGCGCACCAGGAACGGCCGGTCGAGTCCGAGCTGGGCGTGGATGCGGGCGATGTCGGCCGGCGTCGCCTGGTCGCCGGCGATGATCGCTGCCGGGTCTCCCGGTGCGATGTAGAGCAGCGAGAACACGAACAGCGCGACGAACGCCATCACCGGGATGGTCTGCAGGACGCGGCGCAGGATGTACGCGAGCATCAGCTCTTCTGCACGCCCCAGAACACCGGGAACGGCGCCTTCACGACGCCGCTGACGTTGCGGCGCCAGCCCTGGTAGGCGAGGAAGAACCCGGTCGGGATGTAGGTGACGAAGTCCATCGAGGCGCGGTCGATCTCGGCGATGATCCTGTTGCCGCTGGCATCGTCGGGGGCATTGTACCAGTCGGCGATCAGCGCCTCGATGTGGTCGTCCTTCGGCCAGCCGAACCAGGCCTGGTCGCCGTTGGTGCGCAGCGCCGTATAGGGAGCGGGGTTGATGCAATCAGCGCCGGCGTGCCAGGTGTGGAAGATGTTCCAGCCGCCTTTCTCGGGCGGGTCCTTCTTGGCGCGCCGCTGGCCGACGGTGCCCCAGTCCGTGGCGACGTAATCCACGTTCATGCCGAGCTGTTTCAGCAGTTCCGCGGTGATGTCGCCCTCCCCCTTGGTGATCGAAACATCCGTCGCCACCAGCAGCACGATCTTCTCGCCGTCATAGCCGGCCTCCGCCAGCAGCTTCTTCGCGGCGTCGATCTTGCGCGGGCCGCTCAGCACCTCGCCGCCCGCGGCACTGTAGCTCGGGGTGCCGGGCGTGAAGAAGCTCGGCAGCTCCTTCCACAGAGCCGGGTCGTTGCCGACCACCGCCTGCATGTAGTCGGACTGGCTGAGCACGATCTGCACGGCGCGGCGCGCCCGCACGTCGCTGAACGGCTTGTACATATGGTTCATGCGGAAGCTGCCGACATTGCCGAGCGGGTCGGCGATGTCGACACTGATGCTGCCATTGCGCTTGAGCAGCGGGATGACATCTGGGATCGGCGTCTCCCACCAGTCCACCTCGCCGTTCTGCAGGGCGGCGGAAGCGGTCGCGGCATCGGGGATGATCTTCCATTCGATACGGTCCAACATCATGCGCTTGCCGCCGGCCATCCACTCGCCCGCCTCGGCCCGCGGCTGATAACCGGCGAATTTCTCGAACACCGCGTTGGAGCCGGGAACCCACTCGTCTTTCTTGAACACCATCGGGCCGGAGCCGACGTACTCGCTGATCTGGGCGAACGGGTCGGTCCTGGCCAGGCGCTCCGGCATGATGAAGGCGACCGGCGCGTTCGCCTTGCCCAACGCGAACAGCATCTTGGTGAACGGCTTGCTCAGCCGGAAGCGGAAGGTCCGGTCATCCACCGCGTCCAGGCTGTCGAGCGTGTGCTTGATCGTCTGCCCGTTCGGATCGCGCGCCATCCAGCGGTTCAGGCTGGCCACCACGTCGCGCGACAGCACGGGCGTGCCGTCGTGGAATTTCAGGCCGTCGCGCAGGCGAAAGGTCCAGGTCTTGCCGTCTTCGGCCATCTCGTGGCCCTCGCACATCTGCGACTTGGGCGTGAGGCTGGCGTCGACGCCGTAGAGCGTGTCCCAGATCAGCAGGCTGGCGTTGCGCACCACGTATTGGGTGCCCCAGATCGGGTCGAGGTTGGCGAGGTTGGCCTGCGGGATGAAGCGCAGCACGCGATTGTCCGCCGCCCGCGCCAGATTCGGGGCGGCGAGTCCCGACATGGCGCCGGAGGCGGCCGTCAACAGGAAATCCCGGCGCTTCATGTGGCTCTCCGTTCCCGAAAAAATCCGTCACCCCGCCGCCGGGGCGCAACCGGGCGGGCCTGCAATAAGCAGGCCACACCGCCGCGATGCGTTGCCGGCGCGCTCAGGCGACCGCCTTGACGTTCCAGAACAGTACGAAGCCGTTCAGTATGCCCTCCAGGTTCGTGTTATAGGCCGTCGGCTGATAGAGCTGGCCGAGCGGGTAGAACGGCACCTCGTCGAACACGTCCTGCTGGATCTGGTCGCAGATCCGCTTCTGCGTCGCCAGGTCCGGCGCCTCGAACCAGGCGTTGCGCAACTCCTCGAGCTTCGGCATGTCCGGCCAGCCGAACCAGCTGCCGCCGCCGGCGCCGTTGGCGCGCAGCGCCAGGTCGACTGCCGGGTTGAAGTTGTCGAGCCCGGTCCAATAGGTGAAGAACACATTCCATCCGCCCTTGTCCGGCGGATCCTTCTTCGCCCGGCGCTGTACCACCGTGCCCCAGTCGACCGCCTGGTAGTCGACGTTGACGCCGCATTTCTTCAGCAGATCGGCGCCGACATTGGCGATGGCGTTGATGATCGGGAAATCGGTCGCCGCCAGAAGCGCCACCTTCTCGCCCTGGTAGCCGGAGGCGCGGACGGCCTCGCGAACGCGGTCGAGATCGTGCGGGCCGTTGAGCACGGACATGCCGGCGTCGGTCGCCATCGGCGAGGTCGGGCAGAACGCGCCGATGCCGGTGTGCGACAACGCCGGGTCGCTGCCGGCCGCCGCGGTCATGAAATCGGCCTGATTGATCGCCGGCATGAGAGCGCGGCGGAACGCCTTGTTGTCGAACGGCGGGTAGAGAAAATTCGGCCGCATGTAGCCGAGGTACCCGGTCGGGTCCTGCACGACCACCTTCAGCTTGCCGCCCCGCCGCAGCAGCGGCAGCAGATCGCCGGGCGGGTTCTCCCACCAGTCCACCTCGCCGCTCTGCAAGGCGCCCGCGGCGGTGGCGGAATCCGGAATGACGGTCCACTCGACGCGGTCGAAATTCGCCACTTTCGGGCCGGCGGTGAAGGAGGCCGTGCCGCTCTCGCGCGGCTTGTAGCCGTCGAAGCGCGCGTAGGCGAAGTGCGAGCCCGGCACCCGCTCATCGCCGAGAAAGCGGAAGGGGCCGCTGCCGACCATCTCGGTGACCTGCGTGAAGGCGTCGGTCTTCGCCAGGCGCTCCGGCATGATGGCGCAGATGTTGCTGCCGGTCTTGCCGAGCGCATCCGGCAGCAGGGCGAACGGCTTCTTCAGGCGAAACACGATGGTCCGGTCATCAGCGGCGGAAAGCTCGTCGGTGACGGCCATCAGGGCGCCGCCGAAGGCGTCGCGCTTGCCCCAGCGCTGGATGCTGGCCACACAGTCACGCGCCAGCACCGGGCTGCCGTCGTGGAATTTCAGCCGGTCGCGCAGCTTCAGCGTCCAGCGCTTGCCGTCATCCCCGGTGGTGGCGCCGTCCACCATCTGCGGCTGCGCCTTGTACTGATCGTCCTGGCCGTAGAGCGTGTCGAACACCAGGAACCCGTGATTCCGCGTGACGTAGGCCGTGGTCCAGATCGGATCGAGCACGGCGAGGTCGGCCTGCGGGATGAATTTCAGCACGCGCGCGCCCGGCGCTGCGGCGATCGCCGGCGCGGCGAGGCTGGCGCAGGCCGCTCCGGCCATGAATGTGCGTCGCTTCATCGCCCCGCTCCGGTTCTTCGCGCCGGGTCGACGATGGCAGGGCGCGCCACGGCCGCGCAAGCGGCTTCCGGACGCGGCGGCGGTCCGAACAGCAGGATGCGATCCGGCCGCACCCGCCGCTCATCGCCGCTGCGGCGGGTCAGCCCGGCGCGGTCGAAGAACTCGAGGATATGGATGGCCACCTTGCGGCCGTTCGCCAGCCGGTCGCGCAACGCCGCCGCCGTGACGACACCGCGCGGCTCCACTGCGGCGATTTCCGCCGCGATGCCGGCCATCTCGGCCACCGTCTCGCGGAGGAAGAAATGGTCGGGCGCCACCTCGACAACCCGACCCATGCGCCCCAGCCGCTTGAGGATGACGCGCAGCCGCGGCTCCGGCACACGCAGCGCACCGGCGAGGTCGCGGGTGCGCGGCGGGCGGAAACGCTCGGCGGCGATCAGCCCGCGCAGCCTCGGCCAGAGCCGCTCCTCTTCGGGGGAGAGCGTTGCCCGATGCGCCGGCAGGCGCAGCCACGGCCCGTCCTGCTCCAGATCGTGCCGGCGCAGCGCCATGTCGAGCAGCGCGCGAAAGCCCTCGGGCGGAGGACGGCCCGGCAGCAGCAGGCGCAGCCGCTCCGGCTGCAGGCCCGGCTGGTCGGGCGCAGCGGCGTGGTGGGCGGCGAGGGCTTCGACCATCGCCCGCAGCAACCGACCGAGCGTCGGCGGCGCGAGCGCCAGGTCCGCGACCAGCACTCCCGGTACCGCCGCCAGCACGTCTCCGCGCTGGTCGCGGGAGAGATTGCGGGCGCGGGCAAACGCCGGAAAGGCGATCCAGCCGGGCGGCTGGGCGAGCAGGTCGCGCAGAGCGACGACCGGGTCGGGGTTCCGCAGGGCCGCCAGCGTCGCCAGACGGGCGGGACTGCGGCGGCCGCGGCGGGGCGGCCATGGATCGAGCACCGTGCCGCCGCCGATCCTGCCGGACTCGCGCAGTACCAGGCGGTCGCCGGCCAGGGCGCCGATCGGCCGGCTCAGGGTGAGGCGGACGAGGCAGGAAGGCGAGGGCTCCGCCCTCAACCCGCTGGGGTCAGGGGACCCCAGACCCCATTTACTTAAGTCAAGGGGTCTGGGGCCCGCGGCCCCAGCGGGGTTCAGGGGCGGAGCCCCTGACCTTTCTTCCAGAAAATCCACCGAGGCCATCACATGTGCCGTGCCGAGATGCAGATGCATCTGGCGCACCCCCGGCGGCAGCCGGACCGCCGCGTCGAGCGAGGCCGTCGGCGCATGCAAGTCAGGGTGCAGCACCCAATCGCCACGCGCGATGCCCTCCCGCGCAAGCCGCGATCCCGTGATGTTGAGCGCCACCCGCTGCCCCGCCCGCGCCATGCCGGCCGGGCGGTTCTGGGCATGCAGCCCACGCACCCGCAGCTCGATCCCGGACGGTGACAACAGCAGCCGGTCGTCGACCGCGATGCGCCCCGCCATCAGCGTGCCGGTGACCACGAGGCCGGCGCCGGCCAGCGTGAACACCCGGTCGACCGCCAACCGCGGCAGGCCGTCGACGGCGCGCGGCGCCGGCCCGAGGGCGAGCAGCGCGGCCCGCAGCGCCTCGATGCCCAACCCCGTGAACGCCGAAACCGGCATCACCGGAGCGTCCGCCAGAGCGCTCCCCGCCAGCAACGCGGCGACGTCCGCGATGACATCGGGCACACGGTCGGGAGCGAGGTCGGCCTTGGTGATCGCCACCACGCCGCTGGTGATGCCGAGGATGTCGAGGATCTGCGCGTGCTCGGCGGTCTGCGGCATCACCCCGTCATCGGCGGCGACGACCAGCAAGGCGGCGTCGATGCCGGCGCTGCCGGCCAGCATGGTGTGCACGAAGCGCTCGTGCCCGGGCACGTCGATGAAGCCCAGCTCTCCGGCATAGGCGTAGCCGAGATCGATGGTGATGCCGCGGCGCCGCTCCTCGGCCAGGCGGTCACCGGCGACACCGGTCAGCGCCTCGACGAGCCGGGTCTTGCCGTGATCGACGTGGCCGGCGGTGCCGATGATCATGGCGCGAGGGTGCAGCGCCATTGCCGGCCGCGGCAAGGCTGGCTAATGCCCCGGCATGCAGGCCCTCGCCCGCCAGTTCCTGCGCTTCGGCACCGTCGGGCTGGTCGGCTTCTGTTTCGACACGGCGACCGTGTACGCCCTGCGCGCGCCGCTCGGCCTGTATGGCGCGGGCCTCGTCGCCTACTTCGTCGCGGCAACGGTGAACTGGGCGCTGAACCGGGCCTGGACGTTCCCGCGCACAGAGGGCCGGGCGCATTGGCAATGGGCGCGCTTCCTCGGCGCCAATTCCTGCGGCTTCGTGCTGAACCGCGGCACGTACGCACTGCTGATAGCGGGCAGCGCGTTCTGCCGGAGCCAGCCCGTCTGGGCGGTGGCGGCGGGAGCGGCCGCCGGCATGTTCGTCAACTTCGCGCTGTCCCGGCGCCTGGTGTTCCGGTGATGCGCACCGGGCCGGTCGAGACCGACATCGTGCTGCTCGGTGCCGGGCACGCGCATGTCGAGGTGCTACGCCGCTTCGCCATGCGACCCGCCCGCGGGCTGCGCATCACGCTGATAGCGCGCGAGCCGCACACCCCGTATTCCGGCATGCTGCCCGGGCTGGTGCGCGGCGATTACGCCTTCGATGAGGCGCATATCGACCTGGCGCCGCTGGCCGCCGCCTCCGGGGCGCGGCTGATCCTGGCGGAGGCGATTTCTGTCGAACTCGCCGCCCGCACCGTGACCGTCTCCGGACGGACCGCGACGGCATACGACCTGCTCTCGATCGATGTCGGCGGCGTGCCGGACATGCCGGCATCCGGGGGTATCCCGGTCAAGCCGATCGGCCGGTTCCTCGAGCGGCTGGCGAGTCTGGAGGCGCATCTCGAGCCGGGGTCGCGGCTGGCGGTGGTCGGCGCCGGCGCCGGCGGCACGGAGCTGGCGCTGGCGCTGGCGCACCGGTTTGCCGGCCGCGCCCGGATCGTGCTGGTCGGCCGCGATCCCCAGCCGCTGCCGGCCGCCCCGGCGCGGGCGCAGGCAGTGGCGCGTGCCGCCCTGGCCCAGGCGGGCGTCGAACTGGTGTGCGGGGTTGCTGCGCTGGCTCATGGCGAGGGGAGGCTGCGTCTGGCCGATGGAGGCGCGCTCGCCGTCCAGGAGGCGCTGTGGGTGACCGGCGTCCGGGCTCCCGATTTCCTCGTCCGATCCGGCCTGGCCTGCGGTGCGGGGGGTTTCGTGCGGGTGGCACCCAGCCTGCAGAGCCTGAGCCATGCCGGCGTGTTCGCCGCCGGTGACTGCGCCGCGATCGAAGGCGCGGGGCGGCCGAAATCGGGGGTGTGGGCGGTCCGGGCCGGGGCGCCGCTGGCCGCCAATTTGCGCCGGGCCGCCGCCGGCCGCCCGCTGCGCCCCTGGCATCCGCAGCGCCGGGCGCTGGCGATCCTGGGGCTCGGCGATGGGCGGGCTCTGGCCTGGCGCGGTGACTGGACGTTCTCAGGACGTGCCGTATGGCGCTGGAAGGACAGGATAGATCGAAACTGGATGGCCATGTATGCGCGGCTGCGGCCGATGCTGCCGGCCGAGCCGATGCGCTGCGGCGGCTGCGGCGCCAAAGTCGGCGCCGAGGTGCTGACGGCTTCGCTCGCCGGGATGGCCGGCCCGGCGCGGCCCGACATCGTCGGGCTCGAAGCTCCGGACGACGCTGCGATCACGCTGCCGCCGCCCGGGCTCGCCGTGGTGCAGAGCGTCGATCATTTCCGCGCCTTCCTGGACGATCCCTTCGTGTTCGGGGAGATCGCCGCCGCGCATGCGCTGTCGGACATCCACGCCATGGGCGCGCAGCCCTGGACGGCGATGGCGATCGCCGCGGTGCCGGCGATGCCCCCGGCCAAGATGCGCGCCGACCTTGCGGCGATGATGCAGGGGGCGGCCGGCGTGCTGCGCGGCGATGGCTGCGTGCTGGTCGGCGGACACAGCGCCGAGGCGGCGGAGGCGGCGCTCGGCTTTTCCGTGACGGGCCTCGTCGCCCCCGAGCGGGCATGGCGCAAATCCGGGCTGCGGCCCGGCGATGCATTGCTGCTGACCAAGCCCCTGGGCACCGGCATCGTGCTTGCGGCGCAGATGCGCGGGCTGGCGCGGGCGCGCTGGTTGGAGGCCGCTGTCGCCGGGATGCGGACGACCAACGCCACGGCTGCGCGCATACTGCGCGACCACGGCACCGGCGCCTGCACCGACGTCACCGGGTTCGGGCTGGCCGGCCATCTGCTCGAGATGCTGCTTGCGTCCGAGGCGGCGGCGAGGCTGATCCCGGACGCCTTGCCGCTGCTTCCGGGGGCCGCCGAACTGGCCGGCCGCGGGATTGCGAGCACGTTGGCACCGGAAAATCTGCGCTTGCTGCAACGAGCGTTCGGCGGCGAGGCCTCGGGGCCGTGGTCGCCGTTGCTGGTGGACCCGCAGACCTCCGGGGGCCTGCTCGCCGGTCTGCCGCGTTCGCAGTCCGGAGCGTGCGTGGCGGCCTTGCGCGCAGCCGGCGCACAAGCGGCGGTGATCGGCGAGGTGGTCCGGCCGGATGGCCGGGTGCGGCTATTTCTGCAGTAGAGCGGGATGACCGAAGGTGGAATTACCGTAGGTCTGAATCACGCTTTCAAATCAACCATTTCGTCTATTGGAAGTCATCCCGCTGTAGGCCGGGCGACGTCGCCGCTGTCACGTGCAGCCCCGCCCCGCGCTCCACCTCCTGCACCAGATCAGGGCAAAGCTGCAGCCAGGTCGTGGAAGCAAGCCGGCCGCCAGCCGCCAGCAACGGACGCAACGGGTTCCGCGGGACCCCCGGAGGGCTCTTGGCGGGAGCTGCGGTAAAACCGGCCTGAGCGACAGGCATGGAAACCTCCTTTTCGAGCGCCGGACGTTTCCTCGGCGGAAGATGTGGGAAGTCTCCTTCGCGGATGCAGCATGAACTCCCGCCGATCACGGCATCGTGTGCGGGGCCGAGTGCCTGGAGGCTCGGGGTTCGGGGGCCCGCTGTGGCCGGCCCGTTTGTCCGGAATGGAGCGGTTCGGGCTGGTAAATCCCGGGAAAGCCGCTATATCTGCGGCTCGGCGCTTTTCGAGCTTGGGCTCTTGTATCCTCGGATGTGACCTCGTCGCACCGGTGCTCTCCCATTTGAAAAGTATTACGGCCCGCTGTTCGCGGGCCGCCGTTGGCATGGA
>JAFAYM010000086.1 GCA_019240395.1 Acidisphaera sp. | reverse complement strand
GAACGGCCCGAGCTCGAAGCCGTGGCCGGAAAACCCGAACGCGTGCACCAGTCCGGGATGCACCGCCGATAGGCCGATCACCGGGATCTCGTCCGGCATCACGCCCTCGATGCCGCACCAGACATGCACGATGCTGGTATCCCGCAGGATCGGAAACAGATCGAGCGCGGTGCGGGCGGATGCCGCCATGCGCTCCACGTCGACGGTGATGCGTCCGCTGTCGAGATCGGCCGTGCCGGGATGGCCGCCGCCGATCATCACGTGGCCGCTGTCGGTCTGCTTGAACGACATCGGCCGCCCGGTCAGCCCGACCACAGGCGTCACGAAGGGCGGCAGCCGGGCGGTCAGCATCATCATCAGCGCATTGAAGCCGAGCGGAATGTCCTCGCCGAGCGTGCGCGCCAGGCGCGCCCCCCAGGCCCCGGCGGTATTCACCAGCACCGGCGCCCGATGCTCCGAGCCGTCGGCGCAGCGAACCGTCCAGCGATCGCCGGAGCGCTCGATGCCCACCACCTTCGCGCTCTCCCGCACCTGCGCCCCCGCCGCCTCGGCGGCGCGCCGGAACGCCTGGGTCGTGCGATACGGCTTGGCGAAGCCGTTGCGCCTGGCGATCAGCGCGCCGACGGCGTGCGGCGACACCGCGGGCACCACCTGGCGCAGCTCGGCACGGTCCAGCAATTCCTCATGCGTCCAGCCGGCCCGGCGCATCTCGGCCGCGCGGGCCTCCAGGACCGCCATCTCCTCGGCACTCTCGGCGACCTTGACGTGGCCGACCTCGCGGAACCCGCAACCGTCGCCGACGAGCGCGGCGATGCGGTGCCACATCTCCAGCGATTCCACGGCCAGCGGAACCTCCGCCATGTGGCGCCCCAGCGTGCGCACGCCGCCGGCCGAATAGCTGGAGGCGTGCGCGGCCACCCGGTCCTTCTCCAGCACCAGCACGCGCCGGCCGCGCCGCGCCAGATGCAGGGCGGCGGACATGCCGTGCAGGCCGCCGCCGACCACGATCACGTCCACTCCGTCGCTCATGACAGGGTCCCCCGGTCCTGCTGCGGCACGCGCGGCGGCGGCCGGACGCTGGCCCGCGCGGCGAGGGCGGCCAGCCCGACCGGACGGGACGGCAGGATGACGCTGGCGAGCGCCGGCCCGCGCAGCTCCGCTTGCGCCAGCACGCGGCGGGTCCGCTCGGCGCCGGGCGGCTGCTCGAGCAGGGAGGCCATCTCGGTCGGGTCCAGCCGTGCTTCCTGCACCGTGGTCGGTCTCGCTGCGGGGAGGGCGATCCGGCCCGGAAGCGCCCGGCCGGCCAGAGCGGCGGCGGCGATGGCGGCTTGCGCAGCGGCCTCCTCGGGCGTGGCGGCGCCGAGGATCCGGCCGGCGGCGAACACCCCGGGACAGGTCGTCTCGCCCCGCTCATCGACCACCGGCCAGCCGCCGGCGAAGCGGCACTCCAGCGCCATCAGCAGCAGCTTCTCGTCAGCGCAGAGCAGCAGGCGGGTGAACGGCACGGCTTCGATGCCGCCGGCCGCCTCCACCCACAGCGTTCCTGGCTGCGCGTGCCAGGCGGTCTCGGCCGGTCGCGCGACCAGGCGCGCCTCGGGCAGCGCCGCCGCCGCCGCGCGCCCCGCCGGACCCGCGCCGATGATGACGATCGTCTCGACCACCGTATTCTCCCCCGCCCCAGCTCGTCACAGCCTCGCGCAGGCGGCGAGCGGCGGCAACCGCACCGCCGCGAGCGGCTTGCGGCCGCGGCGGGCGCCCCGCACTTTCAGTCGAGACCCAGCTTGCCCCAGGAGGAAACGGGATGCCCGGCTATGACCCGCCCGTCCGCGAGATGCGCTTCGTCCTCGACACCGTCGCGGGGCTGCCCGGGATCGCCGCCCTGCCCGGCTGCGAGAGCGCCACGCCCGACACGGTGACCGCCATCCTGGAGGCGGCAGCCGGCTTGGCGCGCGACGTTCTGGCGCCGCTGGATCAGCCCGGCGACCACGAAGGCGCGCGGCTGGAGAACGGCGTGGTGCGCACGCCGGCCGGCTTCTCCCAAGCCTATCGCAGCTTCGTCGAGGGCGGCTGGAATGGCTTGCCCTTCGCCGAGGCGCATGGCGGCCAAGGCCTGCCGCTGGTGGTCGCGACGGCGGTCGCCGAGATGTGGACCGCGGCGAACATGAGCTTCGCGCTCTGCCCGCTGCTCACCGCGGGCGCGGTGGAGGCGCTGGAGCGCCACGGCAGCGAGGCGCTGAAAGCGCAGTACCTGGAAAAGCTCGTCTCCGGCGCGTGGACCGGCACGATGGACCTCACCGAGCCGCAGGCCGGATCGGATGTCGGCGCGGTGAAGACGCGCGCCGTGCCGGACGGCGCGCATTGGCGGATCAGCGGCCAGAAGATCTACATCACCTACGGGGATCACGACCTGGCCGAGAACATCCTGCACTTCGTGCTGGCGCGCACGCCGGGCTCGCCCGCCGGCACGCGCGGCATTTCGCTGTTCCTGGTGCCGAAATTCCTGCCCGACGCCGAGGGCCGGCCGGGGCGGCGCAACGATGTCCGCTGCGTCAGCCTTGAGCACAAGCTCGGCATCCATGCCAGCCCGACGGCGGTGCTGGCGTTCGGCGACGAGGGCGGCGCGATCGGCTTCCTGGTGGGCGAGGAGCAGCGCGGCATGGCCTGCATGTTCACCATGATGAACAATGCGCGGCTCAGCGTCGGCCTGCAGGGCGTCGCGATCTCCGAGCGCGTCTATCAGCAGGCTCGCGACTTCGCCCGCGAGCGGGTGCAGGGCGGGGCGGCGATCATCCGGCATCCCGATGTGCGGCGCATGCTGCTGCTGATGCGCAGCCGCACCGAGGCGTCGCGCGCGCTGGCCTATTTCACCGCTTCCTGCCTGGACATCGCGCGCCGCTCGCCGGATGCGGCGCGGCGGGCGCAGGCGCAAAGCCGCGCCGAGCTGCTGGTGCCGATGGTGAAGGCGTGGTGCACCGACATCGGCGTCGAGAATGCGTCGCTGGCCATCCAGGTGCATGGCGGCATGGGCTTCATCGAGGAGACCGGGGTGGCGCAGCACTATCGCGACATCCGCATCGCGCCGATCTATGAAGGCACCAACGGCATTCAGGCGATGGACCTGCTGGGCCGCAAGCTGGCGCGCGACGAGGGCGCGGCGGCGCGGGCGCTGATCGCCGAAATGCGCGCGCTGGATGCAGCCTTGGCAGCGCGCTCGGAGGACGGTTTCGCGGTGATCCGCGCGGCTCTCGCCCAGGGCATCGATGCGGTGGAGACGGCGAGCGCATCCCTGCTGGCCATACATGCCGCGGACCCGGGGCGCGCGGCCGCCGGCGCCGTGCCGTTTCTGACGTTGTTCGCCACGGTGACCGGCGGCTGGCTGCTGGCGAAAGCGGCGCTGGCGATCGACGACCCGGCGCGGCGCCTGTCGGCCCGCTTCTACGCCGAGAGCGTGCTGCCGCAAGCCACGGCCTTGCTGCCGGCGATCACCAGCGGTTCGACCGTGATCGATTTCGCCCCTGAGCTGCTGTAGAAAACCTGGGGCAAATCACAGCGCCGAGGAGGAACGCCGTGCCAAGCCGCGCCTATGACTTGTTCAGTCAGGCCCTGCTCGCGCAGAAGCAGGTTCTGTGCCTGTACGATGGATATCCCCGCGAGCTTTGCCCGATCATCCTCGGCCACTCCAACGGCCAGGAGAAAGCACTCACCTATCAGTTCGGCGGAGAAAGCCGCTCTGGTCTGCCCCGCGCAGGCCAGTGGCGCTGCCTCTGGCTCGACAAAGTCAGCAATGTTCAGCTCCGGGATGGGCCCTGGCGTGCGGGCAACGCGCACACCCAGCCACAAGGCTGCGTCCAGACCGTCGACCTCGATGTCAACCCGGATAGTCCTTACAACCCGGCCAGACGTATCTGATCCGACGCCCCCGGGAATAAAACGCCGCCCCGCCTGGTCTCCCCATCGGCAAGCAAGCGAGGAGGGGTGACGATGGACGGGATCAATCAGCGCCGCGGCTTTCTGAAATGCATGATGTGGGCGGGCACCGGCGTGCTGTGGACGGTGAGCGGCGGCGTGCCGCGCTCCCGCTTGCTGGGCGGCAGCGCCTTGGCGGCGGGCACCGGCGGGCTCAGCTTCATGCAGATCAGCGACAGCCATATCGGCTTCGCCGGCGCGCCGAACAGCGACACGCCGGGCACTCTGGCTGCGGCGATCGCCTCGGTGAAGGAGCTTGGCGGCGGCGCCTCGCTGATGATCCACACCGGCGACGTCAGCCATCTGTCGCGCGACGCGCAGTTCGACACCGCCGAGCAGATCATCCGCGGCGCGGGAATGGACACGCACTACGTCCCCGGCGAGCACGACGTGCTGGTCGATGACGGCAAGAGCTTCTTCGAGCGCTTCACCAAGGGCGGCCGGCAGGGCTGGTACGGCTTCGACCAGCAGGGCGTGCATTTCATCGGGCTGAACAACGTGCAGAACCTCAGAGCGGGCGGCCTGGGCAGTCTGGGGCCGGATCAGCTCGCCTGGCTGGAACAGGATCTGCGCGGCCGGTCGGCGAGCCAGCCGATCGTGGTGTTCGCGCACGTCCCGCTCTGGACGGTCTATGAGCAGTGGGGCTGGGGCACCAGCGACGCCGCGCAGGCGCTGACATTGCTCAAGCCGTTCGGCTCGGTCACCGTGCTCAACGGGCACATCCACCAGGTCATGCAGAAGGTAGAGGGCAGCGTCGGCTTCCACACCGCGATGTCGACGGCATTTCCGCAGCCGGCGCCCGGCAGCGCGCCGAGCCCGGGACCGATCAAGGATGTGCCGCCCGGACGCTTGCGCGCGCTGCTCGGCGTCACCGCGGTGCACGAGGTGCAGGGCCAGGCGCCGCTGGCCATCATCGACACGCCGCTCGCGGCCTGAGGGGCTGTCATGCAAGCCAAACCGATGCGGCCGCGCCGCAGGTTCGTGGCTGCCCTTGCCGTGGCCGGCCTGCTGCTGGCGAGCGAAGCAAAGGCCGGCACTCCGGGCGTGGCGGGCCCTACCGTGACGGTGGACAATTTCAGCTTCTCGCCCGAAACCATCACCGTGCCGGCCGGCAGCACCGTCACCTGGACCAATCGCGACGACATACCCCACACCGTGACCAGCGCCGACGATCCGAAGGCTTTCAAGTCGCCGCCGCTGGACACCGACGACAAGTTTTCCGTCGCCTTCGCCAAGCCCGGCATCTACCGCTATTTCTGCTCCCTGCACCCGCACATGCAGGGCACGGTGATGGTGCAATGACGCGAGCGGACGCTGTGAGAACGGGAGCAAGGCGCGACATTGAGGTCGCCTGACACGTCCGAGCCGGGCGACCGGCAGCGCTTCGAGCAGATGATCCTGCCGCATCTGGATGCCGCCTATAATCTGGCGCGGTGGCTGGTGCGCGACGCGGCGATTGCGCAGGACGTGACGCAGGACGCCATGCTGCGGGCGCTGACCTACTTCTCGGGTTTCCGCGGCGGCGACGCCCGCGCCTGGCTGCTGCAGATCGTGCGCAACGCCGCGTACGGCCGGCTCGCCGCGCGCCCGGAATTGCCGCTGGAGGCCGACACGCCGGAGCTCATCGATCCGGCGGATGATCCCGAGGCGAGCTATGCGCGGGGGCAGGATGCCGGTCGGCTGGACCGGGCGCTCGCGGCCTTGCCGGCGGAGCTGCGGGAGTGCCTGGTGCTGCGCGAGCTGGAGGAGCTTTCCTACAAGGAGATCGCCCGCATCGTCGACGTGCCGATCGGCACCGTGATGTCGCGGCTCTGGCGAGCGCGACAGGCGTTGCTGCAAGCCCAGGGCGGACCGAGATGCGGAACAGACCGACAATGAGCGATCATCACGCGAGCCATCATCCCTGTGGCGAGATGCACCTGCTGATCCAGGCCGATCTGGATGGCGAGCTGGAGGCCGGGCAGTCTGCCGCTGTCGCCCGGCATGTCGCGGGTTGTGCGGAGTGTGCGGCGCTGCAGCAGCGGCTCGGCGCGCTCTCGACGGGGCTGCGCACCGGACTGCCCTATCACGCGGCGCCGGCGGCGCTGCGCGAGGCGGTCGCCGCGCGCCTCGCCCCAGCGCCGCGGCCGCGCTCCTGGTTCGGCTCGCCGATCCGGCGCCTCAACGAAGCCCTGTCGTTCGGCGCCGGGTTCGCCGTCGCCGCCGCCGTGGCGCTGGCCCTGGTGCTGCCGCGCGGGCCCGACCTGACCGAAGCGGTGGTCGCCGGCCACATCAGGGCGCTGCAGCCCGGACACCTGATGGACGTGGTGTCGACGGACCAGCACACGGTGAAACCGTGGTTCGACGGAAGGCTGGATTTCGCCCCGCCGGTAAAAGACCTCGCGGCAGCCGGTTTTCCCCTCACCGGCGCCCGATTGGATTACCTGTCCCAGCGCCCCGTGGCGGCGCTGCTGTATCAGCGGGCCAAGCACGAGATCGACCTATTCATCTGGCCGGGCACCGGTAGCGGATCAGGCGAAGGCGAGCGCAGCGGCTACAATTTCGTGCACTGGACCCAGGGCGGCATGGAGTTCTGGGCCGTCTCCGACCTCGAGCAGCGGCAACTGGAGGCGTTTGCAGAGCTCTGGCGCAAGGCCGGCTGAGGCCGCCCAGGCACGCGAGGCATCGCTTCGGCGCGTGTTTAGCTTTGTCTCAATCCCAACACCAGAGACTGCTGTGCAAGCCGCACCAGTCGGGTCGTTGAATGTCCGTCACCACCGCCCCGCAGAAGGATTGGTTCTACTCACGCGGCGGTGTCAGCCACGGACCGGTGTCCGCCACCAGCCTGAGCGAGATGCTCGGGGGTGGCGACCTGCCGGCCGACACCTTTGTCTGGTGCGAGGGGATGTCCGGCTGGCGTGCGGCGGACGAGGCCTCCGGACTGCAGGAAATGACCGCCACGGAGCCACCGAGCCTTCCTCGAGCGGATCCGCTTGCCGCCATCCCGGCCCGACAGGGCCAGGCCTGGTATGCTCCGCAATCCTGGGCGCCGCCGCGACGCGAGCGAGAGAGCTACCTGGCGCGGCACTGGCGGGGCGAGCACTCGCTGGTCCGGAGCTTCTGGATCAACCAGTTCGTGCTCGGCGGACTGTTCGGCTACGTCATGGGTATGCTGGCGCGCGCGGCGATGCGCCGGTCGGACCCGGCCCTGGCGGTCGGCTGCCTCTTCGCGACGGCGCTCGGCTGGCTGGCCTGCCAAGTCTGGCTGACGGTCGGCACATGGCGGGCGGCGAACCTGGCCCGCGAAAACGGCCGTGGCGTGCGGGCGACCGTGGTGCAGGTGATGCTGGTACTGGCGACGTTCGGCAATGCAACGCAGCTTTTGCTGAAGCTGGTGCTGATCTTCGGCACAACCCAGGCCATGCTGCACGACACGCCGATGCCGTGGCCGGGAACGCGTGTCAGCGCGGATGGTCGGCATGTCGATTTTTACGGCACGATGGGTCTGGGCTCCGCCGTCGGCTTCCGGCAGGTGCTGGCAACGGCTCCCGGCATCGGCCGCGTGCGATTGGAGAGCGTGGGCGGTGCCGTGGGGGAGGCGCGACAGATCGCCGCCGCCATCGCGGCGCGACAACTCGACACGGAAGTGACCGGCAATTGCCTGTCCGCCTGCACGATCGCCTTCCTGAGCGGCACCCATCGCTGGCTGCACGAAGGCGCACGGCTCGGCTTTCACAGCTACCGGTCGCTCGGCATGACGCCACAGGCCATCCTGCTCGACGAGACCATCGAGCGGAAGGCATTCCAGGCGGCCGGCGTCCCAGCCTCATTCACCGATCGCATTTTCTCTGTGCCGCCTGCCGGCATGTGGTTCCCGACCAGAGACGAACTGCTGGCAGCCCACTTCATTACCACGCTGGAGCCGCCGGTCCTGCCAGACCGCTGAATACGGCCGAACGGCTGGTCGATGGAAGCCGACGGAAAGAACCCTCGATTTCCATTCCCTGCCCCTGTTTGGTGGGCTGATCCACCTGAACGCTGGGAACTCAAGCGTCAGGATCGGACCGCTAATACCACCCGTCCTAGACTTTTGACCGTTGCCCGCGGCTCTAAGCGGGGGCGTGGCCCGCCGGATTCCCCGGGAAACGGCCGTCCAGCAAGGGCCTGAGGGTGGCCAGCATCTCGCGCGGGCCGAACGGCTTGCGCAGGAACGCCTCCTGCGACCCCAGCCTGCCGATCGCGTCGATGGCGTCCGGCCGTCCGGTCATGAAGACGATCGGCAGGTCGGGGTGGCTCCGGCGGGTGCGCCGGGCCAGGTCGATGCCGTCCAGCCGCCCCGGCATCTGCACGTCGGTCAGCAGGAGGTCGAAGCCGAGCCGCTCGATGAGCGCCGCCGCGGCCTCGCCGTTCGCGGCTTGGGTGACCTCGAAGCCGGCATCCTCCAATGCCTCGGCCAGGGTCATCCGGATCAGACTGTCGTCCTCGACGAGGAGGATACGGCCTGGCGTTCGGCATTGCATGGGTGAGCCGGTCTCCGTCTCTGCGGCCACGCCGCTTCAGGAGTGTCGGTCAACGGGGCTTGGCAAGCATCCAACAAGCGGGTGATGGCCCCGATTTCCCGTGGGAATGGGGGCCGGCGGATCGGCTTGGGCGGCCCAGCCTATTCCCAAAAGCATCGAGCCCGGTAATTTTAACGAAATGTTCGCGGGGGTGGTGTTTTCTCCGGCTGCGGCTCGCCGCTCAGTATGCGGCACAGAATCCCACACGCATCGAGAGTGTTCGTCATGTCAGAGACCACCACCTCCTTCCTGAGCGCAGCCCAGATCGCGGCCCTCGCCACCGTGCCGACCGTCCCTTCCGCACCGAGCGCACCTGCCGCACCCAGCGCCCCTGTCGCACCCAGCGCCCCCGTCGCACCCAGCGCTCCTGTCGCACCGACCGCTCCTGTCGCACCGGCGGCCCCCGTCGCCCCGACCGCTCCCGTCGCCCCGACGGTCGATGACGCCGCCACGGCCCAGGTCGCCTCGATCTTGGACGCGACTGCGTCCGCCTCCTCGGCGCCCACCGCGCCTTCTGCGCCCGGCATGCCGACGGAGCCGGTGACTGCCGCCATAGCGACCGCCATTGCCACATCCGCGGTCCAGCAGAGCGCGAGCGACCAGAGCGGCAGCGGCGCCGCCACCGCCGACTCGACCGATGCGAGCGCGTCCGGAATCCCGGTCGCCCCCACCCCGCCGCAAGTGCCGGCGTCGATCGCCGCCTTGCTCGCCGGCGAGACCGGCAGCACGCCCGCCTCGACGACCCCGACGACCTCCTCCGGCAGCTCCACGCCGTCCTCGAGCACCTCCAGCGGCTCGGGCGCGAGCCAGTCCACATCCGGCGGAACATCCGGCGGAACATCCGCCAGCCTGGCCCCGCCGACCGCTCCGACGATACCGGCTAGCGTGCTCGCCACGCTCGCCGCCCTCGATGCCGGTAGCGGCACGAGCACGGTTTCGGCCGGCGCATCGAGCGGCGTGAGCTACTCGCCGGTCTCCGGCGAGAGCGGCAACCCGTTCAGCACGGCCATCCAGACCGGCGCCAATGCCGCGCTCCAGGCGAGTGCCGCGGCGAATGGCGGCACGCCCAGCCTGGTCGCCTACGATCCCACTTCCGGCACGCCGCCGGCCGTCGGCGCCGGACAGGTCGGCTATGTCGACGTGACCGACGGCAATCTCGGGACCGGCTCGCTGGCGCTGCCGGGCGGCGTGACCCTGGTCGATGATACCGCAACGCAGGCGGCGACGATCTCCGGCGCCAATGGCGACGGGCAGGTGGTGCGCGGCTCGTACGGGAACCTGGCCTTCTACGCAGGGACCGGCTCAGGGGTGTTCCTGGCCGACGGCACGTTCAATCCCGACCCCGCCGACCACGCGACGCCGGCATACACCAACAACCTGTTCGCCGCTCCGACCGTCGGCGGCGGCAACTGGGTGGTCTCCACCGGCCCCGGCAACGACACGATCGTCGCTGGTTCGGGCGCCATGTCGATCGCCGCGGGTGGCGGCAACAACCAGGTCTTCCTGGGCTCGGGCAACGATCTCGTGGCGAGCACCGGCAACGACACGATCCAGGGGGGCAGCGGGACGGCGACCATCTCGGCTTCCGCCAACAATGTGCTGCTCTCCGGCGGCCAGGGTGCGCTGACCTTCTTCAACGGCAGCGGCGCCAGCACGGTGCTGGGCGGGACGAGGGCGGCGACGATGGTCGGCGGCACCGGCCGGCTTACGCTGTTTGCCGGGGGCGGCGGCGGCAAGTTCTTCGGCGGCACCGGCGGCGACAACACCCTGGTCGCCGGCAGCGGCAACATCACCCTGGCCGGCGGCGGCAACGCCAACACCTATGTCGGCGGCTCCGGCAACAACCTGATCGCCATGTCCGGCAGTGCCGACGCGGCTTTCGCCGGCTCGGGCAACTCGACGATCTTCGGCGGCTCGGGAGCGGAGGTGATGACCGGCGGCCAGGGCTCGGACCTGATGATGCTCGGCAGCGGCGACACCCAGGTGCATGCCGGCACCGGCAACGAGACGGTCTTCGGCGGCACCGGCACCAACGAGACCTTCGCCGGCAGCGGCGACATGCTGATG
>JAFAYM010000229.1 GCA_019240395.1 Acidisphaera sp. | reverse complement strand
GGCCTGGTGCCGGCGGCCGGGCGCATCAGCTGCAGATAATCCACCACCACCAGCGACAGGCCCTTGGTGCGCTTGAGCCGGCGGCAGCGCGTGCGCATGGCGGAGAGCGTGATCGCCGGTGTGTCGTCGATGTGCAGCGGTACCGCGGCGATGTCGCGGCTCACCTGCACGAAACGGTCGAAGTCGCGCTGGCCGATATCGCCACGCCGGATGCGGTCGCCGCTGACCCGCGCCTCCTCGCCGAGCAGGCGCGTCGCCAGCTGCTCGGCGCTCATCTCGAGCGAAAACACGGCCACGCTGCCCTTCGGCACCGCGTCGGGGCCGCCGAGCCGCGCCTCCGCCACCAGCGCCTGCGCTGCACCGAAGGCGATCTTGGTGGCGAGCGCGGTCTTGCCCATGCCCGGCCGCCCCGCCAGGATCAGCAGGTCCGACGGGTGCATGCCGCCCATCTTGCTGTCGAGGTCGCGCAATCCCGTGGAGAGGCCGGAGACGTGACCGGCGCGGCGAAAGGCGCGCTCGGCGGCGGTGATCGCCTCGGTCAGCGCCCGCTCGAAGGTGACGAAGCCGCCCTCCGCGCCGCCGCGCGTCGCCAGGTCGAACAGCGACTGCTCCGCCGCTTCCACCTGCTCGCGCCCCTCGAGCTCGTCCTCGGCTCCGAAGGCGCGGTTGACCACGGTCTCGCCGATGTCGATGAGCTGGCGGCGCAACCAGGCGTCGTGGATGGCGCGACCGTACTCGCCGGCATTGATGATGCCGACCATGGCGGTGAGCAGCTGCGCGAGATAGGCGGTGCCGCCGACTTCCTCGAGCACCCCGGAGTGCTCGAACTCGGCCTTCAGGGTGACCGCATCGGCGAGTTGGCCCGCCTCGATGCGGCGGCTGATCGCGGCGAAGATGCGGCCATGCAGGGGGTCGGCGAAATGCTCGGGGACGAGGAATTCGCTGACCCGCTCATAGGCCTTGTTGTTGGCGAGCAGCGCGCCGAGCAGCGCCTGCTCCGCCGTCAGGTTGGACGGCGGCAGGCGCTGCGACAGGCCGAGCAGCGGCGAATCGACGGTGTTCATCGGCCGGCGGAGGTTAGTCCTCCGCCGCCGCGGATGTCAGCCGGCGCGCCTGTGGACAGCGGTGGTACCCGGGGGCAAACGAGACCGAGGGGGCTCCATCCCCGCCGCGGTCAGCGGAGCCGAGACCCCATGACTTCAGCAAGTGAGGTCTGCGGTCCGCGTTCGGCCGCGGCGATGTAGTCCCGCGTCAGCGGCACCGCCTGCTGTTCGTGGCAGAGCTGGACCTGGAAATTCACGTGCCCCTGATAGCGGAAGGCCAGCTCCGACCCCGCCAGATAGAACTCGAACATCCGGCAGAAGGCGTCGTCGTAGAGGGCGGCGATGGCGTCGCGATTGGCGGCGAAGCGGCGGCGCCACTGACGCAGCGTCTGGGCGTAGTGCAGCCGCAGGATCTCGACGTCGCTGACGATCAGGCCGGACCGCTCGATATGCGGCAGCACTTCGCTGAGTGCCGGCGCGTAGCCGCCGGGAAAGATGTATTTGGCAATCCAGGGATTGGTGCTGGCGGGCCCAGGGCTGCGCCCGATCGTATGCAGCAGCGCCATACCGTCCCGTGCCAGACAGCGCCGGACGACGTCGAAGAAGCTGCGGTAGTGGCCGACGCCGACGTGCTCGAACATGCCGACGGAGACGATGCGATCGAACCGGTCCGTCATGCTGCGATAATCCGCCAGCTCGAAGCTGACGCGATCGGCGAGCCCCTCGGCGGCGGCGCGGCTGCGCGCCTCGGCGAGCTGTTCGGTCGAAAGCGTGATCCCGGTGACCCGCGCGCCGAACTCGCGCGCCAGGGTGAGCGCCATGCCGCCCCAGCCGCAGCCGATGTCGAGCACGGTCAGGCCGGGCCGATCGAGCAGCAGCTTCGCCGCGATGTGTCGCTTCTTCTCGGCTTGCGCCTGCTCGAGGCTTTCGCCGCCCTGGCGGAAATAGGCGCAGGAGTATTGCCGGTCGCGATCGAGGAACAGGCTGTAGAGCCGGCCGTTGAGGTCGTAGTGGTGCGCCACGTTGCGCCGCGCCCGACCCGCCGGGTTGAATTGCGCGACGGGCCGCAGCAACCGGGAAAGCCAGGCGCGCAGCGACAGCACGGGGTGCGCATCGCGGTTCAGCGCGAGGTTGACGGCCAGCAGCTCGAGCAGCTCGTAGATCGAGCAGCCGACCGGCACCAGCCCCCCGTCCATGTATGCCTCGCCCACCGCGAGCGCGGGATTGCTGAGGAGGTGACGGATCGTCGCGTTGCGGGTGATCGACACCGCGGCCGCAGGAAGCGCCGGGACCGCGTCATCCCTGCCGGCGGCAGCTTTCGGGTAGATGCTCCTGCGTCCATCCGGCCATTGAACGGTGAGGCGGCCGGCAACGATCAGGCGGTCGAGGATCCTGTCCAGCGAGAAGAGCATCGCGCGTTCCGAGTGTTGAATCTGGCGTAGTTCAACGCTCGAAACCGTGAGGGCGTCCGCATTTTCCGCGTTCACAGATGGCGGAGCGGAGACCGCGAGGCCGGCCGGGCGCCGGCATTTGCCTATCGCGAGTGCAGCATCCCAAGCTTCCTGAACGACGGAGCTAGGCTTGCGGCTCCGGTGCAGCGCCGGGATCGAACAGCTCCGCGGCTTCGGCCTCCGCCTCCGGCGCTTCCTCCTGGCCCACGCGCTCGCCGCGGGCTTGCCGCTCCGCCTCTTCGGGACTGCGGGCGACGTTGACGGTCACCGGGATCGACACCTCGGGGTGCAGCACCACCCGGACCTGGGCGAGACCGAGCGTCTTGATCGGATGCCCCAGCACAACCTGCTGGCGATCAATGGTCAGCCCCTTCTCGGTGCAGGCCTCGGCGATGTCGCGGGCCGAGACCGAGCCATAGAGGCTGCCGGATTCGCCGGCCTGGCGGATGATCACCACGCTCAGCCCGCCGACGCGCTCGGCGACGCGCTCCGCCTCCTCGCGCCGCTTCAAGTTCTGCGCTTCCAGCTGCGCGCGCTGGGTCTCGAATTGCGCGAGATTTTCCTTGCTGGCGCGGATCGCCTTGCGCTGCGCGAGGAGGTAGTTGCGGGCGTAGCCGGGCTTCACCCGGACGACGTCGCCCATCTGCCCGAGCTTCTCGACCCGCTGCAGCAGGACCAGTTCGACGGCGGCCATCTCCGGCTCCTCAGGTCAGGACGTAGGGCAGCAGCGCCAGGTAGCGCGCCCGCTTGATCGCCTGCGCCAGCTCGCGCTGCTTCTTGGCCGACACGGCGGTGATGCGGCTCGGCACGATCTTGCCGCGCTCGCTGAGGAAGCGGGACAGCAGCCGCACATCCTTGTAGTCGATCTTCGGCGCGTTGGGGCCGGAGAACGGGCAGGATTTGCGCCGGCGATAGAACGGACGCCGGGCGCCGACGGCGGCACGACGGCTGGCGGGGTTGATCTCGGTGCTGTCGGACATCTCGCTCTATTCCTCCACGCCGCGCGGAGTACGGAACTCTTCTTCATCACGGCCGCCGCGGAACTCCTGGTCGCGGTCGCGGGCGCGGAACTCCTCACGGTCGTCGTAGCCGCGGCGGCGGCCGCTGTCGAAGCGCCCGGCCGGCTTGGGGCCGCGGAAGCCGCGCTCGCGATCATCGGAGCGCCGGGTCAGGATGGCCGAAGGCGCCTCCTCGATCGCGCCGACGCGGATCGTCAGGAAGCGCAGCACGTCCTCGTTCAGGCCGAGCTGGCGCTCCATTTCGGTGATCGAGGCGGGCGGGGCATCGAGCCCCAGCAGCATATAGTGGCCCTTGCGGTTCTTGTTGATGCGGAAGGCCAGGCTGCGCAGACCCCAGTATTCCCGCTTGCGCACGCCGCCGCCGTCGCCCTCGAGCTGGGTGGCGATCTGATCGGCGACGGCCTCGACCTGCTGCTGCGTGACGTCGTTGCGTGCGATGAGCACGCATTCGTAGAGCGGCATGAATGGTCCCTCTGGCTAGGTTCGGCCCCGATCCGTTATGGATGCGCGCGCAGGCGAACCCGCACGTGGGCATAGCCGGGACGTGCCGCGCCCCGGCAGGGAAGGCGCGGCTTGGAGCACATCCCTGCCGCGGATGCAAGGTCCGCAGACCGTGCTAGGATGCGCCGCGATGATCGACCTGCAGCTCTATCTGGCCTTCCTCGGCGCCACCACCGTGCTGATGCTGATCCCCGGGCCGAACGTGGCGCTGATCGTCTCCAACAGCGTCGCCTACGGCACGCGCTACGGCTTGCTGACGATGGCCGGCACCGCGGCGGCAATGGTGCCGCAGCTTTTCCTGACGGCGCTCGGCATGGCGGCGGTGCTCGGCGGGGTGGCGCATCTGCTCGCCTGGGTGCGCTGGCTGGGAGCCGCCTACCTGATCTTCCTCGGCATCCGGCAGTGGCGGGTGGCGCCGGTGGACCTCAGCCGGATCACGCCGCAGCCGCGGTCGGTCCGCGCCATCTGGCTGCGCGGCTTCCTGGTCTCCTGCAGCAATCCGAAGACGCTGCTGTTCTACGGCGCCTTCTTTCCGCAGTTCGTCGCCGCGGACCGCCCGCTGGCGCCGCAGATGGCGCTGCTGGCGGCCGGGTTCCTGGCGACCGCGGTCTTCTGGGACAGCCTGTGGGCGATGCTCGCCGGGCGGGCCCGGCGGCTGCTCGCCAGCCGGGGAAGGCTGCGCAACCGGCTGACCGGCGGCATCCTGATCGGCGCCGGCGCCGGCCTCGCCGCCTATCACCGGAGCTGACGCGGCAGCGCGCGCCGCCGCCCGCCAACGCGGCGCGTTACTCCGCCGGCACCGGCTCCTGCTCCGCCTGCAGCGCCCACATCCGGGCATAGAGGCCGCCGCGCGCCAGCAGACTGGCATGGGTGCCGCGTTCCGCCACCCGCCCTTCGGCAAGCACGAGGATTTCGTCCGCGTCCACCACGGTGGAGAGCCGGTGCGCGATGGTCAGCGTGGTGCGGTGGCGCGACACCGTGCGCAGCGCCGTCTGGATCTCCTGCTCGGTGCGGGTGTCGAGCGCGCTGGTCGCCTCGTCGAGGATCAGGATGCGCGGGTCTTTCAGGATCGTGCGCGCGATCGCCACCCGCTGCTTCTCCCCGCCCGAGAGCTTCAGCCCGCGCTCGCCCACCACGGTGTCGTAGCCGTCGGGCAGGCGCAGCACGAAGTCATGCACCTGGGCGAGGCGCGCCGCCTGTTCGATCTCCGCCTGGCTGGCGCCGGGGCGACCGTAGCCGATGTTGTAGCGGATCGTGTCGTTGAACAGCACGGTGTCCTGCGGCACCACGCCGATGGCGGCGCGCAGACTGTCCTGCTGGAACGCGCGGATGTCCTGCCCGTCCACCAGGATGCGCCCGGCCGTGGGATCGTAGAAGCGGAACAGCAGCCGGCTGATGGTTGACTTGCCGGCGCCGGTCGGCCCGACGATGGCGAGCCGCCCGCCGGCCGGAACCGAGAAACTCAGCCCGAGCAGGATCGGGTGGTCGGGCCGGTAGGCGAAATGCACGTCCTCGAAGGCGAGCGAGCCGGCGGCGCGCTCCGCCAGCTGCGCCGGCAACGCCACCGCCTCCGGCGCGTCGCGCACCTCCTGGCCGACTGCGAGGAGCGTGAACATCTGCTCCATGTCGGTCAGCCCCTGCTTGATGCCGCGATAGACGAAGCCGAGGAAGTTCAGCGGCTGGTAGAGCTGCATGAGGTAGGTGTTGACCAGCACGAAGCGCCCGACGGTCAGCCGGCCGCTGCGCACCTCCTCTGCGGCCATCAGCATCACCACCGCCAGCCCGAGGGCGATGATCACCGCCTGTCCCAGGTTGAGCATGTTCAGGCTGACCTGGCTGCGCACGGCAGCGCGCTCGTAGCGGGCCAGCGCCTCGTCGAAGCGCCGCGCCTCGTGCGCCTCGTTGCCGAAATACTTCACCGTCTCGTAGTTCAGCAGGCTGTCCACCGCACGGGTCTGCGCCTGGCTGTCGCTCTCGTTCATGCTCCGGCGCAGCCGCACCCGCCAGTTGGTGAAGCCGAAGGTGAAGACGATGTAGATCGCCACCGCCATGAAGGTCACCAGCGCGTAGCGCCAGTCGAACAGTCGCCACAGGATGGCGGTGACCATCGCCACTTCGAGCAGGGTCGGGATGACGTTGAACACGGCGAGCCGCAGCACTTCCTGGATCCCGGCGGTGCCGCGGTCGATCGCGCGCGCCAGGCCGCCGGTCTGCCGGTCGAGATGAAAGCGCAGGGAGAGGCGGTGCAGGTGGCGGAAGGTGCGCAGCGCGACGACCCGCACGGTGCGCATCTGCACCGCCGCGAATACCGCGTCGCGCAGCTCGCCGAACCCCGAGGAGCCGACGCGCAGCAGCCCGTAGGCCAGGATGAGCACGATCGGCACGGTCAGCGCGCCGGCGGCCGCGGCGCCCGCCTTCGGCGCCAGCGCGTCGATCACCCGCGAATAGACGATCGGCACGGTCACCGTCGCCAGCTTCGCCAGAATCAGGAAGACCGCCGCCGCGATCACCCTGGCATGGGCGTTCCAGTCCCCCTTCGGCCAGAGATAGGGGAGCAGCGAACGGATCGTGCGCAGGCCGGAGCGGTCGCCCAGGGCTGTGCGGTCGTGCAGGGCGGGGTTTGGGGTCAGCACGGGGCTGGGTGGCATCTCGATCCTCGGAAATTGCCCCTGAGGTGGCGTGCCCGCGAGGCAAAAGCGAGTGCCGCCTAGGCAGGCGCCCCGGCACCCTGGTAGCACGCCCCATGTCCCCGCTGATGCGCCACATCGAGGCCTGCCGGAACGTGCAGCTGCCCGGCCGGCGGCTGACGCTGCGCATCGGCGCCGCCCCGGTCGGCTGGGTGACGCCGGAGGTGGCCGCGGGGCTGCGGGACTACCCCGCCCTCAACACAGGGCTGACGATCCCGCCCGCGCAAGCCGGAGAGCTCGAGGACATCGCCGGCGACCTGTCCTCGCGCGGCTGGTTCCGCTTGCGCCATGAGGCGTTCGACGTGCGCGCCGGGCCCGACGGCCCGGCGCTGGCCCGGGTGGATCGCGGCGCCCTGCCGGTGCTCGGCATCCGCGCCCAGGGCGTGCACGTCAACGGGCTGGTGCGGCGCCGCGATGGCATCCACCTCTGGGTCGCCCGGCGCGCCGCGGACAAGGCGCTGGACCCGGGCAAGCTCGACCATTTGGTTGCCGGGGGCGTCGCGGCCGGCATGGACGCGCGCGCGACCTTGCTCAAGGAGGCGGCGGAGGAGGCGGGGCTGCCGGAAGAGCTGGCCGCCCGCGCCGAGCCGGTGGGCCGCATCGCCTACACCATGGAGCGCGCCGAGGGCCTGCGCCGCGACCTGCTCCATTGCTTCGACCTCGAGCTGCCGGAGAGCTTCGTGCCGCGCCCGGCCGATGACGAGGTGCAGGAATTCGAGCTGTGGCCGCTGCGTCGCGCGCTGCAGGCTGTCGCCGAGACCGACGACTTCAAGTTCAACGTCAATCTCGTGCTGATCGACCTCTTCCTGCGCACCGGCCTCGTCGACCCGCACGGCGCCGAGGGTGCGGCGCTGCGCCAGGCGCTGGACGCCGGCGAGAGCTGACTTCGGCTCAGCTGTCGGGCGGCGCCGCGGCGATCGGGATTTCGCGCTGCTCGCCGGTGTGGGGTTGCTCGGCGGCCGGCGGCTGATCGCCGGTGCCGGCCAGCGTGTCTTCCGCCTCTTCCGGCTCGGCCTCGAGGCCGTTGCTGCGGCGCTGCTGATAGGGTGCGCCGGTATACTGCCCGTTCGGCTGGTTTTGCTGTGCCGCCTGGGTCATCGCATTGAGGATGCGGAAATAGTGCTCGGCGTGCTGAAAATATCCCTCCGCCATCACCCGGTCCCCCGAGCTGGTGGCATCGCGCCCGAGCTGCAGGTACTTTTCGAAGAGCTGCTGCGCCGTGCCGCGGACCCGCAGATCGGGCCCGTTGCTGTCGAAGACGTGGTTGCGGTTCATCGGGATACCGCCGCCGTGGTGGCGTACGCCACCGCCGCCGCCGCTCCCACCGCCCCGATGGTTGCGTCCGCGCATGCGTTTCATGTTCATCCGTGTGCCGTCGCGCTTTCCTGTTCGCAGCCTGTCGCGGTTCGCAGCCAGCCCCGACCGAAGCAGCCCGACGGAGGCGATTGCCCCTTGAAGGCCGCGTCATCCCCTCACCCGGGGTCAGCTCCGTCACCGTCGGCGTCACCGTAGGCTTCGCCGCGGCGCCCCGAATGCGATCGCATATGACCGCGGAAGACCGGGGCAGCCGGGATCCGCCCTCGTGGGGCGATCCCGTCCGTGCGCGATGACGCTAGCCGCGTCCTGTGCTAGCGCCAAATGGTTTTTTCATGGCATGGCGCACCGCAGCACCAGAGCCCGCGCAACGCCGCCCAGATCGGCACGCATGGCTGCGATGTCAAGCCCCGCCGCCCGCGCCAGCGCCGCCACGCCGCGGTGCTGCCCCGCCCCCATCTCCAGCACCGCGATCCCGCCCGGTGCCAGCAGCCTCGGCAAGTCCGGCAGGATGCGCCGATAGGCCGTCAGCCCGTCGGGCCCGCCGTCGAGCGCCGTTCGGGGCTCGTGGCGCGCGACCTCGGGCATCAGCGCCGGGATCGCCGCACTCTCGATGTAGGGCGGGTTACAGAGGATCAGGTCGAAACCGCCGACCGCCGAATCCGTCCAATCCCCGCAGACCAGGCCGGCGCGCCCCGCGAGCCCACAGCTTGCCGCGTTGGCCGCAGCGAGCGAGGCAGCCGCCGCCGACCGCTCCACTCCGACCCCCCAAGCATCGGGGAATTCGCTGAGCGCCGCGAGCAGCAGGCAGCCGGTGCCGGTGCCGAGGTCGAGGATGCGCCGGACCACGGCACGGTCCGGAAAGGCCGCCAGCGCCGCCTCGATCAGCGTCTCGCTGTCGGCGCGCGGCACCAGGGTCGCCGGCGACACCGCCAGCGTCAGGGTCCAAAAATCCTGCCCCCCGATGATCAGGGCCAGCGGCTCGTGGGCTTGCCGTCGGGCCACCAGCGCCGTGAAGCCGGGCGCCTCCACCGCCATGTCGCGGTCGCGCAGCAGCGCCTCCTGCGAGAGGCCCAGGGCATGCGCCAGCAGCAGCCGCGCCTCGCGCCGGGGCGACTCGATCCCGGCCGCCGCCAGCTGGGCCGCGGCTTCGTCCAGAAGCGAGCTTATTGGCCGGAACAAAGAGGGGCCAGCTGCGTTTCCACGGCCATGAGCACGAACCCGAAAGTCCCCATCGACCCCGACAAGCCCTCCAATCTGGAAAAGGACCCGGACGATTGGACCACCGGCGACGAGCCGATGACCGGGGCCCAGGCGTCCTACCTCAAGACCCTCTCCGAAGAGGCGGGCGAGCCGTTCGACGCCAACCTCACCAAGGCCGAGGCCTCCAAGCGCATCGATGCGCTGCAGGAGAAGACCGGGCGGGGGAAGAAGAAGTAGGGCGAGGGGCGCTGCCCCCAAACGCTGGAGCATGGGACCCCGTTGGGGCCCGGCGGCCCCAAACCCATGACTTTAAGTCTGGGCCGCCGCCAGCCGCGCCGCCTGGTCCTCCGCGGTGAGCGCGTCGATGAACTCGTCCAGCTCCCCCTGCATCACCCGGTCCAGCTTGTAGAGCGTCAGGCCGATCCGGTGGTCCGACACCCTCCCCTGCGGGAAATTGTAGCTGCGGATGCGCTCGCTGCGATCGCCGGTGCCGACTTGTGACCGGCGATCCGCCGCCCGGCTGGCGTGCAGGCTGGCCCGCTGCTGCTCATAGAGCCGCGCCCGCAGGATCTTCATCGCCTTCGCCCGGTTCTTGTGCTGGCTCTTCTCCTCCTGCATGGCGACGACGATGCCGCTCGGCAGGTGGGTGATGCGCACCGCACTCTCAGTCTTGTTCACGTGCTGGCCGCCGGCGCCTGACGCCCGATAGACGTCGATGCGCAGGTCGCCCTCGTCCACCTGCACATCCACCTCCTCCGCCTCCGGCAGCACGGCCACGGTTACGGTGCTGGTGTGGATGCGTCCCTGGCTCTCCGTCGCCGGCACGCGCTGCACCCGGTGCACGCCGGATTCGTATTTCAGGCGGGCAAAGACATTGCGCCCGGTGATCTCGGCGATGCCCTCCTTCAGTCCGCCGAGCCCGGTGTCGGCGTATTCGAGGATCTCGAAGCGCCAGCCCCGCCGCTCGGCATAGCGCTGGTACATCGCGAACAGCTCGGCCGCGAACAGCGCCGCCTCGTCGCCGCCCGCTGCCGGGCGCAGCTCGAGGATGGCCGCCCGCTCATCGGCCTCGTCGCGCGGCAGCAGGGCGACGCTCAGCTCGTGCTCGAGCGCCGGGATCCGCGTCTTGAGCGTCTCGAGCTCGGCTTCCGCCAGCCCCCGCATCTCCGGATCCGCCAGCAGGGCCTCCGCCTCGCGGGCGCTGCGCTCGGCCGCCCGCAATTCGTCGATGCGGGCGACCACCGGATCGAGCTCGGAGAGCTCGCGG
>JAFAYM010000205.1 GCA_019240395.1 Acidisphaera sp. | reverse complement strand
TGCTGGCCCGCAGCAGCGGGTGCGTGCTCTGGGCGGTGGAGCGGCAGGATCTGTTCGCCCCGGCTTTGGCGGGGGTCGGCCTGCACCCCGACCGCATCATCTTCGCCGAGGCCGGCCCGTCGGTCCTGCTGGTGATGGAGGAGGGGCTGCAGCATCCGGGCTTGGCCGGGGTGGTCGGCGAGATCGGCGGCCGGCTCGGGTTGACCGCCTCCCGCCGGCTGCAGATCGCCGCCGAGGCCTCCGGGGTGGTCGCCTTGGCGCTGCGCCGCAGCCGCCGCTTCGACAACCCCGCCCTGGTCGAGCCGACCGCCGCGGCGACGCGCTGGCGGGTGGCCTGCCTGCCCTCGCCGCCGCCGCTGGCGCACGCGCCGGAGACCCCCGGCCTGGGGCGCGCGCGCTGGCGGCTCGACCTCATCCGCTGCCGCGGCGGCGAGCCTGGAACCTGGGTTGTGGAGGCATGCGATGCGCAGGGTCGTCTCGCTCTGGCTGCCGACGTTCAGCACCGACCGGCTGCACCGGCACGACGCCGCCTGGGGTGATGAGGCATCGGGCGATGAGGCACCCCTGGCAATGCAGGCGCATGACGGGCGGCGCCGTATCCTCGCCGGCGTCGATCGGGCGGCGCAGGCGCTCGGCCTGTTTCCGGGGATGCCGCTCGCGCAGGCGCAGGCCATGCTGCCCGGCCTGGAGATTGCCGAAGCCGACCCGGACGGCGACGCACAGGCGCTCGCGCAGGTTGCGGCATGGTGCGTCCGCTACACGCCGCTGACCGCGCCGGATCCGCCCGACGGGGTGTGGCTGGATGTCACCGGCGGCACCCATCTGCATGGCGGCGAGGCCGGGCTGCTCGCCGACCTGCTCGGCCGGCTGACCCGGGGCGGCTTCGCCGCCCGCGCCGCCCTCGCCGAGACGCCGGGGGCGGCGCACGCCTTGGCCCGCTACGGCGACCCGGAGAGCATGATCGTGCCGCCAGGCGGTTGCCGCGCCGCCCTCGCCACGCTGCCCGTTGCCGCCCTGCGGCTGGCGCCTGAGGTGGCGGAAACCCTGCGCCGCGTCGGCCTCGACCGCATCGGCCAGCTCGCCGCGGCGCCCCGCGCGCCGCTGTCGCGCCGGTTCGGGCCGGACCTCCTGCGTCGCCTCGATCAGGCTTTCGGCGAGAGGTTCGAGCCGATCACGCCGGTGGTGCCGCCGACGATGATCACCGCCCGGCGGGCTTTCGCCGAGCCGCTGCTGACTGCCGAGGCGCTGACCGCGATGATCGGCGGGCTGGTGGCGACCGTCTGCGCCGCGTTGGAAAAATCCGCCCGGGGCGCGCGCCGGCTCGACCTGCTGTTCGAGCGTGTGGACGGCTCGGTGCAGGCCGTGCGCATCGGCACCGCCCGGCCGACCCACGCCCCGGCGCATCTCGCGCGCCTGCTGCGCGAGCAGCTCGAGCGGGTCGATCCGGGCCTTGGCGTCGAGGCCATGCGCCTCGTCGTGCCGCTCGATGAGCCGCTGTCTCCCAGGCAGGGGCCGGCGGTGCTGGCCGGCGAGGCGGCGGAGGCGGCCGACATCGCCGGCCTGGTGGACCGGCTGGCCAACCGGCTCGGCGCCGGGCGCGTCTATCGCGTCATTCCCGTCGAGAGTGATGTGCCCGAGCGTTCGGTGCGCCCGGTGCCGCCGCTGGCGCCGGTTCCCGGCCCGCGCCGCTCCGCGTCCTGGCCGCTGCTGCCGCGCCCCGCCCGCCTGCTGTCGCCGCCGCAGCCGATCGAGGCCCTGTCGCTGCTGCCCGACCAGCCGCCCGCCGCTTTCGTCTGGCGCCGCCTGCGCCATCGCATCCGCCGCGCCGACGGGCCCGAGCGCATCTTCGGGGAGTGGTGGAAATGCGATGGCGAGAGGCAGGCCGTGCGCGACTACTGGCGCGTGGAAGACGAGCAGGGCCGCCGCTTCTGGCTCTACCGCAGCGGCGACGGAAGCGATGCCGCGACCGGCAACCTGCGCTGGTTCCTGCACGGTTTGTTCTGACCGCCGGCTTCCGGCAAGCGGGCGGGATGCCGGAAATCCAGGATCAGCAATGCTTGGCGCAGGCGCGAGCCGGTGCGGCATGCACGGCAGCCGGCATTGCCCTGGGAGCACCTCCGGGATGGAACATGCCCGGTGCAGGGCCGCCGCGACCCAGCCCGGGTGCTCCGGCATTGGCCGCATCCGCCTGGCCCTTCACCTGGTCCGTGGCGAAGCCTTTGCGGGTCGCGAGATCGGCCTGGAACGTTTCGAAGCTCTTGCCCGGTCCGGGCATGACCTGAACCGTGGAGCCATCGGCGTCGCCGCGCAGCCCGCGACGAATGCAAGGGCGACACAAGCGCCGCATGTTGGAATCGTGCGCTCATACAGGGTGCACCATGAATTGTTCCGTGCGCTACGATCAGACAATCGTAAGCGCATTCGTTGCGAAAATGCCTTCTGATGAGGGTACTGCAGCGCACACTCGGCAGCGTGATGCGGCGGGCCGCAAGCTCGTATTCGGCGGGAAGTCGGCCGTCTCCACGGCGGAGACGGAGCCGTGACAGCCTCTGTGCGGGGTGGTACAAACCGTGTCGGAATGCAGTCCAGGGAGTGATGGCGTGATTGTCGCGCGAGAGCAGGGTGGTTCGGGTTTTGCGGCTCCCGCCTCGGCGACCTTTGCAGGTGTTCTCGCCTTCAGCATGCTTCGAGGCGTTTCCCGAGTTATGCTGCGAACCACGCCATGAGCGCAGCCTTGGCAGCGCCAGCGACGGAGTTGTTGCGCGCCATCGGGCCGATCGATTGCGACCTGCACCCGGCGCCGCCCAGGATGACGCAGCTGCTGCCCTATCTCGACGCGCACTGGCGCGAGGCCATGGTTACCCGCGGCATCGACGGCCTCGATCTCTCCTCCTACCCGCCCGGCGCACCGATCAGCGCCCGGCCGGACTGGCGGGACGCGGAGGGCAAGCCCGCCGCCGGGCTCGACAGCCTGCGCGCCCAGGCCCTCGATCCCTGGGGCACGCGCATCGGCATCCTGAGCTGTCTGCACGGCTCCATTGCCATGTACAGCGAGGACATGGGCGCCGCCCTGGCGCGCGCCGTCAACGAGTGGCTGGCGCGCGAGTGGCTCGACCATGAGCCGCGGCTGCGCGCCTCCGTCACCGTCTGCATGCGCGACCCCGTGCAGGCCGCCGCCGAAATCGAACGCTGCGCCGCCGACCCGCGCTTCGTGCAGGTGCTGCTGCTGGTCAACGGCGACCAGCCGCTCGGGCGCCGCAGCCTGTGGCCGATCTACGAGGCGGCGCAGCGCCACGGCCTGCCGGTCGGCGTGCACGCCGGCAGCGTCTATCACCACCCCGTCACCTCGATGGGCTGGCCCTCCTATTATGTCGAGGATTACGTCGCCAACGCGCCGGCCTTCCAGAACCAGCTGCTCAGCCTGATCACCGAGGGCGTGTTCCAGAAATTTCCCGAGCTGCGCGTCGTGCTCCTGGAATCCGGCTTCACCTGGCTGCCGCCCTTCCTGTGGCGCGTCAACAAGACCTGGCGCGGCCTGCGCACGGAAGTGCCGTGGATCGACCGCGCGCCGGGGGAGATCATCCGCGAGCAGGTCCGCTTCACGCTGCAGCCGGCCGACGCTCCGCCGGGCGCGCTCGAGCCGGTGATCGAACAGATGGGCTCGGAGCGGATGCTGCTCTTCTCGACGGACTATCCGCACTGGCAGTTCGACGAGGAAGGGCCGCTGCCGGCGGGACTGCCCGAGCATCTCGTGCCGAGGATCGCGCTCGACAACGCGCGCGAAACCTATCCGCGCCTCCGGGATATCCAAGTTTGAGGGAAACAGGCTCATGAGCGACGTGCTTCTCGAACCCCGATCAGCGCAGCAGAGCCGGCTCGGCGTCATCGATTGCGACATCCATCCGATGCTGCGCTCCGCCAAGGCGCTGCACCCCTATCTGTCGCAGCGCTGGCGCGATCACTTCGACAGCTACGGCCCGCGCACGCCGGCGCCGTTCCTCAGGGGCCATGCCTATCCAAAGGCGACGCCGGCGCTGTCCCGGCGCGACACCTGGCCGCCCGCCGGCGGGCCGCCGGGATCGGATCTCGCCTTCATGCGCCAGCAGCATCTCGATCCGCTCAACGTCGAGATCGGCATCCTGCAGGTGCTGTTCCCGAGCGTGAAGGATCAGCGCGATCTGCGCCTCGGCGTGGCGATGAGCACCGCGGTTAACGACTGGCAGGTGGCGGAGTGGACCGAGCCCGAGCCGCGGCTGCGCGCCGCCGTCTCGATCGCCTGCGATGACGCAGAGGCGTCCGCGACCGAGATCCGGCGCTGTGCGGCGCGGCGCGATTTCGCCTCGGTGTTCCTGACCCCGCGCACCAGCGAGCCGCTCGGCCGCAAGCGCTACTGGCCGATCTACCAGGCGGCGGCGGAAACCGGCCTGCCGATCGGCATCCATACCGGCGGCACCAACGGCCATCCCATGACCGCCGGCGGCGCGCCATCGTTCTACATGGAGGACCATCACGGCAATGCCATCGCCATGCAGTCCGCCCTGGCGAGCCTGATCTTCGAGGGGGTGATGGAAAGCTTCCCCGATCTGAAATTCATCATGATCGAAGGCGGCTTCGGCTGGGCGCCGTCCTGCACCTGGCGGCTCGACAAGCACTGGGCGCGCATGCGCGACGAGGTGGCGCACGTCAAGCGCCCGCCATCCGAATACATCCGCCGCCAGGTGTGGTTCGCCACCCAGCCCGTCGAGGAGCCGGAGCGGCCGCGCGACCTGCGCACGATCTGCGAGTGGATCGGCTGGGATCGCATCGTCTTCGCCACCGACTACCCGCACTGGGACATGGACGATCCGCGGCACGCCTTCAAAGTCAGCATGACCGAGGAGCAGCAGCGGATGATCTTCAACAGCAACGCCCGCGCCGCCTACGGCCTCTAGCCGTCATGACCCGGCATGTCGTGGCCCGGTGCGACGAGATTCCGCCGGGCGGGCGCCGCATCGTCATGGTGGAAGGCCGCTCGATCGGCGTGTTCAACCTCGGCGGCGAGTTCTACGCGCTGCTCGACCGCTGCCCGCACCAGGCGGGGCGGCTGTGCCTCGGCGACACCATCGGGCTGGTGCAGTCGCGCGAGCCCGGCAGCTACGAGTTTTCCCGTCCCGGCGAACTGCTGAAATGTCCTTGGCACGGCTGGGAGTTTGACATCCGCACCGGCCAGTCCTGGTGCGATCCGAAGCGCACGCGCGTGCGCACCTATCCCGTGGCGGTGGAGAGTGGCGAGAGCTTGGTCAAGGGACCTTATGTCGCCGAAACGTTTCCGGTCTCGGTCGAGCAGGACTTCGTCGTCGTGGACATCTGACGCACCGGGCGAGGGAAAAGGGGGGGAAGATGCGGCTTTCGATCGGTTCGGCGGCGATACTGGCCGCCCTGATGGCCTGCGGCCTCAATCCGGCGCGGGCGGACGGCGTCTGCGCCAGCCCGACCAAGGTGGCGGGCTTCAGCACCTGCGCCGATGTCGCCGGCGCCGAGAAGGAAGGCGCGCTCATCGTCTACTCCACCGATCCGGAGGACGGCACCGCGCATCTGCTCGCCGACTTCCATGCCGCGTTCCCGAAGATCGCCACCAACTACATCCGCCTGCAGGCCGGCGCGCTCTATGCGAAGGTGATCTCCGAGCGGCAGGCCTCATCCTACCTCGTCGACGATCTGCAGCTTTCCGACGTCGGCTTCATCCTCGACTTCCAGAAGCGCGGCGGCTTCGCGCAATACGTCTCGCCGGAAATGGCTGCTTTCAAGCCGGAGTACAAGAGCACGCCGGAGGGATTCTGGACCTGGGGCGCCATCATCATGGCGGGTATCGCCTACAACCCGAGCGCCGTGCCGCCCGCCCAGGCGCCGAAATCCTGGCATGACCTGCTCGATCCGAAATGGGCAGACGGCGTCAGCGTCAAGGTGTCCAATTCCGGCCTGCAGCACGAGACCTGGTACGAATTGAAGCGGCTGTACGGCGACGAGTACTGGACCAAATTCGCCGAGCAGAAACCCCGGGCATTCGACAGCTACGTCCAGCAATATGATCGCGCGGTGAACGGCCAGGACAAGATCATCGCGACGGCACAATACTCCGGCTATCTGCAGTTCAAGGCGAAGGGCGCACCGATCAACTTCGTCTATCCCGCCGACGGTTTGCCCGCCGGCCCGGAAACCTGGGGCGTGGTGGCCAACGCGCCGCATCCGCAGGCGGCGCGGCTGTTCATGGACTGGCTGCTTTCGGTGGCGGGCCAGACTTCCTACGGCACTTCGCTGTTCCTCAACTCCGCTCGCGACGACGTGCCGCCGCCGCCGGGCGGGGTGAAGGTGGACAAGCTGAAGCTGCTGTTTCCTGCGGACTGGAACGCGTTTCTGGCGAGCCGCACGCAGTTCGCCCGCTTCTGGGACAAGATGACGGGCATGCGATGAAGGAAGGAAGGCGAGGGCGTTGCCCCCAAACGCTGAAGCATGGGACCCCGCTGGGGCCCGTCGGCCCCAGACCCCATTTTGCTTAAGTAATGGATTCCAAAGGCTCCGCCTTTGGTGGGGGTCGAGGGGGCAAAGCCCCCTCGCCTTTCTTGCCTGCTTCGCTCCTGCTTCTGGCGTGCGCGGTACTGGTGCTCTACCCCGTCGCCTTTCTCCTGGAAGAATCCTTCAACGTCGGCGATCCGCAGCAATTCCCCGCCGCCGAATTCGGCCTCGACAACTACCGCGCCATCGCCGACGACCTGCACGTCCTCGGCAACACGGCGGAAGTGGCGGCGATCGCCACCGTACTCGCCGTGCTGTTCGGCTTCAGCCTGGCCTGGATCCTCACGCGCACCAGCATCCCCGGCCGCGCCCTGCTGGAGCGGCTGATGGAACTGCCCTACTACATGACCCCGCTTGTCGGCGCGCTGGCCTGGGGCATCCTGGCCGGGCCGAAGACCGGCTTCATCAACCAGGTCGGCCATCTGCTCGGTCTCTCCGGCGATCTCGTGAACATCTACACGCCGTTCGGCATCGGCTGGGTGATGGCGCTGTTCGAGGGCACCGTCGCCTTCGTCATCATCGGCGCGGCGATGAAGTCGATGGACCCGTCGCTCGAGGAAGGTGCGCGCGTGCTCGGCGCCGGCAAGCTGCGCACCATTTTCACCGTCACCCTGCCGATGGTGGCGCCGGGCGTGCTGAGCGCCGCGGTGTTCGTCTTCGCCGAAATGCTGGGCGCCTTCGCCGCCGCTTTCGTGCTCGGCATTCCCGGCCGCTTCTTCGTCATCACGACGGCGATCTGGGAAGCCACCTTGTCCTACCCGCCGGATTACGGACGCGCGGCAGCCCTCGGCCTTTCGCTGTTCGCGGTGATGCTGGTGACGCTCGGCATCTCCCGGCGGATCACCCGGCGCGGCAGCTTCGCTACCATCTCCGGCAAGGCGTTCCGCCCGCGGCCGATCGACATGGGGCGCGGCGGCGGCTGGCTGCTTCTGGTCGTCTGCTGGACCTATATCGCGGTCTCCGTGGTGCTGCCCCTGGCGGCGCTGCTGCTGACCTCCTTTCAGCGTTTCGCGACCGTCGTGCTGTCGCAGAGCCAGTTCACCCTCGACAACTACGCCACCGCATTGCAGATGGGCACGCTCGGGCTGGCCTTCCGCAACAGCCTGCTGCTCGGCTTCTGCGTCGCCACCATCGGCATGCTGCTCACCTTCACGCTGGTCTGGATCGTCTATCGCAGCCGCACGCCGGGCCGCGGAGCGTTCGAATATATCGGCATGTTTCCGCAGGCAGTGCCGCGCCTCGTCTTCGGCCTCGGCCTGCTCTGGGCGTGGATCAACATCCCGATCCCGATCTACGGCACGCTTTGGCTGCTCGGCATCGCCTACGTCACCGTGTTCCTGCCGCTCGGCATGCGCACGCTCGCCGGCGTGATGCTGCAGGTGGACGCTAGCCTCGAGGAGTGCGCCAAGGTCTGCGGCGCCGGGTGGCTGCGCCGCATGCGCACCGTCACCTTGCCCCTGCTGCGCCCCGGCCTCGCCGCCGCCTGGCTGCTGCTGTTCATCGCCAGCGTGCGCGAGCTCGGCGTGTCGATCTTCCTGATGGGACCGAACTCGAAGGTGATTGCGCCGGCGATCGTCAATTCCTGGCTGAGCTCCAGCTCGGAGCTGTCGGCTGCCATGGCGCTGCTGCAGACCGCGACGGTGTTCGCCGCCATGCTGATCCTCTTCGCGGCGGTGCGGCGGGTCTCCGGCGAGCGGGCATGACCCCGCCCGGCATCGAGGTCAGCGGTCTCGCGGTGCGCTACGGCGACGTGCCCGCCGTGCAGGACGTCAGCTTCAGCGTCGCCCGCGGCGAGCTGGTGACCCTCCTCGGGCCGTCCGGCTGCGGCAAGACCACCACCTTGCGCGCCATCGCCGGCCTCGAGCAGCCGAGCGGCGGCGCCATCCGCCTGCACGGCCGCAGCGTCTTTGACGCGGGCGCCGGACGCAACGTGCCGACCGAGCAGCGCGGCGTCTCCATGGTGTTCCAGTCCTATGCCATCTGGCCGCACATGACGGTCGCCGAGAATGTCGGCTACGGCTTGCGGGTGCGCCGGCTGGCGCGCGAGGAGATCACCCGCAGCGTCGATCACGCGCTTGGCCTGGTGCAGATGCGCGACTACGCCGCGCGTCCCGCCTCGCGCCTCTCCGGCGGCCAGCAGCAGCGGGTCGCCGTGGCGCGCGCGATCGCCTTCTCGCCCGACGTGCTGCTGTTCGACGAGCCGCTCTCCAACCTCGATGCCAAGCTGCGCGCCGAGATGCGCGTCGAACTGCGCGAATTGCAGCAGCGGCTGAACATCACGTCCCTCTATGTCACGCACGATCAGGAGGAGGCGCTGGCGATCTCCGACCGGGTGATCGTCATGCAGGGCGGCCGTATCGAGCAGATCGGCGCGCCGGAGGAGGTGTACAACCGGCCGGGCAGCCGCTTCGTCGCCGAGTTCGTCGGCTCGGCGAACCTGATCCATGGCCGGCTGCTCGCGCCGGCCGGCGGCACCGTGAGCTTTGAGGTGGCGGAGGGCAGCGTCCTGGAGCTCTGCCCGAACCGCCAGCCGCGCGGCGACGAGACGATCGTGGCGCTCCGCTCGGCTTATATAGCGCTCGCGCCGGCCGGGGCGGCCTCGGGCGCCAACACGCTGCGCGGCCGGATCCACCGGCGCATGTTCCACGGCGACTTCATCCAGTACGTGGTGGCGTGTCCGGCAGGAACACTGATCGTGCGCCGGCCGCCCACCGAGCTGTTCGCGGAGGGCGCGGACGTGACCGCCAGCTTCGCGCCGGAGCATTGCGTGCTGCTCTGAAAGGAAGGCCAGGGCTCTGCCCTGGACCCGCTGGGGCCCGTCGGCCCCAGACCCCTTCACTCAAGAAAGTGGGTGCGAATCGCCGGCGGGTGTTAGGGCCCCCGAAGGAGAGCTCCATGTTCAGATGCGACCCGTGCGACGCCGACATGGAATACGAGTCCGTGTCGATCGAAGTCTCCATCGACGGCAAGGTGATCACCGTCGATCAGCCCGGCTGGTACTGCTGGTCCTGCCGCAGCAGTCGGCATTCCGCCGGCGATCTCTTCACTCTCGATCAGGCCATCGAAGCCGCCGTCTTCGGGTGATCGAGGAAGAACCGCAGCATCTCGCGACTGGCGTCCGGCCCTAGCGGATCGGTGTAGGACCCCGCCGGACTGCCGCCCGACCAGGCATGACCGGCGCCGTGGACCAGCCATTGCTCGACCATCGGCTCGCCCTGCGCATCGGTGTGCAGCGTCCGGCGGTAGGTGCGGCCGCCGGGCACCTGCCCGTCCTCCACCCGGATCGGCAACTGCGCGGCGGCGAGCGACTGCGCGACCACCTGGTCGCCGTTGCGCGGGCTCACCGTGGTGTCGCGGTCGCCATGGAAGACGATCGTCGGCAGCACACGTGCCGCCCCATCCGGGGGGTGCGCCGTTCCATCCGGCTTGCCCTGCGCCATGGCCGCCATCGCCGAGGACAGGTCGCTGGCCGCGCCGCGGGCCAGGCCCGAATGCACGCCGATGGCCGCGTAGAGATCGGGGTAGGTCGCCCCCAGGATCGCCGCCTCGGCGGCCCCCGCCGAGAGGCCGGCGACATACACACGCTGCGGGTCTACCGCGTAGTCGCGCATGATCTGCCGCGTGATGCCGGCGATCAGCGACGGCTCGCCCTGGTCCCGCTGCTGGTCGTCGGGACTGAACCAGTTCCAGCATTTCGAGCTGTTGGCCGCCATCGTCTGCGCGGGATAGACGACCAGGCAGGTGTGCTCCTCGGCGACCTCGTTCATCCGCGTGCCGGCGGCGAAATCCTCCGGCGACTGCGTGCAGCCATGCAGCATGACGATCAGCGGCACCTTCTGTCCGCGATACCGGCTCGGAACGTAGAGCCGGAAGCCGCGGCTGCCCGCCGGGCTGCTGTAACTGCCGCCGAGGAACTGCGCGCCCTTGGCCACGACAACGGGCGCGGGTGCCGCGGGCGGTTTGAAGATCGCGGGCATCCGCAGAGGAGGAAACTCCAGCTTCCCCCCGGGTTTCAGCTTCAGCCCGGGTTTGCCGGCGGCACCCTGGCCGGCCGCCTGTCCCGCGGCTTGCAGGGTGCGCTGCACGAAGGCGGTCACCGCGGCGAGGCGTCCGGCGCCAAGCCGGCTCGCGCCCTGCGTTCTGTCAGTCATGTCTGCTGATCCCACCCCTACCGCATCCGGTCCGCCAGAGCGGCCCGTACCTCCGGGCTGGCATGCAGAGCCCCCAGAACCGAGACAGAAGCGATCGTGGCGCGCGCCAGTTCCGCAGGGATATCCGCGGCGAGACTGGCGAGCCCGAGCACGTTGATTCTGATCGTCTGGCCGTCAGCCCGCAGCCTCTCGAGGTCCTCGCGGCTGTAGTGCCGAAGCCCGAGGTCCAGGGTCTTGCGGCTGACGCAGTGCCTGACGGCCTCACCGTGCCGCTCGAGCTGATTGCGGATCGCCGTGCGGATGAAGTCGGTCCGGTTCGAGTAGAAGCCTTCCTGGACCATCAGGTCGATGTGCCCGAGGTCCACGTATCCGAGATTGATGGTGATCTTTTCGCTATCGGCCCGCGGCCGCAGCTCCTGCACGCTGCCCATATCTGCCATCCCAGTACCATCTGTATGGATGGTAAGATGGAAGGTGAGGCACCTGTTTCAAGAGCGGAGCGGGTACACGAAAGCGCCCAGATCCCTCAGGAGATCGGGGCGCTTCTCCTCCCGTTCGGAACTCCGGGCCTCAGGCCGATGGTGCCGTCCCGTTCCGGCCGGCCTCTTCCATGCTCCTGGCGAGGGACAGGGCCGTCTTCCCATAGCTCTCGGCATCCGCAGCCAGGCGGTCGAAGGCGCCGGCGACCCAGTCCTGCTGCGCGTTGAACAGATCGGTCAGATCCCGGCACTCGCGCATCCGCACGAACAGGCGCTGCGCATCCAGCACCGCCTCCCGCCGCCGATGCAGCCATTCCACCATCGTCGACTCCGCACTGGCCAGGAACTCGGCCTCACTCTTCAGCAGGACCTCCGTTCCCGGATTGAACAGCGCGGAGCCCAGCACGGAAGCGGCGGCCCTCGCCTGCTCGGCCAAGTCGATCACTCCATTCGATTGCGACACTCGCTCTCTCCTCAGAACTGCTTTGTTGGACACGAACGGACCCCGCCAGGCGGGCACAGCTGCCCGCCAAGCCGAACCCGAGTTCCGCTGACACCTTGCCCGGAAGGTGTGGCCGGAGCGGTCCTTCACGGGACCTTCAGACGCGTGCGGGCCTGGCTCCGCAGCACGCGTGTCGTCGCAAACCCGCCCCATCCCGCCGCAGCGAGATCACCAGCCCGATCAGCGGCGATGCCGCATCATTAACCTGCGATAGACGAAAGTCGAGCCGCCAATGGCCGAAAAAGCAATATACAATCGTTACAATTCGCTCATGGAGCGAACACGCCGCCGTCAGGCCAGCCAGTCCGGCACCGGAAGGTTCTTGGACCGCAGGAAATCCGGGTTGAACAGCTTGGACTGGTAGCGCGAGCCGCCGTCGCACAGGATCGTCGCCACGGTGTGCCCCGGGCCGAGCACCCGTGCCACCCGGATCGCCGCCGCCACGTTGATCCCCGCCGAACCGCCGACCGAAAGCCCCTCATGGATCAGCAGGTCGAACACCTGCTCCAGCGCCTCCTCGTCGGGGATGCGCACGGCGTCGTCGATCGGCACGTCCTTCAGGTTTTCCGGCACCCGGGACTGGCCGATCCCCTCGGTCACCGAGCTGCCCTCTACGGTCAGGTCGTTCGCCGTCACCCAGCCGAACAGTCCGCTGCCCTGCGGGTCGGCGAGCACGATGCGGATATCCGGCCGCTTCGCCTTGAGCGCCAGGGATACCCCGGCGAGCGTCCCCCCGGTCCCGCAAGAGCAGGTGAAGGCGTCTACCCGCCCGCCGGTCTGCTCCCAGATCTCCGGCCCCGTGGTGGTCCGGTGGCCCTCCCGGTTGGCTAGGTTGTCGAACTGGTTGGCCCAGACCGCCCCCATCTCCTCGGCCAGCCGGCGCGAATAGTGCACGTAATTGCCGGGGTCCTTGTAGGGCTTGGCCGGGATCAGCCGCAGATCGGCGCCGATCATGCGGAGAAAGTCGATCTTCTCCTGGCTTTGCGTCTCCGGCATCACGATGACGCAGCGATAGCCCCGGGAATTGCCGACCAGGGTCAGCCCGATGCCGGTGTTGCCGGCCGTCCCCTCCACGACCGTGCCGCCCGGCTTCAGCACGCCCCGCCGCTCGGCATCGAGGATGATCGCCAGCCCCGCCCGGTCCTTCACCGAGCCGCCGGGGTTCATGAACTCCGCCTTGCCGAGGATCGTGCAGCCCGTCGCCTCCGAGGCGCGCCGCAGCCGGATCAGCGGCGTGTTGCCTATAGCCCCAGCAAGCCCGTCGGCCACGCCGGTCGCCCCGCTCTCGGTGATCTGCGCCATGCTCATCCGACTTCCCTCCTGCACAGAGCGGTCCCCACCATGCGGGTTGAACGCCCGCCACGGAAGTGCGATGGCGGTCCCCACCACGCAATGGCGCCACGCAAGGAGGGTCCGATGGTCGAGAACGTACCGCCGAGCCAGGTCTGGGAAGCCCTGAAGACCGACCCGAGCGCCCAGCTCGTCGACGTGCGCACCGATCCCGAATGGAACTTCGTCGGCATCCCCGACCTCGCGGAAGCCGGCAAGCAGGCGGTGCTCATCCCGTGGCAGAGCTACCCCGCCATGCAGCTCAACGCGCGCTTCACCGATCAGCTGCGGGACGCCGGATTCACTCCGGAGCACCGCATCTATTTCCTCTGCCGCTCCGGCGCCCGGAGCCTCGCGGCGGCGCAGGCCGCCCAGGCGGCCGGGTTTCCGCACGCCTACAACGTCGCCGACGGCTTCGAGGGTCCGCCCGACGCGCGCGGCCATCGCGGCACCAGCGCGGGGTGGAAGGCGGAGGGGCTTCCCTGGCGGCAGAAGTAGAAGGCGAGGGCTCTGCCCTCGAACTCTAGGGCAGCTTGAACGCGACCTTGGTCAGCCGCTCCGATACCTCCCAGAGGCGGGCCGCCAGGGTCGGGTCCGCGGCGGCGGCCGACATCGCCGCCGGGCCGGGAGGGCCGCGATAGCCGCCGAACCCCTGTGGGCCCAGATAGGCGCCGCCGGGCACGCCGGGCGCCGTCGCCGCCTGCAGGATCGGCAGGGCGCCCTGCGCGGCCGACTGGCCGAGCAGCCGGAAGAAGACGTCGGCCACTCGCCCCCGCAGGCCGGTCCCCATGCCGTTCACTACGATCGCCGTGGCGCTCAGCCCGGGATGCGCCGCCAGGCTCGCCAGCGCTCCGCCGGCACGACGGTGCAATTCCTGTGCGAAGAGCAGGTTCGCCAGCTTGGAAAGCGCATAGGCCTCGAACGGTCGGTAGGACCGCTCACCCCTGAGATTGTCGAAATCGACGCGCCCGCGGCGATGCGCCAGGCTCGCCACCGTCACCACCCGCGCGCCGGCGGCCCGCAGCAGCGCCGGCAGCAGCCGTCCCGTCAGGGCGAAATGCCCGAGATGATTGGTGCCGAACTGCAGCTCGAAGCCGTCCGCCGTCAGAAGCCGCTCCGGCACGGCCATCACCCCGGCATTGTTCACCAGGATGTCGAGCGGACGTCCATCATCCAGCCCGGTGGCAAACGCCTCCACCGAGGCCAGGCTCGCCAGGTCGAGCGTGCGCACCTCGATGCGGCCCTCGAGCGCCCGTGCCGCCGCCGCGCCGCGGGCCGGATCGCGGGCGGCCAGGATCACCTCGGCGCCATGCGCGGCCAGCGCCCGCACCGTCTCCAGGCCGAGCCCGCTGTTGCCGCCGGTCACCACGGCGCGGCGGCCCCCGAGGTCGGGGATGTCTCGGCTCGTCCAGCCCACCAGCTGCCTCCCCGCTACCGATCGTAAAGCACGCGCAGCACCACCATCCAGGGATAGCGCGTGTCCAGCACGCCGCCGTCCGGTCCGGCCAGCGTGCCCTGCTCGGTGACCGGCACATGGGTCAGCGTCACCGCGTCATCGACGTTGCCGCCGATCACGGCGAGCTGGCCCGGGGTGACCTGCACCACGATGGCGCAATGCGCGGGGAACGCCGGGGCCGGCAGATCATCGAAGCGCAGCCCGGCGGATCGGCCGCGCGCGAAGCAGATCAGGTCCCCGAGCTGCGGCGCATACGCCGAGGGGCGCTCGGCAGTGACGACGTACCCCGACGTCCGGCCCAGCGCCATGTCGGCGGCAACGTCGATATAGGCGGCGTGGTTGGGCGAGTAGGGGAAGCGTGCGCCGGCGCCATCGATGCGCATGACGTAGGAGATGAACGCGGCCGACCAGGCGTAGCGGTCGTCCTGGTCGGCGGGAAAGAGGTTTCCGTACTCGTCATGCATGCCGGTCCAGGCGCCCTCGCGCAGCTCCGGATCCTGGCCGATGAACCAGTACTCGCCCACCCGCTGCCACAATCCGGGCTCGCGCTCCGGCTTTAGCTCGGGTGGCGGCACCGGGCGCAGGCCCGGCGGATCGTCATCCACCGGCTCGCCGAAGAGCCGCCACTCCCGCATGGCGATCGCCACCGCGTCCTCGCGCGAGAACGGCTGGTACGGCTTGGCAGCGAAATCCGGCACCCGCGGGTCGAAGGGCGCGGCGGTCGGCCGCGGCACCAAGCCTCTGCCCGGGCGGATGACCCGATGCCCGGCGCAGCCGGCGAGCAGGAACGTCAGCGCGGCGGCGCAGATCGGGCGGAAGATCATCGGCAGGCGGCGATAGCCTGATTTTCCCAGGCACTCAACCTTCCCCGACGTTTTCAGCTTCCCGGCGCGGCTTTTTCCCGCATCGTGGGGCTCGCAAGCCAGGGGAGCGCGTCACGATGGGATGGCTGCGGCGTGCCTATCTCTCTCAGGCCTGGCGGATCTGGGTCGGCTGCGTCGTGTTCAGCAACTCCATCGTCCTCGGATTGCTGACCGCGGTGCCCGAGAGCTCGGACGCGGAGCGTCTGCTGGCACAGATCGACGACCTGATGCTCGCCGCGCTGGTCCTGGACTCCGTGCTGTGCATCCTGGTCAAGGGCCGCCGCGTGCTGCACAACAACTGGGACCTCTTCGACATCACCGTCACCATGGTCTCGCTGGCGCCGCGCATCGACATGCTCTCGGCGCTCCGCGTGCTGCGTGTCGTGCGCGTGCTGCGGCTGCTCTCCTTCGTGCCGCACGGGCGGGCGACGGTGGACGCGCTGTTCCACGCGCTTCGCCGCATGACCGCGGCCTTCGTGGTGATGGGCGTGGTGTTCTACAGCTTCGCCATCATCGCCACGAACCTGTTCCGCGGCATCGACCCCGCGCATTACGGCAGCCTCGGCAGCACCGCGATCCACCTCTATGCCATCATGGTCAGCTTCGGCAACGACCCCGACGCCATCCTGCCGGTTGTCGAGGCGGTGCCGTGGGCCTGGCTGGTTTTCGTGCCGTTCGTGGTGATCGCCAGCTTCGGCCTGCTCAACCTGTTCATCGGCGTGCTCGCCGCGGCGGTGAAGGAGCAGCTCGATAGAAAGACCGCCGGACGCGAGCGCGCGCGCATGGAACGGCTGGAAGCCAAGATCGACGCCCTGACCTACACCCTCGACGCCATGACGGAACGGGCGAGCCGGCCGCGCCAGGAGGAGCCCGGTCAAAAAGAAACCCGCCCCGGCGAGGCCAGGGCGGGCAAGCGATAGGCGATCGTTCAGGACGTTATGGGTGGGGTGGGTGCCACGGGTCCGGTGCTGGTGGAGAACACGAACTCGCTCGACTTGAAGGCGGTGAAGTTGTCGAAGACGACCTTGCCGCCGCCCAGCAGGTTGAGCGTGGAGGTTCCGCCGACGGAATTGGTGTTGACGTAAACGTCAGTGATGCTGGTCAAGGGCGCCTTCGTGTATGCGCCGTCCAGGCCCTGCAAGTCGATGGTCTGGCCGATGCCGAAGCCGCTGATCTCGACGGTCCCGGCGTAATTGCCGAGGCTGCTGTCCGCCTGCACCGTGATGGTGTCCTTGGTCGCCGCGCCGCCCAGCGTCACCTTCGCCGAGGAGTCGGAGCCGAGGAAGGTCATGGTGTTGTTGCCGAACACCGTCACCGACGAGCCGTTCTGGATGTTGTTGAGGTAGAAATAGTCGTCGGAATCCCCCGCGCCGCCGTTGCCGGCGCCCATGATTTTGTCGATGCCGCCGGTGACGGCGAGATATCCGCTGCCGCCGGGGTCGCCCACATTGTCCTGGCTGCCGACCGTGAAGCTGTTGCTCGTGCCGGCATTGGCGACGACGTTGATCGTATCATGGCTTCCCGTGGCGACCACGGTATCGCCTGCGCCCGGCGCGTCGCCAAGGGTGATCGTGTCCATGTTGCCGTTGGCGGTCACGGTATCGGCCCCGCTGCCGGCGGTGATTGTCGAGCCGTTGCCGTTGGCCGTCACCGTGTCGTTGCCGTTGCCGAGCGTCACCTGGCCGACCGCGTTGCCGAGGTTGACTGTGACGTTGGCGGTCGCCGCGGTGTTCTGCATCACCGTGGTGGTGGTCTTGCCGTTGCCGTTGCCGGTCACCGAGCCGCCGGCGAAGCTGAGATTGACGGTGTTGCCGTCCTTGCTGCCGACGCTGACGGTGTCGGTGCCCGGGGTTCCCGCCGTCGAGGTCACCTGAACCAGGTTGTCGGCGCCGGTGAGGGTGACGGTGTTGGAGCCATCGCCCAGAGAGATCGTGTTGGCATTGCCGCCCAGGTTGACGGCGTTGTTGCCGTTGCCCAGGTCCACGGTGGCCATTCCGGTCGCGCCGGAGCCGTTGATGGTGACGTTCTCGTACGTCGCGAACACCGTGTCGTTGCTGCCGGCCATGGTGATGGTGTCGTTCGGGCTGACCGGAACCGGCCCGTCGTCCGGGCCGTCCGGATTGCTGTACGTCGGCCCGTCGGTGCCGTCCACGCCGACAATGTTGACGAGGCCACGGCTGCCGGCGTTGATGACGTTATTCCCGCCGCCCACCGTGATGTCGTTGAAGGAGCCGGTCACGCTGACGCTGTTGGTGCCGTCGCCAAGCGAGATGCTGTTGAGGTTGACGCCGCCGGTGATCGTGTAGTTCTCGTCGCCGCCGGCGACGTAGTTGCTGCTGCCGCCCAGCGTAATCTTGGACTTGTGGCCGAAAGTATCGTCATCGGAGTTGCCGATGTAGACAGTGGCGTTGCCGGAGCCGGTCACCACCGTGTTGGTGGCGTCACCGTTCAGGAAGACGGCATTGTTCATTCCGGTCAGGGTGACGCTGGTCGTGCCGAGGACATTGTCGAGGGCGACGAGATTGTTGAGATTGGCAAGAAAAGGGTAATTGCCGGCCTGCGGGTTCGGGGTGTTCTGCGGCCCCTTGCCGGTCAGCGTGATGCTGATCGTCGACTTGTAGAGGTATCCGCTGTTGTTGACGATGCTGTTGCCGGAGCCGTCGAGCGTGATGGTGTCGGTGGTCTTGGTCGCCGCACCGTCGTCGTTTGAGGAGCCATTGAGGAAGATGGTGGTGCCGGTGTCGTAATTGCCGTGGCCCGGCTTGAACCCGGGATCCGCCTCCCCGACGACGGTCAGATTGCCGCCGTCCTCCTCAATGGTGTTGTCCGGACCATAGACCGCGAACTGGTCGGTGCCGGTGTTGTCGAAGGCGCTGCCATAGGCAAACTGGTTGCCTGACAGCGTCTGAACGTTGTTACTCATGCTTGGATGACTCCCGAAGACGCCAGTGCCTGGGTCGACACGGTTTTCCGTTGCGCATCATCCGCCCGCTTGCCGCGCAGCGATGCCGCAAGACCTTCCCCGTTCCCGATTTCATTATTGCGACAGTGCGGCGGAAGTCAATCAAGGCGCTGACAAAAAAGTGGGGAATATTCGCGCAGACCTGTCGCTTTTCTGTCGAATTAGAGGGAGCGAGCGCCGAGCAGGCGAACAGTGCCGCACAAAAAACAACCTGCCCTGGCGCGGTGGCGCCAGGGCAGGCCGGTGAGGCGAAGGCGTTGGTCGGAAGGCGTCAGGCGTGGACCGGACCGCTGTTGGTGGTGTAGGCGAACTCGGTCGACGGATTGAAGGAGGTGAAGTTGTCGAAGATGATCTTGCCGCCGCCCGAGAGGTTGACGGTGGACGTCCCGCCGACGGAGTTGGTGTTGTCGTAGACGGCGCCGGCGCTGGTCAGGCTCTCGCCGTTG
>JAFAYM010000141.1 GCA_019240395.1 Acidisphaera sp. | reverse complement strand
CCGGCGGCTTCACCCTCGGCGATGTAGCGGGCCAGCGGGTTCGCCCCGCTGCCGGCGGCGTCGGGATAGGATGCCGCGTACCATCGCGGGTCGAAATGCGGGTTCGGCTTGCGACCCTCACGCCAGCCATGGGCGCAGAAATGCGCGAGCGGATCGGCCTGCGTGGTCGCCCCGTCGGGGTACGCGCGAACATACCATTCCGGCAGGAACAGCCCGGACGCCTCGATGAGGAGGTCTTCGTCGCGCGTGCCTTCAACGGCGCCGGCCAGGCCCGGAACCGGCTTGGCGCGGCCGTTGAGTTCGGCGAAGTCCCGAGCGACGGCATCCGGCAGGAACAGGTAATGAAAGCCCCAGCCGGCCTCGATGTCGCGCCGGCGAAGCCCGGTCCGCAGGAGCGCATTGCGTTCCAGCACGTACTCGACCCCGAGCTTCTTGTAATGAAGCATGCGGACCACGCGCTGCGCCGGCCAGACCACGTCCCCCTCCGGGAATGCGGTATGCCGGCCCGGGCCATACCGGGTTTCGGTAATGCGGTTCGGGTCGAAGAGGCACAGCTTGTCATGGCCGAAGGAGCGGACGCCGGCGGTCACCAGATCGCATAGTCGGGCCTGCGCGCTCGGAAACGCTTCGGCCACCATCTCGTAGCCGATCGAGCGGATCGCGGTGACGCCTTCAGCGGTGCACCGCTGAAGATAGCCGGGGAGATCGGGGTGGTGCAGGTGCTCGTCGATGTCGAGCATCATCACCCAATCGGCTGAACCGCGGCTGGAATGCCAGATCACGTCGCTGAGCCGACGCTCCTCGTCGACGAAGGAGTCGCCGGGCACCTGGAAATCCGTGACCTGCACCCGAGGGTTTGCCGCAAGCAGATCGAGGGAACCGTCAGTTGAACCGTTGTCGAAGACGACGAATCGATCCACCAGATCGGCATAGTGCCGGAAGAAGTACGGCAGCATGCGCACTTCGTTCCAGCACAGACAGTACAGGTGAATGACCGGACCACCTGTCTTCATCTTCCCCCCGGGTTGGCGGCACGTTTTGATGGCCCTTAGCATGCAGGACGCGGAGCGCCGCGGAAAAATCCTGCTGTGGAGCACGATTTATGCAGCGTACTCCCGCGGCAATATCCGGGCCCGACGTGAGCTCAATCGCGGGTTGTTTGGCCGCCAAAACGGCCGCTAGCATCGGGAGGCGGGCGGCCACCACCTACAGAGGAATTATCCGGCTTCGATTCTACTTGCTGGTTTTTAGGGCAGTCCTTAAGGTCTGCTGAGGGGGAAGGTTGCCGGGACGGCAGCGTCCGGGTTCGGACAGGTGGATCACTCGTGAGCGTTGCGTTCCACTCGCAAGCGCCGACATTGCCGCGCATCCCGGCCGGATCCGATCCGGCCGGCCTGCCCGCCTCGATGCTGGTCGACCTGGTCTGGGCAGCGGATCTCGGCTTGCTGTTGCTGGCATGCGTTGTCGCGCAGGCCGCGACCTCCGGCCGCTTCTGGCCGAGCGGCGAGCACGCAGTAGCCTGCCTGACCGGGAGTGCCGTAGTCCTGCTCCGGCTGGCTGGGAGCGGCAGCTATCGGATCAGCGCGCTGCGTTCGGCCTCCGTCCAGCTGGCCCTCATCGGACCCGCGCTGCTGCTCGGCGGTGGGATGGTGGCCGCCTGTCTGCTGTTGCTGGACCGGGGAGGCAAGCTCGATGCCTGGCTGCTCGGCTGGACTTTCGGCGGCGCTGGCCTGGTGCTGGCGCTGCGGTGCGTCCTTGCCGGCCTGCTGCGCACCCGGATGCTCGACGAACTGCTTGCCCGCCGGATCGCGGTGGTCGGCGCGACAGCGGTTGCCGGCGCCTTCATCGAGCGGATGCAGGCGAGGCCGTCCGCTCCGGTGAATATCCTCGGCGTATTCGACGATCGCGGACATCCCGGCCTGCGGGTCGCCGGCACGCTGGACGATCTGCTGGCCCGCAGCCGTCGGGAGCGGATCGACGACATCGTGCTGGCTCTGCCGCTGGCCGAGACCGACCGCATCCGCGAGACGCTGGATCGGCTTGACAGCGCGATCGCCGACATCGTTCTCGCTCCCGATCTGTTCGTCCTGGATTTCGGCGCAGCCGGCAGTGAGCCGGTCGTGACGCTTCGCCGCAAGCCGCTCGGGGAATGGCAGCATCTGCAGAAGGCGGTTTTCGATCGCCTGCTCGCTTCCCTGTTTCTGCTGCTGCTGTCGCCCTTGCTGCTGGCGATCGCGCTGGCCATCCGGCTCGACAGCCCTGGTCCGGTGCTGTTCCGTCAGAAGCGGCTCGGCTTCAACAATCACCCGTTCGAGGTGCTCAAGTTCCGCACCATGTATCATCACTGCGCCGATCTACTGGCCGATCGGCAGACCTCGCGCGGCGATCCGCGCGTGACGCCCTTGGGGCGGCGGCTGCGCCGGCACGGGCTGGACGAGCTGCCGCAGCTGCTGAACGTGCTGCGCGGGGACATGTCGCTGGTCGGCCCGCGGCCGCATGCGCTCAACACGCGCGCGGACCAGCAGCCGCTCGAGGCGGTGGTGTCGCGCTATGCGCTGCGCCATCGGGTCAAGCCGGGCATCACCGGCTGGGCGCAGGTGAACGGTCATCGCGGCGAGATCCGCACCGCCGAGCAGATCCGCAAGCGGGTGGAGCTTGATCTCCACTATGTCGAGCACTGGTCGCTGGCGCTGGATTGCCGGATTCTGCTCCTGACATTGGTGCGGGAGGTGATCAGTCCGCATGCTTTCTAGATGTCGCTGCTATGGAGGTTGTCCCTCCGGGGCTGGGCTGAGAAGCTGTGGTTGCGAGGCCAACAACCCACAGCCCGGAGCCCCGGATGGACGTCCATAAGAATGCGCGAACCACCTGCCATAGTCGAATGCTGATGATTGAGCGGCTGCAAGTGGGCTGGACGGTGGTCAGCGTCGCCGAGGCGCTCGGCGTCACCCCCAAAACCGTCCGCAAGTGGCGCAACCGCTTCGCCGCGACCGGGGCCGGCGGCCTGGCGGATCATTCGTCGCGGCCGCATCGCAGCCCGAGCCGGCTCGATGGACAGGCAGAGGCGGAAATCGAGGCACTGCGCCGGGACCGCATGAGCGGCCCGGCGATCGCCCGAAGCTTGGCCCGGCCGCTGTCCACCATCGGCGTCGTGCTCCGTCGGCGCGGCCTTGGGCGGCTAACTGCTCTCGACCCCCGGCCGCCTCTCATCCGCTACGAGCGCGAACGACCGGGCGAGCTGGTTCACATCGACATCAAGAAGCTCGGCCGCATCGATGGGATCGGCCATCGCATCACCGGCGACCGCACCGGCCAAAGCAACCGACGCGCCATCGGACGCGGCCTGGGCTGGGAATACCTGCACGTCGCCGTCGATGACCGCTCGCGTCTGGCCTACACGCAACTGCTGCCCAGCGAACGCAAGCAAGACGCCACCGCCTTCCTCAACAGCAGCCTTGCCTGGTTCAACAGCCATGGCGTCGTCGTCGAGCGCGTCATGACCGACAACGGCTCGGCCTACAAAAGCAAGGTCTTCGCGGCTGCCTTGAAAGCCAACAACGTCACCCACAAGCGCACCCGGCCCTACACGCCCAGGACCAACGGCAAGGCCGAGCGTTTCATCCAAAGCAGCATCCGCGAATGGGCCTATGCGCGTGCCTTCCAAACCTCCGCAGACAGACAGGCCGCCATGCATCCCTGGCTGCACAACTACAATACCTCTCGGCCACACGCAGCACTCGGTGGAAAACCACCAATCTTCAGGCTCACCAGGGACAACGTCCTTGGTAGCGACATCTAGAGCGCGTCAGCATTCGGCGCAGAGCCCTCGAATCGGTTAAGACCCCGACCCGATCACCCCGCGCTGGCGCCGGAACTCCAGCACCATCGCATCGGCCCGGCGCAGGTCGGGATTGCGCGCCAGCGGCTCACAGGTGTCAACGGCCGGCGCCTCGGCGAAGCTTTCCAGCGCTTCGGTCTCCGCGAAGGAAAGCGCGCCGACCGCCAGGTTGCTGCCCGGCATCGCCTTGAGCCCGGCATCGTCATGGGCGTGCGAGCGGGTGGCGGCCTGGATCGCTGCCCGGCGCAGGTCGACCGCCCAGCGTTCGTCGCGCAGGCCGCAGATCGGCGCCAGCGCGGCGAGGCTGCCGAGCGCGACGGTGTCGTTGAGCTGCGCCTGGGTCTGTGCCTGCAGGCCCGAAGCCTGCAGGCAGAGCGCGAACAAGATCGATGTCAGCCTGCCCTGCATGTTCCGATCATGGCAGAGCGGCGCCGGAGTTGACATCGGCAAGCGGCCGGAGGCTGAATCCGGCACAAACGGGGGAGGCGCCGAATGATCCGCAGCCTTGCCGCAGCGCTGCTGACCGGCGTCCTGCTCAGCGCCGGGGCGCTGGCGCAGCCGGTGCCGGAGATTCCGTTCGACTCCGTGCCAAACCCGCTGAAGCTGCCGCCGAACCTCTATCTCGGCGAGGCGTCCGGTGTGGCGGTCAACTCCAAGGGCCACGTCTTCGTCTTCTCCCGCGGCAACACCATTGGGCCGGCGTATGCGGCCTCGGCGGCGCAGCTGCTGGAATTCGGCGCCGACGGCACATTCCTGCGCGAGATCGGCCACAACCTCTATGCCTGGTCGTTCGCGCACACCGTGAAGATCGACCGCGACGACAACATCTGGGCCACCGACAAGGGCTCGGACATGGTGATCAAGTTCGATCCCGACGGCCGCGTCGTCATGGTGTTCGGCCGCAAGCAGGAGGCGTCGGACGAAGACACCGGGCCGCTGAAGCACCCCAAGCCGCCGCTGCCGCCGATCGACGGCATGTTCCGCCAGGTGACGGACATCACCTGGGACACCGACGGCAACGGCTACATCAGCGACGGCTACATCAACGCGCGCGTCGCCAAGGTGAGCCGCGACGGCGAGTGGCTGGGCTCCTGGGGCTCGCCGGGCGATCAGCCCGGCCAGTTCAACACGCCGCACAGCATCGCGATCGACGCGCAGAACGACATCTACGTCGCCGACCGCGGCAATCGCCGCATCCAGGTGTTCGACACATCAGGCAAATTCCTTCGCCAGATCAGCATCGACGTGCCGTTCGACCCGAACGCCAAGCCGGCGATCGGCAACAAGCCGGACCAGGCGCCGCCCTTCGGCACGCCGAAGACGATGGTGGCGGGCGCGCCCTGGGCGATCTGCATCACTCCTGGGCCGCACCAGGTGATGTACGCGTCCGACGCCTATCCTGGCCGCATCTATAAGCTGAGCCTCGACGGCAAGGTGCTCGGCATGCTCGGCCGCGCCGGCAAGCCGCTCAAGCAGTTCGGCTGGATCCACGAGATCGCCTGCCCCTCGGAGAACGAGCTCTACGTGGCGGAGCTGCTGAACTGGCGGGTGCAGAAGCTGGAGCTGCACCCCTCTCCGGAGTAGCACGGCTGCCGCACGCGTTCGCGTGCGAGAGGCGGGGGCAAGTCGTCCGATTTTAATGAGCTGTTCACTCCGGTGCCGGATAACCGAGCCTTCGGCGCGGCACGGAGCGGGGCATGGAAGTCGATCTGCGGGCGACCCTGGACAGGCATGGGCGCCTCGATGTTCCCGCTGCCACGCTGGCGGATGATGCCGATCTCTACGCGGCCGGGCTGGATTCGCTGGCCATCGTGAACATCATGCTGGCCATCGAGGAAACCTTCCAGGTCGAGTTTCCGGACTCGCTGCTCTCGCGCCAGTCCTTTTCCAGCATCGCTTCGCTCGAGCGCATCATCCGGCAACTGCAGTCCGAGTCCGTCTGACATGACGGCATCGGCCCTCGAGCTCGCAGGCCAAGCCTGGTCGATCGAGGATGCGGCCGCCCGGGTCGCGGCGGTCGCCAAGCGCCATGCGGATCAGGTCGACCGGGATGGCGCCTTTCCGGCCGCCGCAATCGCCGCGCTGAAGACGGAGGGATTGCTCGGCGCGCTGGTGCCCGTGGCCTTCGGCGGGCTTGGCGAGACGCTCTCGGCGGTCGCCGAGGCGTGCTGCACGCTGGCGCAGGCCTGCGCCTCTACCGCCATGATCTATGCCATGCACCAGATCCAGGTGGCGTGCCTCGTCCGCCACGGCACCGGCAGCACGTGGCACTGCAATTTCCTGCGCCGCATCGCAGCACAGCGCCTGCTGCTGGCCTCGGTGACGTCCGAGGAGGGCGTCGGCGGCAACATGCGCAGCAGCGCCTGCGCCGTGCAGCTTGGTACCGGGAGTCACGGGGCCGGGCAACGCGGGGCGGGCGGCTACACGCTGGAGAAGCGCGGGAGCGCCGTCTCCTACGGCGAGCACGCCGACGCGCTGCTGATCACCGCGCGCAGCGGAGCCTACGCCAAGCCGTCGGACCAGGTGCTGGTGGTTTCGCCGCGCGAGGACTGCGAGCTGGAGCGCACCGGGACCTGGAACGCGCTGGGCATGCGCGGCACGTGCAGCAGCGCCCTGCGCGTCGTCGCCGCCGGGAAGGCCGAGCAGATCCTGCCGGCGCCCTTCGGCCAGATTGCCTCGGACACCATGGTGCCGGTGTCGCATCTTCTGTGGGCGAGCGTCTGGATCGGCATTGCCGCCGACGCCGTCGATCGCGCCCGGCTGTTCCTGCGCGCCGCCGTGCGGCGCAGCGAGGGCGCGCTGCCGCCAGGAGCGCTGCGCCTGAGCATGGCCGTCGAGCTGCTGGAGATGCTGCAGGCGCGGGTCACTGTCGGGCTGCGGCGCTTCGAGGCGGCGCGCGCCTGCGCCGCCGAACCGATCCCGGTGGGCGAGGCCGCCGACATGAACACGCTGAAGGCCGGCGTCTCGGAGGCCTGCCTGCAGGTGGTGCATCAGGCGCTGCTGATCTGCGGCTTTGCCGGCTATCAGAACGAAGGCCCGTACAGCCTTTCCCGCCACCTGCGCGATCTCAACTCGGCGCCGCTGATGATCAACAACGATCGCATCCGCGAGACCACCGCGCGCCTGCTGCTGGCGAGCAAGCCGCGGCTCGGGCTTCTCTAGGCATGGATGCGACTCCCTCCTATCTCGAGCAGCTGATCGCCGGCGGGTTGCTGCTGCCGACCGGCGTGGCCGGGCTGTACGGCCGCAGCCAGATATTCGAGCGCGTGGTGGAGGCCATCGACGCGCTGGTGACCCGTACCGGCGGGGGCGACGGCGCGGAGGTGCTGCGCTTTCCGCCCGGCCTGAGCCGGCGCGACTTCGAGGACAGCGAATATCTCAAGAGCTTTCCGCAGCTCGCGGGGACCGTGCACAGCTTCTGTGGCGACGAGCGCGCGCACCGCGAAGTGCTGCGCTGCATCGAGGTCGGCGAGGACTGGACACGCGACCAGGCCGCGACCGATATCGTGCTGACGCCGGCAGCCTGCTACCCCGTCTATCCCGTGCTGGCGCGACGCGGTGCGCTGCCCGAGGCCGGTTACCTGATCGACGTGCAGTCCTATTGCTTCCGTCACGAGCCGTCTCTCGAGCCGACGCGGATGCAGATGTTCCGCATGCGCGAATACGTGCGCATCGGCACGCCCGAGCAGGTGACCGGGTTCCGTGCGCTCTGGCTGGAACGCGGCGAGGCGCTGGTGCGCACGCTGGCCCTGCCGCACATCGTCGATGTGGCCAACGATCCGTTCTTCGGCCGGGCCGGCCGGGTGCTGGCCGACAGCCAGCGCGTGCAGAAGCTGAAATTCGAGCTGCTGATTCCGGTCAACAGCACGGCGCAGCCGACGGCCTGCCTGAGCTTCAACTACCACATGGACCATTTCGGCCAGATCTGGAAGCTGGCGGGGCGCGACGGCGCGACGGCGCACACCGCCTGTGTCGGCTTCGGCCTGGAACGCACGGCGCTCGCGCTGTTCCGCCATCACGGCTTCGAGCCCGCACATTGGCCTTCCCCGGTGCAGAGCGTGCTTTGGCCGTCAGCCTAGCCGCCGCTACCCCCCTCTCGGCAGGGCCGGTGCACCGGCCCCATGCCCTGCACGCGGCGGACCGCATCTGGCCGCAGAGCAACTGCTACGTCGATCTGTGGATCGAGTTGCTGAATGTCTGGGGCTTGCAGCCCGAGGCGGCCCTGCCGTTCACCGTGACGCTGGACTTCGAGGGTGACCAGTTCACCTTCTTCAAGCCGCCCAGCGCCGATCTCGAATATCTCTACGGCACCGTCGTGCAGGAACTGGCGCTCTACGACGAACTGGAGCGGCACGTTGCGCTGCAGGCCGCGCGCGGCCGCGTGGTGCTGCTCGAGGTCGACAGCTTCTTCCTTCCGGACACGCGTTCCACCAGCTATCGCAGCGAGCACACCAAGACGACGATCGGCGTGCTGGCGCTGGACAGCGAGGACGGCCGCTGCCGCTATCTCCACAATGCCGGCTGCTACGATCTGGACGGCAGCGACTTTTTCTCGCTGTTCCGCATGCCGCGCGAGAACGGGTTGCCGCTGCTGCCCTATGCGGAGATGGTGAAGCGCCCGCTCGTGGCGCTGGACCCGGAGGGCCTGGCGGAAGCCTCGCTCACCCTCCTGCGCCAGCATCTGCGGCGCCGGCCGGCGAGCAATCCGCTCACCGCATTTCGCGACGCATTCGCGGCGCAGCTCGACCGGCTGCTGTCGGCCGGGATGGGCGACTTCCATCGCTACGCCTTCAACACCTTCCGCCAGATCGGCAGCAATTTCGAGCTGCTCGGCAGCTACGCCGACTGGCTGGAGGGGGAGGGGGCGTTCGGCCTCGATGCGCTGCGGGCCGGGTGCACCGATCTCGCGCAGGCCGCCAAGGCGCTGCAGTTCCGCACGGCGCGGTTGGTCAGCCGGCAGCGGCACGCGGAGTGCGGCGACAGCTTCGATGCGCTTGAGCGTGCCTATGACGCGGTGATGCACGCGCTGACTGCGCGCCTGGGCTGAGCCGATGGCCCGCATCGTCCGGCCGCAGGGAGCGGACCCGGCGCTTGCCTGGGAGCTTTGCTGCACGCCGGCGGGCGCGTTTGCCGGGCCTGACGATCTCCCCGACGATGTGCGCTGGTTTCCCGCCGCCGTCCCGGGCACCGCTGCGGCCGCTCTGACCGCGGCCGGAGCGTTCGACCCGGCGGCGCCGCGGAGGCTGCACGATCAGGACATCTTCTACCGCACGCGCCTGAGGGGAAACGGGCCGCATGTGCTGCGGCTGGGCGGCCTGGCCACCATCGCCGAAGCCTGGATCGACGGGGCGCTCCTGTTCCGTTCGCGCAACATGTTCCACGAGCACCAGCTCCCGGTGCGGCTGAACCGCAGCCATTCGCTGGTGCTGGCGTTCCGCAGCCTGGATGCCGATCTCGCGGGGCGGCGTGGCCGCGGCGCCTGGCGTCCGCGCATGATCGCCGGCGCCGGCCTGCGCCACGCCCGCACCACGCTGCTCGGCATGATGCCGGGCTGGTGCCCGGAGATCCACGCAATCGGGCCGTGGCGGGCGGTCACGCTGTCGCCGGCGACCGAGCTCGACGGGGTCACCGCCGATCTTCGCACGTCCGCTGACGGCGAGGTGACGCTGCGGCTGACTGCAGAAAACGGCTTTTGCGGATCGGGCGAATCATGGCTGCAGGTGGGTGCGCGCCGGACCTGGCTGCACGCGAGCGACCCGAACACCGTCGAGGGCAGGCTGCGTGTGCCGCAGGCCGCGCGCTGGTGGCCGCGCACGCATGGCGCGCCGTGCCTGCATTCCGCCCGGGCCGGCATCGGCCGGCACGAGATCGATCTCGGCCGCATCGGCTTCCGCCATATCGAGATCGATCGCGGCGCTGACGGTGCCGGTTTTGGCCTCAGGGTGAACGGCGAAAAGATCTTCTGCCGCGGCGCCTGCTGGACCCCGCCTGACCTGCTGTCCCTGTCCGGCCATCGCGAGAGCTATCTCCCGTCGCTGCTGCGCATGCGCGATGCCGGCATGAACATGGTGCGGGTGTCCGGCACGATGCTCTACGAGGACGACGCGTTCTATACGCTGTGCGACGAGCTTGGCCTGCTGGTCTGGCAGGATTTCATGTTCGCCAATTTCGACTACCCCGCAGGCGACCCGGATTTCCTGGATTCCGTCGGCCTCGAGGCGAGGCAGTTTCTCGACCGGACCCAGGCCAGCCCGAGCCTCGCCGTGCTCTGCGGCGGCAGCGAGGTGATGCAGCAGGCGGCGATGCTCGGCGCGCCACGGGAACGCTGGAGCAACCGCCTGTTCGACGAAACGCTGCCCGACCTCGTGCAGCGCCTGCGCCCGGACGTGCCCTACGTGCCGAACTCGCCTTGCGGCGGTGACTGGCCGTTCCAGCCGGGGCAGGGGGTGGCGCATTATTACGGCGTCGGCGCCTATCTGCGCCCGCCAGAAGACGCGCGGCGCGCCGGGGTGCGGTTCGCCAGCGAGTGCCTGGCCTTCGCCAACGTGCCCTGCGCACGAACAGTCGCCGAGATGGCCTCGCCCTTCAGCCATCATCCCCGGTGGAAGCAGGCGGTGCCGCGCGATGCCGGCGCGTCCTGGGACTTCGAGGATGTGCGCGACCACTATCTCGCCAGCCTGTACGGCCAGGACGTGGCGCGCCTGCGCTACGAAGATCCCGAGCGCTATCTCGATCTCTCCCGCGCCGTCGCCGCCGATCTGATGGAGGCGGTATTCGCGGAGTGGCGGCGCGTCGGCTCGGCCTGCGCCGGCGGCCTGGTCTGGACGCTGCAGGATTTCGTGCCGGGCGCCGGCTGGGGCGTGATCGATGCGCTGGGGCGACCGAAATCGACCTGGCATGCGCTGCGCCGGGTTTTCCGGCTGCGCCAGGTGGTGCTCACCGACGAGGGCCTGAACGGCCTGGACATCCACGTGCTGAACGAGAGCGCGGAACCGCTCGAGGCGGAGCTGCGGCTGTCCTGCCTGCGCGGCGGCGAGACGGTGGTGGCGCGGGCGGAACGCCAGGTCTGCGTTCCGCCGCACGGCACGCTGCGCCTTGCCGCGGCGTCGCTGCTCGACCGCTTCTTCGACATCGCCTACGCCTACCGCTTCGGCCCTCCGGCGCATGACGTGACCTGCGTGCACCTGCTCGACGCCAAGTCGGAGGTGATTGCTGAGGCCTGTCACTTCCCCCGCACGCGACTGCTGCCGACCGGTGCGCTCGATCTGCGGGTCGACGTCGAGCAGGATGACGCGGGCTGGTGGCTGCGGCTCGCAGCGCGCCGCTTCGCCCAGCACGTGCAGATCCGCGACGATTTCTTCCTGCCCGCGGAGGATGGCTTCCATCTCTCCCCGCTGCATGACCGCCGTGTTCGCCTGGTTCCGGCTGAGTCGGATTCGGCGCCGCCGCCGCCGGCCGGCAGCGTGCGGGCGACCAATCTTGCACGTCCCGTGCACTACCAGGGGCGGCCGTGATCCCGATTTCCTTCAGCGACTGCTTCGGCTGGCTGCATCCGGCGGAGGGGGATTGCGCGGTGCTGCTGTGCGGCGCGCTGGGCTACGAGGGCCGATCCGTGCACCGGCCCTGGCGGCTGCTCGCCGACCGGCTGGCGGCAGCGGGTTTTCCGACGATGCGCTTCGACTATCCCGGCAGCGCCGATGCCTGCGGCGGCGATGACGCCGCCCAGGTCGAGACATGGCTGCAAAGCGTGCGCGACGCCGCCGGCTGGCTGCGCAGCACGACAGGGGTCCAGCGGCTCGCCCTGTGCGGTCTGCGTTTCGGCGCGGCGCTCGCCGCGCTGGCCGCGGCGGAAATCCCCGACGTCGCCGCGCTCGCGCTGCTGGCGCCGGTGATCTCGGGCCGCGTCCATCGGCGCGAGCTCACCGCCGTCGCCCGTATGGACGAAGCGTCGCAGGAGCCGGGCTGGCACGAAGCCGCCGGCCTGCGGCTGCCGCTTGCCACGCTGGACAGGATCGCGCGCATCGACCTGCGCGAGGTGCGGACCGCGCCGGCGCCGCACGTGCTGATCCTGGACCCTGTCGGCACGACCGCGGTCGCCGACTACGCGACGCGCCTGGGCAGCCTGGGGGTCGCGGTTCGGCGCGAGGATTTCCCCGGCTATGACCGCTTCCTCTGCGACGCGAATGCCAATGAGGTGCCGGAACTCGCCTACCGCAGGGTGACGGAATGGCTGGTCGGCGTGGTGCCGCTCGGGCGCGTGGCGCGCGCCCCGTCGGCGGCGCTGCTGGCGAGCCTCGCCGTGCTGCATCCGCCCGGCGCCATCGAGCGGCCGTTCCGTTTCGGCGAGGATCGGCGGTTGTTCGGCATGCTCTGCGAGCCGCCGGCCGATCGCGAGAAGCACGGCACGACGGATCTGGCAGTGGTGATCTGCAACACCGGCGGCGATCCGCATTACGGCATCGGCCGGCTCGGCGTCACCCTGGCGCGCCGCATCGCGCAACGCGGGGTCGCCTCGCTGCGCATGGATTTCTCGGGCGCCGGCGACAGCGAGGCCGAGGCCGGCGCGCGCATCCATCTCTACGAGACCGATCGCGGGCCGGAGATCGCCGCGGCGCTCGACCTGCTGCAGGGGCTCGGCTACCGGCGGTTCATCGTCACCGGCATCTGTTCGGGCGGCTACCACGCCCTGCATGCGGCGGTGGCGGAGTCGCGGATCGGCGGGTTGGTGGTGGTGAACCTGGCGCGCCTGCACTGGCGGGTCGGCGACTCGCTCGAGCTGGCGCAGCGCCGGGCCATGCGGTCCACCCGCTTCTACCGGGACCGCCTGAAGCAGCGGGACGTGTGGCGGCGGCTGCTCCGCGCCGAGGTGAATTTTCGCGGCATTCTGCTGACATTGGCGCGGCGCCTGACGCGCCGCTTCGCCGGCGCGGCGCTGGCTCCGGTGCTGCCGATCGCGGAGCGCCTCGGCCTGGCGCTGCGGCACGCCCGGCCGGGACGCGCCTTCGCCGCGCTGGCGCGTCGGGGCGTGCAGGTTGCGGTCGTGCTGGGGCAGGAAGACCCCGGCATCGACGAACTCGAGCAGTATTTTGGCGCCTCCGGCCGTGATCTCCGGGCTTTTCCCACTGTCAGGGTAACGATCGTCCCGGGGCTCGACCACATGCTGGCCCGGCACGCCGCGCGCCAGCGCTTCATCGCGCTGTTCCTGGAGTTCCTGCGCGACCGCTACGGGGTGGCGCCGCCGTCTCCGGCGGTCGCCGATCAGGGTTTCCGCGTGACGTAGTGCAGCGTCGCCGAGCAGTCGTTGCCGCGGGGACCGACCTCGTTGCCGCTCTCGTCGAAGATCTGCGTCGGCCCCGTGAAACCGGCCCTCGCAAGCTGCCGGCGCTGCTCCGGAATGTCCACGTAGTAATGCGGCGCCGCGAAATCGCTGCCGGGGTCGTGCAGCAAGGCGTAGCGCGCCTCCCGGCGATTGTGCAGCAGCCCCGCGCAGTAATTGCAGAGCCTGACGGAGACGCGGAACAGCGAACGCAGGATGCGGCCGGGATGCACGGTGACCGGCACGCGGAAGATCTCGCGGAAGAAGCGGGCCTGCCCGGCGTGGCGGAGGTTGTGGCTGCTGAATGCGAGCACGCCGCCGGGCTTGAGGATGCGGGCGATCTCGCGCAGCGCCTGCGAGCGTCCGGCATCATCCAGGGCATCGATGCCGCTGAAGGAGAACAGCACGAAATCGAAGCTTTGCGGCGGGAACTCCGATAGGTCGCGCACGTCGGCCTGGCGGAATTCGTGCTGCGAGAAGCGCCGCCCGCAGGCGGCGACCATGGCGGCGCTGAAATCGACCCCGACATAGCGGCGGGCGAGCGATGCCAGATGCGGCGTCGTCCGTCCGCCTCCGACCCCGAGGTCGAGCACGCTGCCCCCGCGTATGTCGCCGGCGTAGCGCTGCAGGATGGCGACCTCGGCGGCGTGCAGCCCGTCCTGCGCGGCGTAGTAGCGCGCCACACCCGGGCGCTCGTAGACTCGGCGGTTGAGGTCTGCGACCTGCATTTCTGAACTATGAAGCAAGACCCTCAACAGAGGGCAAACGACCCGGAGCTTTTACGTGACGGGTTGCAAGGGCATTGCCCTTGTCGGGTCCCATCGATCGGCGGATTGGGCGGAGCCCTCGCCTTTCTGTCTTGCGTCGTTGAGAGCGCGGTATCCGGCCGCGCGGAGCCGATAGACTCCGCGGCGCTCGCGCTCGAACCAGCCGTAGACGTTGCGCAGCAGGATGAGCCCGGCGTCGGGGACCGCGGCGGCCAGATCGCGGACGCGGCGGGGCCCGTCCGCCAGAGCTGCGGCGCAGGCCAGCGCGCGCTGCCGGTAGGCGGTCATCACGGGCTGGCGCGAGCCGCCGCCGGCCGTCGGATCACCCCGCCGGTCCCGATATTCCCGGAGCAGACGCACACGCCGCTGCAGATTGCCGCGCGCGCGATAGCGTCCGGGCTCCGCGCGCACCTCGACAGCATTCGTGCGCGGATTGATCGCCAGCAGGCCGAAGCCGAGCATCCGGCAGAGCTTGACGATGCGCGTATCGCGCTTGCGGGCCACCCGCGCGGCTCTCACGGCGAGCCAGACCTCGTCGGCGAGAGCGCAGCGATCGACCCCTTGCAGGACCAGGTCCAGGGAGAAGCCGAGCTTCAATTCGATGACGGCGATCTTCTGGCCGTCGTGATCATGCACAGCGACGACGTCGCAGCCGCGGATTTCGCCCTTCACGCGGTAGCCATGCCGCTCGAAGAACGCCTTCACCGGCGCGTAGAGCGCAGTCTCCGGCGGCCGGTTCACGGCGGCGCGGAGGTGCCGCCGGCAGCCTCCTCGATGGCCAGGATGTCGGGGTGGCCGCGGAATGCGGCGAGCTGGTCGGGGGTCATCAGCACCCAGGCCACCCGCAGCATGTCCTCGAGATCGCTGATCCACTGCCGGCTGTCGGAAGTTGCGCCATGGGCGCGCGCGAAGCCGAGATAGTCTGCGAGCTGGCGCTCCGGCGCTGCGTCGCCCGGAGAATTGCCGTCCGTCGTCATGCCCCCTCCTTGTCCCCCGTCACAGCAACAGGAAGCCGATCGTCGCCAGCAGCATGACTGCCGTGGCGAGCCAGCCGACCACGGTCATGCTCCAGGGCAGGGTCAGCCGGCCCATGATCCGCGGATTGCCGGCGATGATCATCATCACGGCCATGACGGGGGCCGCCAGCACGCCGTTGACCACGGCGGCCCAGTAAAGCGCCTTCACCGGGTCGAGCGCCGTGAAGTTCAGAACGGCCCCGAGCAAGGTCGCCACGGTGATCGTCGCATAGAACGCCTTGGCTTCCCGCAGCCGGCGGTCGAGCCCCTGTGTCCAGCGGAAGGCCTCGCAGACGGCGTAGGCGGCGGAGCCCGCGAGCACCGGCACGGCGAGCAGGCCGGTGCCGACGATGCCGGCGGCGAAGACTGCGAAGGCGAACGCGCCGGCGATCGGGCGCAGCGCCTCGGCCGCCTGCGCGGAGGTCTGGATGGTGGTGATCCCGCTGGCGTGAAGGGTGGCGGCGGCGGCGAAGATGATGAAGATCGCCACCACGTTGGAAACCGTCATGCCGACGAGGGTGTCGGCCCTGATGCGCGCCAGTTCCGGGCCGGCTTGCCGCGGCGTGATGCAGAGCGGCTTGCTGACGCGCCGCGCCCGCTCTTCCACCTCCTGCGAGGACTGCCAGAAGAAAAGGTAGGGGCTGATGGTGGTCCCGAGAACCGCGACCACTGCGGTGGCGGTCTCGGCGTTGAAGGCGAGATGCGGGACGGCGATCGCCCGGAGGGCAGCGCCCCAGGGAATGCTGACGGTGAAGACGACGGCGACATAGGCCAGCAGCGACAGCGTCAGCCATTTCAGCAGGCCGGCGTAGGTGCGGTAGCGGATGAAGATCTCCAGCGCGACGCACAGCATGCCCAGCAGCATCGTATAGAGCCGGGAATCGCCGCCGATCAGCAGGCGCACCGCGGCGCCCATCGCGCCGAGATCCGCCGCCAGGTTGATGGTATTGGCGATGAACAGCACGATGACGACGCCGCACACCAGCCAGGGCGAATAGTGCCGGCGGATGTTCGAGGCGATGCCGTATCCGGTGACGCAGCCGATGCGCGCGCTGATCTCCTGGATCACCACCATGAGCGGCAGGCTGAACAGCATCGTCCAGGCAAGGCCGTAGCCGAATTGCGCGCCGATCTGGCTGTAGGTGGCGATGCCGCTGGGATCATCGTCCGCGGCGCCGGTGATCAGCCCGGGGCCCAGTCGCCGCAGGAAGACGGCCCCGGTTGGGGACGCCTCGGTCGAGAACTCGGCCTGGGGCAGGCTAGCGGTCCCCCCGCAATTCCCTGGCCGCCCCGATCAGGCGCTCGAGAATGCGGTGCTTCACGTCCTCCGGTGCCGCTTCGTTGATCGCGGTGTGCAGCCGGCGCATCTGCCGCCGCGTCTCGTGCAGCTGGTCGAGCAGGGACAGCACGACCGGAAGCACCTCCTCGTCGACGCGCAGCTCGTCGCGCAGCTCGACGATCAGGCGCACGCGCGCGACGTCGATCTGCTGGAACAGATATCGGCCGGGCTCGCCCTCCGGCTGCACCCAGGCATTCTCGATCCAGCGCAGCAGGTCGGCGGTCTGCAGGCCGGCGATTTCGCGGCAAAGCCTGTCGGTGGTGATCACGGCTCCTCCGTCAGGCCACGGCGCGGGTTGAACGGGTGTTTCGCCGACCATTCCCGAAGGAACCGCTCGAGCTCCTCGTCCGCGTTGCCGAGCAGCACCTTGAGCGTCACGTATTCGTCGCCGGCGGGGCGCCCGGCACGGGCGGGGATGCCGCGGCCGCGCAGGCGCAGCCGAGTGCCGGTGTCCGAGCGCGGCGGGACGGTCATGCTGACCGGGCCGGCCGGCGTCGGGACGGTGATCTTGCCGCCGAGGACCGCCTCGGCGAGGCTGACCGGCAGCTCGACGTGGAGGTCGTCGCCCTCCCGCCGGAACAGCGGGTGCGGCGCCACGGCGATCTCGATCAGGGCGTCGCCGGCCGGGCCGTCGTTGCGCCCCGGTCCGCCTTGGCCCTTGAGGCGGAGGACCTGCCCCGATTCGATGCCGGGGGGGATCTGCACCTCGAGGCTCTTGCCGTCCGGCAGGGTCAGCCGCCGCGTGGCGCCGGTGACGGCGTCGAGGAAGTCGACTTCAAGGGCGTAGTGCTGGTCGCGGCCGCGCATACGGATCTCGGGGCCGGACCTCCCTGCCGATCCCGTGAAGAATTCGGCGAAGATGTCGCCCAGTTCCTCTTCGGACATGCCGGCGCCGGGCGGCTGAGCGGTCTGATATTTGCCGCGGCCCGGGCGTTCGGCATAGCCCTTATAGAAGGGCCGCTCCGGCCGCGCCTCCCCGGAGGCGTCGATTTCGCCGCGGTCGTAGCGGCCCCGCTTCTCGCTGTCCGAGAGAATGTCGTAGGCCGACGCCACTGCCTTGAAGCGATCTTCGGCCGCCTTGTTGCCAGGATTCAGGTCGGGGTGGTGCTTCTTGGCGAGCTTCCGGTAGGCCTTGCGGATCTCCTCCGCGCTGGCGTCGCGCTTCACGCCGAGGGCTTCGTAGAGGTCAGTGCTCGCCATAGGCTTCCCTGGAATCGGCTGGGATCATCCACGAGGGTCTAGCATTCAAGGCGAGTCGGCCCCACGGGTTGCGCTCCGGTTCGTATCTGGCATCTGGCGCTCCCGCCGCAAGCTCAACCCGCGGGCGGAGCGCCCCGCGCGGCCTCGACCAGCACCGCTTCCACCGCGCGATAATTGTGCTTGAGTTGATGACGCAGAGCCGCCTGTCTCGCCGCCTCTCCGAGGCGCCGCCGCAGATCGGCGTCCCGCAACGCCCGCATGTGCGCCGCCAGCGCGTGGACGTCATCGGGGTCGGCAAGCACGAAGCCGCTGCGTCCGTGCTCGATGAGCTCGCTCGCGCCATCCCGGCAGGTGGTGATCACCGGCAATCCGCTGGCCATCGCCTCCAGGGTGGAGAGGCTGCAGGCGTCCCACCGCGTGGGGTGAAGAAATACGTCGGCGGCGGCGAAGAGCGGCTTCATGTCGGCGACGCGGCCGCAGAAGCGCACCCGCCCGGCGATCCCGAGCTCCGCGGCGAGCCGCGGCCACCGCGGGGCCGGGGTCGCGCCCGCAATGGCCAGCCGAACATCATGACCGGCGCCGGCGAGCAGCGCCAGCGCGCGCAGGGCGGTGTCGGCGCCCTTCAGCCAAAAATTCTGTGCGCTCGCCAGGAAATGGACCGCCGGCCCGATCTGCCGCGGCACCGGCGAGAAGGCGTCGGTGTCGACGCCGTTCGGGATCACGGGCATGGCGTCGGGGGCGACGCCGTGGCGTCCCGCGAGCAGCTCCCGGACCAGCCGCGAGACGGCAATGATCCGCCGCGCGCGGCGCGCCTGCCCGCGCTCCAGCCGATCCATGCGCGAGCGACGCAGGATCATCCGCGGCGAGAGCGCGGCGCGCAGCCGGCGACGCAGCGGGAAGGAAGCGATCTCGCGATCCAGACTGAGCAGAAGGGAGCCGGTCTGCGGCTGGAATACGTCCGCGGACCAGGCGGCGCCGATGTCGTGCACCACATCGGGCGCAATCCTCGCGAGGTGATCTTCGATGCGCCTGGCGCGAAGCAGCGGCGAGCGCGCGGCGGTGAGGACGTGCACGGTGAGCGGCAGAGCGTGGTCGGCGGTCGCGAAGGTCACGACGTGGATCTCGTGGCCCGCTTCGGCCAGATGGGAGGCGAGGCCGAAGGTCCATTTCTCGAGGCCGCCGCCCAGCGGATCGAAGCGGTCCACCGTCAGGGCGATCTTCATTCAGCAAGAAAGGCGAGGGGGCTTTGCCCCCCTCGCCCCCCACCAAAGGCAATGCTCTTGGAAACCGTTACTTGAGTCATGGGGTCTGGGGCCGACGGGCCCCAGCGGGTCGAGGGCAGAGCCCTCGCCTTTCTTCTGCACTCAGTAAGCAAGGCCGTAGGCAGAGCGCAGCTTCGCCTGCAGCGGCGCCAGATAGAGCGCGCGCGTCACCGCGCCGCCGGTCTCGCGCGCAACCTCCGCCTCGTTGCGCTCGAGCCGCGACACATACCAGGCGTGAAAGACGCCGCCGGCCGCGGTCGGCACGCGCGGATGGCCGACCGCAAACTGCGGGCAGAACACGATGGGATGGCCAACGACGCCTTTCCCCGCGGCAAGCACCCGCAGCGTCGCCTCCTCGCCGGTATCCGTGGTATCGCCGCGCAGCTTGCGCAGCACGATCAGACGGCCGAGGTCGGACTTGAAGAAGGCCATGAAATGCGGGTGCACGTACCAGCCGTGCGGATTGCCGGCGTGGCGATCGCGGAACACGGCCCCGGCGAGGCGATGATGCGCATCGAGCCGGCCGATACAGGCATCGAGCCAGGCTGGGTCCAGCGGATGCGCATCGGAATCCAGCAGCACGATCCGCTCGTGCCGTGCCGCCCTGACCCCCGCCTCCGCCGCCTCGCCATGCCCGTGCCCCCTGGTCCGCCATTGCCGCAGGCCGATCAGCCGCACGTCGGGCTGCGCGCGCAGCCAGTCGCGGGTGCCGTCGCTGCTGCCGCGATCGACGGCGATGATTTCATAGTCGCGCCCTGCCGCGAGCTCGCGCACCTTCTCCACCAGCAGGCGGACGAAGAAATAGCCGTTGCGCGTGACCGTCACGATGCTGGCGGGCTCGGACATATCAGCAGGATGGGATAAAACGGCGGCATGGCAAAGCGGCGGGCCGCGGCGGTCAGCGTCGTGCTGCCGGTGCGCAACGGCGCGCAATTCGTCGGCCAGGCGATCGCCAGCATCGGCCGGCAGACCTTCGAGGATTTCGAACTCGTCATCGTCGACGACGGATCGGAGGATGCCACCCCGGCGATTCTCGCCCGGGCCGCCGCGGCGGATCGCCGGATCCGCGTCATGACGCAGCCCCCTCTCGGTCTGGTCGCCTCGCTCAATCGGGCGATCGCCGACGCCTCCGCCGAGCTGATCGCCCGGATGGACGCGGACGATGTCGCCGCGCCGGAGCGGCTGGGACGGCAGACCGCGGCATTGGCCGCGCATCCCGGCACCGCGGCGATCGGCAGCGCCTGGCGGATCATCGACGGCGCGGGAACCCCGCTCGGCGTCATCCGCCCGCCGATCAGCCCGGCGGCGATCCGCGCCAGGTTGCAGACCGCCAATTGCATGGCGCATCCGACGGTGCTCATGCGCCGCCAGGCGGTGCTGGCAGCCGGCGGCTATCGCGCCTTCCCGATGTGCGAGGACTATGATCTGTGGCTGCGCCTCTCGGAGCGCCACGATCTGCGCAATCTCGGGGAGCCGCTGCTCGACTATCGCCGCCACCCCGGCCAATGCACCTGGCACGGGCTGGAGCAGCGGATATTGTCCGAGCTGGCGGCGCTGGCGGCTGCGCGGTGCCGACGGTCCGGGCTCGCCGATCCGGCGGATGGGATCGATTTGCCGACCGCCGATTTCCTGCTCGGGCTCGGCATGACGCAGGCTTGCCTGCGATCGGAAATCACCGGCCGTGCCCTCGGAGCGGCGCGGGACGCGATGGCGGCGGGCAACCGGACGGCGGCGGAGGCCGCCCTCACGCTGGCCCGGCGGCAAGGCGGTGCGCGGCTCAGGACCCGCCTAGGCCGGCTCCTGCTGCGTGGCCGGACGCTGCTGATGCCGCGCTGAAAAACCCGGCGGCCTCGAAGATGCGCATCCCCGCAATCTCCCAGTCGGGGCGGGCGAACCCGGCGCGCACCCGCGCCTCGGCCTCGCTGAGGACTCTGGGCTGCTCGATCCAGCGCCGGATCGCCGCGAGCCAGGCCTCGTCATCCCCGGGATCAAGGCACGGCGAGAGGCCGCCCACCGCCTCGGGCAGCGCCCCGCCGGTCGAGGCAATCACCGGCCTGCCCCGCGCAAAAGCCTCGATCACCGGCAGGCCGAACCCCTCGTACAGCGAGGGGTAGAGGCAGAACGCCGCCTGCGCGTACAGCGTGGAAAGTTCCGCGTCCTCGACATCGGCGAGGTGCAGCAGCGTGCCCTGGAACGCCGCGGTGTCGGCGATCTCTGCCAGCAGCCGCTGCACCATCCAGCCCGGCCGTCCGACGAAGACCAGCTTGAAGCGGCGGCGCTGCGGCACGCCTTCCGCCAGCAGGCGGCGCCAGACCCGGAGCAGCAAGGCGTGGTTCTTGCGCGGCTCGATGGTGCTGACGAAGAGCGCGTAGCGCCCGGGCTCCAGTCCGGGGCGCAGCGGTGCCGCCGACAGGTCATCCCCGGCGCGATATCCCATCGGGATCACGGCCGTCGCGCCGGGGCGGAGCCCGCTGCCCGCGCAGTACTCCAGCACGTCGCTCTCGGTTTGGCGTGAGATCGCCAGCACGCGGTCGGCGAGCGGGAACATCGCATCCCAGAAGGTCTTGAACACCGCGACATCGGCCGCACTGAAGAACTCGGGATGGCTGAGCGGGATGATGTCGTTGCAGATCACGCAAAGTCGGAAGCCCCGTTGCCGCTTGATCCGGCCCAGCGCCGTGATGTCGCGATATAGCCAGTCCGAACTGGCGGAGAGCACGATGTCGCCCGGCCCGAGGAGCATGGCGCTGCCCAGCGCAAGGTCGGGAGGGACCAGGGCGAGCCGGTTTCCCGCCTTGTCCGCGAGCGGGAACTGGTGCGCCCTGGGGGCCAGGACCAGGCGCTGGAGCCGATCCATCCATCGTGCCGTCCGGGCCGAGCGGGCGGTGAGCCGTCGCCGCTCGAGTGCCATGACGATCGGGTAGCGCGAGGGCAGGAGGCGCCGCCGCGATTGCCGCTCGTCGAGGGCGGCGGTGGCGATGGCACCCTGCCAGCCGATGATCCGCCCCGCCCATTCCGGCTGCAGCGGGCGGTAGGCATTCTCCCGGGGATCGTAGAAGCAGAGGGTGATCTGCGGCAGGCGGCGCCGGGCCAGCGACGCCAGCTCGTGCTCGACCCGCATCATCCCGACCGGCGGCCCGGTCCATCGAGCCAGGCTCGAGACATCCAGGATCAGGTGGCGGGTCACTGGCCGCCGTTCTGTTCGTTCCTCGCCGCCGCGACAAGAGAGCTTGTGCCGGTCAGTTAGTGACACTAACTCTGGCGGCTGGGATCAGCCGGGGACATTCCGATGCGCTTTCCTCTCCTTGATCGGGTCCGCGAAGCCGCCGGTCGCCGCGCGGCCCCGGGGGTCCGCGCCGACTCGGTGGACCTGCGGCGCCGGAACCTGCTGGCGCCGGCCGGTGCGGCGGCAGCCATCGCCGTCGCCTTCGGCACCCGGCCGACGCTGGCCCAGAGCCTTGCTGTGCGGGCGAAGGCGGCCGGCCAGGATCTCGGCAGCAGCCTGGTCACCGCCAATGGCGGCGCCGCGACCCTGACGCAGCGGTTTTCCCATTCCGTCAATGCGGTCGACGACAAGGGATGCGATCCGACCGGTGCGACCGACAGCACGGCGAGCATGCAGGTGGCCTTCACCGCGGCGGCCGGCGGCGCGGTGGTTATCCCGCCCGGCAACTACCTGATCAACGCGACGATTCTCCAGCCGAGCAACACCGCGGTCCTCGGCACCGGCTTTGGCACGCGCTGGTTCACCACTGTCGGCAACGGCAACGGCTTCAATTTCATCAATAACGCCGGCTTCAATGCGGCCTATGGCGGCACGCTCGCGCAGAACCTCCGGGTCTGCGGGATCTTCTTCGATTACGGCGCGCTCACCGACGGCGGCACCCACGCGGTCTCCTTCCGCCTGGCGCAGAACTGCATCGTCGAGCACTGCTGGTTCAACGGCGGCAACAACGGCACCGCCATGCTCGCCACCAGGAATACGATGGTGCGCGATTGCGTCGCGACCAACAACGGCAATGTCGCGTATGACCACTGGGACGGCATCGAGAACGCCACCGTCGAGGATTGCGTCGCCTCCCTGGCGCCCGGATCGAGCACCGGCGTCATGTTCACGGCCGCCTCCACCTCCGGCGGCGCGCGCACCACCCGGCGCTGCACCGCGCGCAACGTCGCGGTCTATGGCGGCGGACTCCCCGTCATGGTCAACGTGCTCAGCGCCGGCAGCTTCAACTATGACTGCCTCATCGAGGGCATCTTCGCCAGCGGCTGCAACGGCGGCATCGTCATCACCGGCCCCGGAGGCCGCCACCGCGTGCGCGACATCAATCTCGAGAATTGCGGCAGCAGCGCCGCCGGGGACTGCGTCGTGCGCATCGGCGGCGAGCCGGGCGCGGCACCGCCGAACGATTGCGAGATCGATGCCGTCACGGCGAACGGCCACACCACGCAAGGCGCCGACGTCGGGCTGGTGCAGCTCGGCGGACTGCGCCACAAGGTCGGTTCATTGACGCTCAGTGGCTCGGCGGTGCCGGGCGGCGTCGTCTTCTGGGTGCCGACCGCGGCGAGCGGCACGCTGATCGCCGGCCCGGTGACCGCCGACGCCGCGACGATCTCCGGCGTCACCTACGGCCTGTTCAGCGGCAGCACGGCGAGCAGCAACGACACCAACGCCGCCCTCGACACCTTCGATCCGTGGCTCGGGGCGATCCGGCACCAGGGCTCGACGCACAACTTTTCCGGCAGCGTGAGCTTCGCCACCCCGCCGAAGCTGGGCGCCTACACGCCGGGCGCCCCGGGCGCTCCGACCGGCACTCTCACCGTGCTGGACAGCACGGGGACGGCACGACGCATTCCCGTGCTCTGACGATCACGCGCCCCTACTGATAATTCACCATGATCGTCTTCTTGTGCATGAAGTGCTCGAGCATGGCCTCCAGGCTCGCCTCCTTGCCCAGCCCGGAGCTCTTGACGCCGCCATAGGACAGGTTCGCCTGCACGACCAGGTTCTGGTTGATCTGCACCAGTCCAGCCTCCAGCCGGTGCGCCAGGTCAAGCCCCACCTTCAGATTGTTGGTCCAGACCGAGGCCGCCAGCCCGTATTCGCTGTCATTTGCCGCAGCGAGCACGCTCTCGGCGTCGTCGAACGGGAACACGCAGGTGACCGGGCCGAAGATTTCCTCCTGCACCAGGCGTGAACTGTTCTCCAGGCCGGTGAAGATGTGCGGTTGGATGAACAGGCCCTTCTTCAGCGCCGGGTCCTGCGGCATGGCGCTGCAGGCCCGCGCCTGTGCGCCTGCCGTGGCGCGTCCCTCCTCGATGAAACCTTGCACCTTGTCGAACTGGCCCTGGCTGATGATCGTGCCGATGTCGGTCTTCTCGTCGAGCGGGTCGCCCATCACCATGGCGTCCACCTTCGCCGCCAGCGCGTCGACGAACCGGTCGAAGATCGGCCGCTCGACATAGATGCGGCTCGCCGCCGTGCAGCTCTGCCCCTGGCGGGTGAAGCGCATGGAGGTGATGGCGCCCATCACCGTCTTCTCGAAGTCGCAATCCGCGAACACCAGCATCGGGCTCTTCCCGCCGAGCTCGAGCGTCACCGGGATGATCTTCTCGGCCGCCGCCTTGGAGACGATGCGGCCGACCTCGACGCTGCCGGTGAACGTCACCTTGCGGACCTTCGGATGCGTCACGAGCGGGGCGCCGCATTCCGGCCCGAACCCGGAGAGCAGGTTGAAGCAGCCCGGCGGCAGCACGCGGTTCATCAGCTCGCAGATGCGCAGCACGGCGAGCGGAGCCTCCTCGGCCGATTTCACCACCACCGTGTTCCCCGCCACCAGCGCCGGCGCCACCTTCAGCGCCATCAGCAACATCGGCACGTTCCACGGGATGATCGCGCCGACCACGCCGAGCGGCTCGCGCACCGTCACCGACAGCACGCCCGGCGCGAACGGCACGCTCTCGCCCTTCAGCTCGCTGCCCAGGCCGCCGTAGAACTCCAGGATGTCAGCGACCGTGTTGGCCTCCACCCGGCTCTCGGTGCGCAGCGCCTTGCCAGTCTCCAGAGCGATCAGTCGGCCGAGTTCCTCCACATGCTCGCGCAGCACTCCGGCGCATTTCGCGACCATGGCGCCGCGCTTGCGGGCCGGCAGCTTCGCCCATTCCTTCTGCGCCCCGGCGGCGTCCTGCACTGCGGCGTCGACATCGGCGGCGTCGCCCTCGGCGGCCTCGGCCACCATCTCGCCGGTCGCCGGGTTGTGCACGGGAAAATTCCGGCCCGAGCGCGCCGGCACGAAGCGTCCGCCGATGAAGTGCCGGCCGGAGAGCGCGCGGGCCAGCGCCCGCTCGTCCAGGCTCGGCTCCTGCGGCGTGGGATGCGGGCGGTCGAGCATGGGTTTGCCTCCCGGAACAAGGGACCTATAACCGTGTTCGAAGATGGACCCTGCCGCACCGGCGAGCAAGAAGGGGACAAGGCACCGATGAGCGCGACCGCAACCCCCGAGCCGAGCGGGCCGCTGAAAGGCCTGCGCGTCTTCGACCTGACCCGCGTGCTCGCCGGACCAACCTGCGTGCAGATGCTGGCCGACCTGGGTGCGGACGTCATCAAGATCGAGAAGCCGGGCTCGGGCGACGACACCCGCGGCTTCGCCCCGCCCTTCATGCCCGGCACGCAAGAGAGCGCCTATTTCGTCGGCGTGAACCGCAACAAGCGCTCCGTCACCCTCGACATCGCCAAGCCCGAGGGCCAGGAGATCGCCCGGCGGCTGATCGCAAGCTGCGACATCCTGGCGGAGAATTTCAAGGTCGGCGCGCTGGCCAAGTACGGCCTCGGCTACGAGCAGCTGCGCGAGCAGTTTCCCCGCCTCGTCTACTGCTCGATAACCGGCTTCGGCCAGACCGGGCCGTATGCGCCGCGCCCCGGCTATGACAGCCTGGTGCAGGCGATGGGCGGCGTGATGAGCCTGACCGGCGAGCCCGAGGGCCAGCCGCAGAAGGTCGGCGTGCCGGTCGCCGACCTGTTCGCCGGGCTCTATGGCTGCATCGGCATCCTCGCCGCCCTGCGCCATCGCGACGCCACCGGGCACGGCCAGCAGGTCGATATCGGCATGCTCGACACGCACGTCGCCTGGCTCGCCAACCAGGGGATGAACTATCTCGCGACCGGCGAAAACCCGCCACGGCTGGGCAACCAGCATCCCAACATCGTGCCCTACCAGGTGTTCCCTACGGCCGACGGCTATATCGTGCTGTCCGTCGCCAACGACCCGACCTTCAAGCGCTTCTGCGAGAATTTCGATCTCGCGCATCTGCTGCAGGACGAGCGCTACGCCACCAACGCCGCGCGCGTCAGCAACCGCAAGCTGGTGACCGAGACCCTGACCCCGGTCATGCAACGCCATCCGACGGGGTGGTGGGTGGAACGGCTGGAGGCGCTGAAGATCGGCTGCGGACCGATCAACACGCTAGCCGAAGTCTTCGCCGATCCGCAGGTGCAGGCACGCGGCGTGGTGGTGGAGATGCCGCACTCCGCGACCCCGGAGGGGGTGCGGGTGATCGCCAACCCGGTCCGCCTGTCCGAAACGCCGGTCGACTACCGCATCCCGCCGCCGCTGCTCGGCGAGCACACCGATGCGGTGCTCGGCTCTCTGCTCGGGCTCGATACAGCGGCGCTGCGGAGCCTGCGGGAGAAGGGCATCGTGTGATGTGCCGACCCCCGAGGGGGGAGGCCCGAACCATCTCGATGGACGCGTGAGATGGCCGCCGACATGTCCCCTTACGGCACCATGGCGCTGATCCGCGAGGGCCGGCACACGCGGTTCGTGCTGGCCCGCTATTCCGTGATGAATGCGCGGACCTTTCCGACGATGCGTATGATGCAGGCGCTCGCCGGGCGCTATCAGGACGCGCTCGAGGAGCTGGAGAGGCGCCATCCCCCGGCCACCGAATTGCTGTTCCTGCAGTACGATGACCGGGCCTTGCACGATGTCTGCTCCGTCGCCTACGGCAAGCGCCTTGGCGAGGCGCCGGCGGTCCGGCTGATTCCCGACACCTATTTCTTCGAGCATCGCGGCTACGAACACACCCGCGCCCGGGTGCGGGCCGGCGAGCTGCCGCGCTGGGAGGAGTGCCGCGACATGGTGTTCTGGCGCGGCACGGCGACGCATGACAGCAGCACATTCGCCGGCGAGCCGATCACCGAGCTCGAGCAGATCCCCCGGGTCGCGATGTGCCTCGCGCTGCGGGCCGAACCGCGCGCCGATGCCGCGGTTATGTCGCCATGGGGCGGCGTGCGCAGCCCGGAGGAAGCCCGCGCGCAATACGCGGCCTGGGGCATCCTGCGGCCGAAGATACCGATGCTCGATCACGCGCAGTACCGCTTCCTGATCGACATCGACGGCGTCGCCAACGCCTGGGGCTTCTTCGACAAGCTGCTGATGGGGCGCTGCGTGCTGAAGGTCGGAACGGCGTACGAGCAGTGGTTCTACGGCGGCATCGCTCCGTGGGAGCATTTCGTGCCGGTGCAGCCCGACCTGTCGGACCTGACGGAGAAGCTGGAGTGGTGCTTCGACAACGACGATGCGGCGCAGACGATCGCCGAGCGGGGCCAGAGCTTCGCCATGGCCCACAGCTTCGATCGCGCGATGGAGCAAGGGCTGGCGGCAATGGCGGAATGCACCCTGGCCGTCTAGTGTCCCGATTGCGAGATGCGTCGCTCTCACGACGCCCTTCGGATCGTGACACTAGGCTTTGGTTTCACTGGCCTGCTCATCCCTTCCGCTCGCTGCGACGGACAGCGAACTTCAGGGGCAGGACACTGGTGGTGCGACCGCAGATATGCCTCGCGAGAAGCGTTGCGGAGGGCTGATGGCAACGATCGTGGTGGCGCTCGAGGAGTTCTCGGCGTCGACGCTGAGTTCCGCGCTTCGCCATGCCGCGGTGGGCGGCGACCGCGACATCGCGGAGTACGGGGCATTCGCCGATTTCGTCGGCGCGCTGGATGAGCCCGACATCCTGGTCACCCACAAGAATCTCCTGCATCTCGCACGCCAATGCGAGGAGAGTCCCGGCAAGCTCCGACTGATCTATCTGAGGCCGGGCGTCGTCCTGCTGCGGGATCTGTTCGGGGCCATCGGCGGCAGCGCCGATCCCGCACTGTCCTTCCGGTTGCGGCTGCTGGACTACCTCGATGGCGTCTTTTCCCGCCACCCCACGGTATCCCTTGAAGAGCTGCATCGCCGCCCGGCGAAGGCCGCGGAGGCGCTGTCGAACCTGCTGGGACGTCGGATCGATGCGGCATCGCTGCGCTGGCCGGGCGGCGACGACTATTCCTGGATCGTGCAGCGCCTGCTGCAGGCGTTCGGCCTGCATCGCGCGGCGCCGCAGGATTTTCCGGGGTTCGCCCTGGGCTTCGCCTACTCCATCACCGGAGCCGGCAGGCTCGCGCTCGAGAGAGGGTGGAGCTATCCCGAGCAATCCTTCATCTGGAGCGACGGTCCGAGCGCTTCGCTGCTCCTGCCGCTCCCTGCAACATCCCGCGACGGGCTGCGCTGCCGGCTCGCCGGCTACGTCGCCGGGGGAGCGGTGCGCGTCAGTGCCTCGATTGCGGAGCGGGTGCTCGCGGACCGGACCTTCGATCCCGTCGAGCCGCGCGAGCTGATCATCGACGTGCCGATCATCGCGGCTGATGGCGCCGACCACAATGGAGGTCTGGTCCGCCTCGACATGGCGTTCGAGAATACGGTGTGCCCGCGGGAAATCGGCCTGGGGGACGACCCGCGACGGGTCGGCTACGCGCTGCAATCGATCATGCTCTATCGCGACGGAGAGGAAGGCGAAGGACGCCATGAAGCCGAGGTGGCGCTGCTCGGGGATCTCGCCTCGCAGCTCCGCGCCGAAGGGTGCTTGCGGGTGCCCACGGCGTTGATCGACCGGGCCGGAACCGACGGCGGGACGATGCCGCCCCCGGCGCTCGTTTCCTCATTGCGACGCCTCGCTGCCGGCCGGCAGGACGTTACGGTGCTCGCCGACATCGGCGAGGATGCCGATGCGCTGCCGGTCATCGTCCGGCTCAGGTCGGAGCTCGGGGACATGGCAACCCTGGTGATCTCCTGCGGCGGCTCCGTGCTCGAAGCGGCCGCGCGGAGAATGGCATCGGAGCAGTTCGCCGCGGCATCGCCTGCCGAAGCGTCGGCAATTCTGTTGCTGGCGGAGCCCCCGCGCCGGGTGCTCGAGGCGTTAGGGGAGCGGAACCGTCGCGTCGCGTTGGCGGTGGCCTGGTCGCCCGAGCAGTTCGCCCGCATCACCGAGGCGCTCGGGGACGTCGCACAGGGCCGGTACACCGAAACCGTCAACTTGCTGCTGATGACCCGGGCCGAGAGCGTGACGCCGGAATCCAGGCGGTTCATCGAACAGCACGCTTCGATCGTCGAGCTGGCCGAAGATACCATGCTGGCCACCGCGCGATCCGCCTGACCTGCAAGCCGGGGCGCCGGAGCCGAGCATGGACGATGAACTTCAGAGGGCCATCCGGGCCTGGTGCGTCGCGCAGACACATGCCTGGAAGGATCGCGGCATCGACCGTCCAGCGGCGGCGCAGGAATTTGCCGATCTGAAGGCGCAGCATGAGTCGGTCTACCTGTTTCACTTCTCCGATGGCGACGTGTCGGCAGAGGAGAAGCCTGGGGTGGACGGGGGAAGCGAAGGCACCTATCGCGTGGGCCTCTATCTCGGCTGGTTCAAGGAGGTGGTCAGCCGGACCGGCAGTGACCTGCGCGGCACGCTCGCCATGGACATGCACGACGGGCCGCATGAGAACCCGCGCGTTCCCGTCTTCGGTTTCCAGAACACCAGAGGCAGCAGCAGCATCCTCCTGCCGGACATGGATCTGCTGGCGGGAAACTTCTTCGAGAACCACCGGGATGATCTCGCCTATGAAGACAAGGCTGCCCAAGCGGTCTTCGTCGGCTCCACCACAGGATCGATGCATACCGTCGAATCGCTGCGACGGCTGGAGAACCAGCGCATCCGCTCCGCCCTGTTCTTCAGGGATAGCCCTCTCGTCGAGTTCCGCCTGCCCAACATCGTGCAGTGCGTGACCCCCGAGGCTGCCGACGAACTCCGGGAAATGGGCTTCGGCGTCGGGCCGATGAGCTGGACCGACCAGGAGGGGTCGCGGCTGCTGCTGTCCATGGACGGCAACGGCGCGACCTGCTCACGGGTGGCGCTCAGTCTCAAGAGCAACAGCGCGCTGGTGAAATACGACTCGCCGCACCGGCTGTTCTATTTCAGCGAGATGGTGCCCTGGCGGCATTTCATCCCGGTCGGCACCGACGAGGAGGTGCTTGCGCTGGTGCGGCTGGAGTTGGCTCACCCCGGCTATTTCCGCCACGTCGCGGATGAGGGAAGACAGTTCCATGAAAGATTTCTCACCCGGGAGGCGGCCCTGGACTACACCGCCGCCGTTCTGCGGGAGTATTTCAGCTGCTTCGTCGCGTGACCTCCGCCACGGCTGGCGGGTGATCGGAGCGACGCTTTGCCGCCGTGCAGCGGCCTGCGCGCTCGCTCTGCTGATCGCCGTTCCCGTCGCGCGCGCGCAGCAAGCCGTCGATCGCTCGACGCTCTCCCACAAGCTCGTCATGGGTTACCAGGGCTGGTTCGGCTGCCCGAAGGACGGCGCCGGCGCCGGCTGGAACCATTGGTTCGACGGCCACACCCCGACGATCGACATGCTGCCCGACGTCAGCGAGCTGTCGCCGGAGGAACGCTGCGACACCGGCCTGTTCACCGCCGACCACAAGCCCATCTTCGTCTTCTCCTCGCGCGACCCGGCAACCGTGCGGCGGCACTTCGCCTGGATGCGGCAATACGGCATCGACGGGGTGGCTGTCGGCCGGTTCGGCGTGGCGATCGAGGATCCGGCTTCGCGCAGTGCTGTCGATCAGGTGCTCGACAATGTCCGCCAGGCCGCCGAGGCGGAAGGCCGGCTGTTCTTCGTCGAGTACGACCTCTCCGGCATGCAGTCGACGGACCTCGCTCTCGTCGCAGCGGACTGGCAGCGCCTGCAGAACGGCGGCCTGACCGGCAGCCCGGCCTATGCGCGGCATCGCGGACGCCCGGTGCTCGGCGTCTGGGGCCTCGGCTTCGGTGGCCGCGAGCTGCGGCCGGAGGCGGCGGCGCGGCTGATGGCGGCGCTGCGCGCGGAGGGCGCGCCGCGTGGCGGCGTCACCTTGCTGGGCGGGGTTCCCGCGGGATGGCGCACCGACAGCGCCGATGCCGACCCCGATCCGGCCTGGGGAGCGGTGTACCGCTCCCTCGATATCATCAGTCCATGGGCGGTCGGACGGTTCGGCGACGATGCCGGCGCCGACAATTTCCTGCGGGAGCGCATCCGCCCCGACCTGCTGGAAACCCGTCGCCTCGGCATCGACTACATGCCGGTGGTGTTTCCCGGGTTCTCCTGGAAGAACCTGATGGATCTGCGCGAGCCGGCAAAGCACGCGCGGATCAACGAAATCCCGCGACGCTGCGGGCGCTTCTACTGGCACCAGGTGTCCGACGCGGTGGCCGCCGGCGTGACCATGCTGTTCGGCGCCATGTTCGACGAGGTCGACGAAGGCACGGCGATGTTCAAGATGCTGCCGAGCCACGCCCAGAGTCCCGCCGAAGCCAGCTTCCTGACCTTGGATGCCGACGGCTGCCGGCTGCCGAGCGACTGGTATCTCCGCCTGGCCGGCGCCGCCCAGCAACTGCTCGACGGCGCCATCCGGCCTTCGCCGGAGCTGCCCATTCCGCTGCCGAAGCAATAGGCTCAGAGGAGCCTCGACCGTATTTTTCCGCGATTCCGCTCGCGGGTCCTGCAACAGGAATGGAGGACCCGCCTATTCCTCGTCGAACCGGCGGAACGGAGCCACCCCGACCGCGCGCGCGACATAGGCGATCCCGGGGACGGAGCCGCCAAAGACCCCCAGTAGATCGGTGAACGCCGCCGGCGCCTGCGACGGATAGACGGTCGCCATGCCTGAGGGGGTGACGCCGAGCAGCGCCGCCGACATGCCGTGCGGCCGCACCATCCGGCTGATCGCGGCGAGGCCGTCATGCAGATCGAAATTGACGACGTCATGGAAGAAATAGGTGGCCCGATTGCCGCACAATCCGCACAGCGACGTGAAATCGGCGACCACCGCCGCGTTGTCGTGCACGCCGTCGATCAGCAGCAGGTCGGGCGTGCGCGCACAATACTGCCGGATCACCCGCTCGTTGTCGGCGGGCGAGAAGCCCGGCGCCACCATGCAGCGCAGGCCTTCCCGGAAAGCGATGCGGTTGGTCATCTCGATGCCCGACTCCGGGTCGATGGCGACGACGCTGGCCTGGGGATTGATCAGCGCCAGGGCCAGCGCGCTCCAGCCCAGCCCGTTGCCGACGACATAGATGGAGCTCGGCTGCAAGGCCTGGCAGAAGCGCTCGAGCACCAGCGTCTCCCACAGGCTGATGCCCAGATGCGGCGTCAGGCTCTCGCCGTTGCGGAGATAAAATGTGAAGGAAGCGTCCTTCGCATTGTTGAAGTGATAGGGGTTGAGCCCCGAGCAGATCTCGATCCCCTCGTGATCGCGGTAGAGCCGCAGCAGCCGCGGGAGAAAATCGGTCACGCCGCCAGCAGCCTCGCTGCCGCCGGCGCGAAATAGGTGAGCACACCGTGCGCACCGGCCCGCTTGAAGGCGATGAGGCTCTCCATCATCGCCCGGTCGTGGTCGAGCCAGCCATTGCCCACCGCCGCCATGATCATGGCGTATTCGCCCGACACCTGGTAGGCGTAGGTCGGCACGGCGAACCGCTCGCGCACCCGCCGGACGATGTCCAGATACGGCAGCCCGGGCTTCACCATCACCATGTCCGCGCCCTCCTGCAGATCCATGGCGACCTCGTGCAGCGCCTCCTCGGCATTCGCCGGGTCCATCTGATAGGTCTTCTTGTCGCCGCCCTTCAGCGACGAACCCAGCGCGTCGCGGAACGGGCTGTAGAACGCCGAGGCGTATTTCGCGGCGTAGCTCATGATGCGGGTGTGGATCATGCCCTCGCCGTCCAGCGCGGCGCGGATCGCCGCCACGCGCCCGTCCATCATGTCGGACGGCGCGATCACGTCGATGCCGGCCCGCGCCTGCAGCAGCGCCTGCCGCGTGAGGATCTCCACCGTCTCGTCGTTGGCGACGTAGCCGTCGCGCAGCACGCCGTCATGCCCGTGATCGGTATAGGGATCGAGGGCGACATCGCCGATGAGGCCGAGGTCGGGAAACTCCTGGCGGAGCAGGCGGGCGGCACGGCAGATCAGGTTGTCGGGCCGCACCGCCTCGCTGCCCTCGGCGTCTTTGCGCTCACGCGGCGTCGCCGGAAACAGCGCCATCGCCGGAATGCCCAGCCGCGCCACCGGCTCGACATGCGCCGCCAGGCGGTCGAGCGTCACCCGCTCGACCCCGGGCATCGAGGCGACCTTGGTCGTGGTCTTCTCGCCCTCGATGATGAAGACCGGCCAGATCAGGTCGTCGACGGAGAGCCGGTTCTCCGCCACCAGCCGTCGCGTCCATGCGTCGTGCCGGTTGCGCCGCATCCGGGTCGCGGGAAAGCGGCCGACGATCATGACCAGGCTCCTTGCGGTGTTCCGCCGGAGTGCATAGGCCGGCGCGGGACCCGCTGCCAAGCGTCGTGCACCGGTGTAGTGTCGCGGGATGCGCCTCATCCTCCTCCTGGCCGCGATCGGCCTGTGCTGCGGGCCCGCTCTCGGCGAAACCGTGCAGATCCCGGCGACCGACGGCGCCGTCCTGTCGGCCAGGCTGGTCATGCCGCAAGGCGCGGTCCGGGCGCCGGCGGTGGTGGCGCTGCACGGCTGTGGCGGACCCTTCCCGGCCCGCGACGACCAGTGGGCGACCACCCTGGCAGGGCAGGGACACATCGTGCTGCTGCCCGACAGCTTCGGGCCACGTGGGCTCGGGTCGCAATGCCGCAACACGGACCGCCGGATCACCGCGTCCCGGCAGCGCCGGCAGGACGCGCTGAGCGCCGCGCGATGGCTGATGGCGCGCTCCGGCACGCCGCCCGGCGGCGTCGTGCTGCTCGGCTGGTCGAACGGCGCCAGCACCGTGCTGGCGGCCGGCCGCACCAGCCCGGACCTCGAGCCGGGGCTGCTGCGCGGCCTCATCGGCTTCTATCCGGGGTGCCGCGACGCCCTGAAGAACGCGAGTTGGGCCCCGGCGGCGCCGCTGCTCATCCTGATCGGCGAAAGCGACGACTGGACCCCCGCCGCTCCCTGTCGCGACCTGGCCGCGCGCTTTCCCGGACGCATCACCCTGGTCACCTATCCCGGGGCCTATCACGATTTCGATGCGCCGGACCGCACGGTCACCGTCCGCCGCGGCCTCGCCTACACCGCGGAGGGCAGCGGCGTGGCGCACGCCGGCACCGATCCGGCGGCGCGGGCCGACGCGCTGGCCCGGGTGCCGGCGTTCCTGGACGCGCTGGCAGGCAAGTAAGGCGAGGGCTCCGCCCCAAAGCTGAAGCATGGGACCCGCTGGGGGCAGCGGCCGCCAGACCCCATGACTTAAGTAACGGTTTCCAAAGGCATTGCCTTTGGTGGGGGTCGAGGGGGCGAAGCCCCCTCGCCTTCTTCTATCGCCCGCGTGTCATGGAAGCGGTCATAGTCGATCCGGACGGTGCCGTCCGGCATCGTCGTGACGATGTCCTGGTGCATCCGGTTGAACTTCAGCGTGCCCGCCTCATAGGCGTGGCGCGCATGCACCATGGAGGACGACGTCGCGTCCAGCCCGGTCATCACGGCCAGGATCTGCACGTCCTGCGCACGGCAATCCTGCGGGCTCACGCCATACAGCGGGCTTTCCTCGTCGATCCTGTGCATCACCGTCCAGGTCAGCATGAACATGGGATTGGTGTCGCGCAGCAGGGGCAGGTCGACGAGCCGGCGGATCTGGTGGCCCTCCAGCGTGGTTTCCCGCCGCAGCAGGGTCACCTTCATCCGCGCCTCGATGATCGTGTTCGAGCGGATGTTGGCGGCGCGGAACATCAAGGTCGGCACGCCATCGAACGGCGCGATCACCACGTCGCGGCTGAACAGCACGCGTGCCGTCGGGCGGGCGAATTTCAGGATCGTCAGCCCGGTCAGCACCGGCACCGCCAGCACCCCGAACAGGATCTCCAGGACGACCAGGATGTGGGTGTAGAGCGTCACCGGGTGCATGACGCCGTAGCCGACGGTCGCCATCGTCTCGATGCTGAAGAAGAAGGCGTCCGGCCAGTATCCCGGCTGTGCCCCCTCGATACCGCCGGGCTGCAGCAGATAGAGCAGCGCGAAGCCGCAATTGGCCAGCAGGTAGCAGCCGATCAGGATGCCGAAGAACAGGCTCCAGGGCTGCACCAGCATGTAGAAATAGAGATCGCTCCAGGCGAGGCGGGGCACCCCGAGCCGCTGCATCGGCAGTGAGCCGTCCGGCCTGCGTGGCGCCCTCGGCGGCTCCGGCTCGCCTCCCGGCAAGGGATCAGCCCTCCGCCGAGGCCGCCGGACCGCTCTCCTGCAGGCCCAGCTCCTCCATCATCCGCCGCCGGATGATGAATTTCTGCACCTTGCCGGTGACGGTCATCGGGAACTCGTCCACGAAACGGATGTAGCGGGGAATCTTCTGATGCGCGATCTGGCCGCGGCAGAAGGCCCGGATCTCCTCCTCCTCGGCGCTCTCGCCCGGCATCAGCCGCAGCCAGGCGCACAGCTCCTCGCCGTAGCGCGCATCGGGCACGCCGACCACCTGTGCCGCCTGCACCTTGGGGTGGCGATACAGGAACTCCTCGACCTCGCGGGGATAGACGTTTTCGCCGCCGCGGATCACCAGGTCCTTGATCCGCCCGACGATCGCGCAGTAGCCCTCGGCGTCGATCGTCGCCAGGTCGCCGGTATGCATCCACCCCGCGGCATCGAGCACCTCGCGGGTCTTTGCTTCCTCGTCCCAATAGCCGAGCATCACCGAGTAGCCGCGGGTGCACAGCTCGCCGGTGACGCCGCGCGGCACGATGCGGCCCTCGCTGTCGATGATCTTCACCTCGGTGTGCGGGTGCACCCGCCCGACCGTCGAGACGCGCCGCTCCACCGGATCGTCGACGGCGCTCTGGAAGCTGACCGGGCTGGTCTCCGTCATGCCGTAGGCGATGGTGATCTCGCGCAGATGCATCCGTTCCATCACCCGGCGCATCACCTCGATGGGACAGGGGGCGCCGGCCATGATGCCGGTGCGCAGCGATGACACGTCGTAGGCGGAAAAGTCGGAATGATCGAGTTCCGCGATGAACATCGTCGGCACGCCGTAGACCGCGGTGCAGCGTTCCTCGGCGACGGTCTGCAGCACGGCGAGGGGGTCGAAACCCTCGCTCGGATACACCATCGCAGCGCCATGGGTGATGCAGCCGAGATTGCCCATGACCATGCCGAAGCAATGATAGAGCGGCACCGGGATGCACAGCCGGTCGTGCTCGGTGAGCCGGATCGCCTCCCCCGTGAAGAAGCCGTTGTTGAGGATGTTGTGGTGCGACAGGGTGGCGCCCTTCGGGAACCCCGTGGTGCCCGAGGTGAATTGCACGTTGATGGGATCGTCGAATTGCAGGCTTTCCCCGAGGCTCGCCAGTCGCGCCGCCGCGGTGGCGGTGGCGCCGGCGGCGATATCGGCGAAGCGCAGGAAGCCGGGCTCCGCCGCCTCGGCGATGACGATCGCCCGTCGCAGATGCGGCAGCCGCGCCGCGTGCAACTCCTCTCCCGCATCGTCGAGCTCCGGTGCAAGCTCGCGCAGCATGCCGACATAGTTGCTGCTCCTGAAGCTGCGGGCGAGCACCAAGCCTTTGCAGCGCGACAGGTTGAGCGCGTATTCCAGTTCCGTGAGCCGGTAGGCGGGGTTGATGGTGACCAGGATCATCCCGGCCTTGGCGGTGGCGAACTGCAGCAGCGCCCATTCCGCGTTGTTGGGCGACCAGATGCCGATCGGATCGCCGCGGCCGAAGCCGAGCGCCAGCAGTCCGGCCGCCACCGCGTCGACACGCCGCCGCAGCTCGGCGTAGCTCCAGCGGACATCCTGGTGGCGTACGATCAGGGCGTCGCGCTCGGCCCAGCGCGCCACCGCCCGGTCGAAATGCGCCCCGATCGTCTCCCCGAGCAGGCGGGTCGCGGAAGCGCCATGCACATAGCTGGGCAGGATGTCGCCGCTCTCCCCCGCCATGATTCTCTCCTGATCCCCGGGCGAGGAGGTGACAGGATCGGGCCGGCGAGGGCAAGCCGAACCGCTTGTGCGGCGCAGCAGGATCGCGCGAAACAAAATTACGCGGCAGGAACCCGCCGCCTCGGCTCCGGCGTTTTCCTCACGCCGCAAGCTGCCTGGAAGCTGCGATTTTCGCCGGCACCGGGAAGCCGCTTGGGGTGGCCACGACGGGTGCCATATTAACCCGGGGAGATCGGCTCGGAGGCGCGGCGATGAAGCACACGGCAGTGTCGCTCGACGACAAATATGCCGTCGACGTCGATCGGGTGTATCTGACCGGCACCCAGGCCATCGTCCGCCTGCCGCTGTTGCAGCGCCGGCTCGACCGTCGCGACGGGCTGAACACCGCCGGCTTCATATCGGGCTATCGCGGCTCGCCGCTCGGCACGGTCGACATCCAGCTCTGGCAGGCGCGCGAGCACCTCCAGGCCGAGGGCATCGTCTTCCAGCCCGGGCTGAACGAGGAGGCGGGGGCGACGGCGGTCTGGGGCACCCAGCAGGTCAGCCTCACATCCGGCGCCAGGCATGACGGGGTGTTCGCCTTCTGGTACGGCAAGGGGCCCGGCGTCGATCGCTGCGGCGACGTGTTCAAGCACGCCAATTTCGCCGGCGTCTCGCCGCATGGGGGCGTGCTGCTGCTCGCCGGCGACGATCCCGCCTGCAAATCCTCGACGGTGCCGACGCAGAGCGAGTATGCGCTGCTCGCCGCGCTGGTCCCGGTACTGGCGCCCGCCAGCGTGCAGGACATCCTGGAGCTCGGCCTGCACGGCTGGGCGATGTCGCGCTACAGCTCGCTCTATACCGGCTTCAAGCTGGTTGCCGACACGGTCGACAGCTCGACATCGATCCGCTTCGACATCAACGAGTTCACGCCGCGCTACCCCGAAGGCCGGCGCCAGGCGCCGGGCGGGCTCGGCATCCGCTGGCCGGATGCGCCGCTCGACCAGGAGCGGCGGATCAACGATTACGCGTTGCCGGCGGTGCACGCCTATGTGCAGGCGAACCGGCTCGACCGCATCGTCTTCGGCAGCGGCGGGGCGCGGCTCGGCATCGTCACCTCCGGAAAATCCTACCAGGACGTCCGCCAGGCGCTCGCCGATCTCGGCTTGCCCGAGGAGCGGGCCGAGGCAGTTGGCGTGCGCCTGCTGAAACTGGCGCTGGTCTGGCCGATCGAGCCCGGCATCGTTCGAAGCTTCGCGCGCGGCCTCGAGGAGATCGTCGTCGTCGAGGAGAAGCAGCCGCTCATCGAGAGCCAGCTGAAGCAGATCCTCTATGATCTTCCGAACCGGCCGCGGATCGTCGGCAAGCGCGACGAGACCGGCGCCCGGCTGCTGAAGCCGGACAGCGAGCTGTCGGCCGGGGAAATCGCCGTGGCGCTGGCCGCTCGCATCGGGCGTTTCCGCGACGATGCCGCGATGCGCGAGCGCGTCGCCTTTCTCGAGAGCCAGAGCAGGGCGCTGCAAAGCTTCGAAACCGGGGCCGAGCGGCGGCCGTATTTCTGCTCGGGCTGCCCGCACAACACCTCGACGAAGGTGATCGACGGCAGCCGCGCGCTGGCCGGTATCGGCTGCCACTACATGGCGCAGTCGATGGACCGCAATACCGCGACGTTCTCGCAGATGGGCGGCGAGGGCATGGCCTGGATCGGCCAGGCGCCGTTCACCGAGGAGCGCCACGTCTTCGCCAATATCGGCGACGGCACCTACAACCACTCCGGCATGCTGGCGATCCGTGCCGCCGCCAATTCGGGCGTCAACATCACCTACAAGCTGCTGTTCAACGACGCCGTGGCGATGACCGGCGGCCAGCCCGTTGAGGGCGCGCCCGACGTGCCGCAGATCACCCGCCAGCTCGCCGCGCTGGGCGTGCGGCGGGTCGTCGTGGTCACCGACGAGCCGGAGAAATACGACGGCGTCACCGATCTCGCCCCCGGCGTGGAAGTGCGCCATCGCAGCCGCCTGCAGGACACCGAGCGCGAGCTGCGCGACATCGCGGGCTGCACGGCGATCGTCTACGACCAGACCTGCGCGTCGGAGAAGCGGCGGCGGCGCAAGCGCGGCACGATGGCCGATCCGGCCAAGCGCGCCTTCATCAACGCCCGCGTCTGCGAGGGCTGCGGCGACTGTTCGCGCACGTCGAACTGCCTGTCCGTGGTGCCCGCGGACACCGAATACGGGCTGAAGCGGGCGATCGACCAGTCCAGCTGCAACAAGGACTTCTCCTGCGTCGACGGGTTCTGCCCGAGCTTCGTCACGGTGCATGGCGGCAAGCCGCGCCGACCGCGACCGCCGGCGCCGGAAGGCTTTTCCGCACTTCCGGAACCGGTGCTGCCCGGACTGGAGCGGCCCTTCGATCTGCTGGTCACCGGTGTCGGCGGCACCGGCGTGGTGACCATCGGCGCGCTGCTCGGCGTCGCCGCGCATGCCGAGGGCAAGCACGTCACGGTGCTCGACCAGATGGGCATGGCACAGAAGGGCGGCAGCGTCTGGAGCCATATCAAGATCGCCGCCGACGCGGACGCGCTGCGCTCGCTGCGCGTCACCACCGGCGGGGCGGATCTGCTGCTGGCCTGCGACCTCGTGGTGGGGGCGGGACGGGAGGCGCTGACGGCGGTAGCGCGCGGCGCCACGCATGCCATCGTCAACACGCACGAAACGATCACCGCCGACTTCGTGCTGCAGCACACGGCGCGCCTGCCGATCGGGCGGCTCGAGGCGGCGATCGCCGAGGCGGTCGGCCCGGGGCACGCGGACATGCTGGACGCGACGGCGCTGGCGACCGCGCTGGTCGGTGATTCGATCGCCACCAACCTGTTCCTGCTCGGTTACGCCTGGCAGCGCGGCCTGATCCCGATCGGCCACGCGGCGCTGATGCAGGCCATCGAGCTGAACGGCACCGCCGTCGAGGCGAACCAGGCGGCGTTCCGCTGGGGCCGCTGCACCGCCGTCGATCCCGCCCGGGTCGCCGGCATCGCCGGGCTCGATCGGCAGCGCGCGGCGCCGCAGACCCTCGAGGAACTCATCGAGGGGCGCGCCGGCGACCTCGTCGCCTATCAGAACCGCGCCTACGCCCGCCGCTACCGCGCGCTGGTTGCGCGGGTGCGCGCGGCCGAGATGCCGCTCGGCGGCGGCCTGAAGCTGACCGATGCGGTGGCGCGCAACTACTACAAGCTGCTCGCCTATAAGGACGAGTACGAGGTGGCCCGGCTCTACGCCGCCCCCGGCTATCGCGCGGCGCTCGAGCGGCAGTTCGAGGGCGACTACAAGCTGCGCTTCCACCTGGCGCCGCCGATCCTGGCGAAACGCGATCCACGCACCGGGCATCTGCAGAAGCGCGCCTTCGGCGGCTGGATGCTGCCTGCCTTCCGGGTGTTGCAGCACCTGAAGTTCCTGCGCGGCACGGCGCTCGATCCCTTCGGCCACACCGAGGAGCGCCAGCAGGAACGCGCCCTCATCACCGAATACGAAGCACTGGTGGAGGAAATCCTGTCCGGCCTGACGCGGGACAACCGCGGCCTGGCGACGGCGCTCGCCGCCATTCCGGCGCGCATCCTCGGCTTCGGCCACGTCAAGGAGCGAGCGATGCGCGACGCGGCCGCCGAGCGGACCCGGCTGCTGGAGCGCTTCCGCCGCCGGCCGCAGCTGATGGCCGCGGAATAGCCGCCGCTGTCATCGCGAGCCGCCCCTCGGCGGCGCGGCGATCCAAGGGCCTGCCACGGGCGGCGGCTCTGGATCGCCGCGTCGCTGCGCTCCTCGCGATGACGGGGCCCCTGGTGATCTGCGGACTACCGGGCTTCCGTCCAGCTTTCGGAAAACGCCAGAGCGCAGGTGCTGAAGGCGCGGCCTTCGCGCTCTCGCGGCCATGGCCGGCCGGCGGCCTCCACGCCGTTGCACGACAGGCGGGCGCCGAGCGATGCGCGAGGCGGCCGCCGAGCGGACCCGGCTGCTGGAGCGCTTCCGCCGCCGGCCGCAGCTGATGGCCGCGGAATAGCCGCCGCTGTCATCGCGAGCCGCCCCTGGGCGGCGCGGCGATCCAAGGGCCTGCCACGGGCGGCGGCTCTGGATCGCCGCGTCGCTGCGCTCCTCGCGATGACGGGCCCCCGGTGATCTGCGGACTACCGGGCTTCCGTCCAGCTTTCGGAAAACGCCAGCGCGCAGGTGCTGAAGGCGCGGCCTTCGCGCTCTCGCGGCCATGGCCGGCCGGCGGCCTCCACGCCGTTGCGCGAAGGGCGGGCGCCGAGCGGACCCGACTGTTGGAGCGCTTCCGCCGCCGGCCGCAGCCGATGGCCGCGGAATAGCCGCCGCTGTCATCGCGAGCCGCCCCTCGGCGGCGCGGCGATCCAAGGGCCTGCCACGTGCGACGGCTCTGGATCGCCACGTCGCTGCGCTCCTCGCGATGACGGGCCCCCTCGCGATGACGGGCCCCCTCGCGATGACGGGCCCCTGGTGATCTGCGGACTACCGGGCTTCCGTCCAGCTTTCGGAAAACGCCAGCGCGCAGGTGCTGAAGGCGCGGCCTTCGCGCTCCCGCGGCCACGGCCGGCCGGCGGCCTCCACGCCGTTGCGTGACAGGCGGGCGCCGAGCGCGGGCACCAGCACCGTGCACACGCCGTACCGCCGCCCCGGCTCGGCATTCGGCTGGGTGTGGATGAGCAGCGGCTCGCCGAATTCGAACCACGTCAGGGCGATCTCCACGTCGCGCGCCTTCGCGGTTTCCGTCCAGAAGCTGCGCGCGTCCCCCGACCGGCTGAATGTCGCCTCGATGACCGGGATGGTCGCGTCGGCGAGCTCGGCGTTGAGCATTCCCTGCACGGTCGATTGCAGCCAACGCGCCATGGCGATGTTGTCCGACCAGATGCGCCAGCGATCCTCGGTCAGCTCGCTCCGGAGATAGAGCACGTGCCCCGGCCCGACCGGACAGAACAGGATACGCCAGAAGCTGGCGTTGGTGGTGACGGGATCGCCGTCCTCGGCACTGAGCCGGATGAAGGGATTTTCGCCGGTCAGGATCACGCG